>JAISZO010000312.1 GCA_031269105.1 Planctomycetaceae bacterium | reverse complement strand
ACGTTGACGCCCGTTGGACGAAAAAAAACAATGCGAGTTATTTTGGTTATAAGAATTACGTGAACACGGACGCTTCGTTATAAATTTATCCGCGACGATTGCGTCACGGACGCTTCGGTAAGACGCGAGCGGCGTTTCAGATTGGCATGCGGAATGTTGTTTACAATAAGCGCCGATAGGTGAGTTTGATGCGAAAAGTCCGTGTAGAATGACAAAAGAGGTAAACGAGAGACGTTGGGAATGAATGTCGGGAACGATTTCCGACATTCAAAACGACAAAATTCCCGCCTCTTTTTGGAGAAAAAATAATATCTTTCCCATAACTATCAACCCCTCTATAAAAACTGAACTTATTAGAACTACCCTTCAGAGAAAAAATTTCTTCCAAGCGACTTTTTATTTTATGTTTATTTTTTCAATCGTTTTTTTGATTCTCGTATCAATTATTATTGCTTTTACGGCGTTTGGCGCGTTGTATCAGATGTTTTTCGCTATCATTTATCTATTTTTATGCAAAAAACGTCAATTTTCGCAAACACCAAAATGTCATTTTACGATTTTAATTCCCGCGCACAATGAATCCGAATGTTTACATTCCGTTATTACTCGTTGTCTTCAATTGGATTATCTGCCGGAACTCTTTACGGTGGCGGTTATTGCGGATAATTGCACGGATAATACGGCTCAAATCGCGAGAGATTGCGGCGTTCAATGTTTGGAACGGTTTGACGATCAAAAACGAGGCAAAGGCGAAGCGTTGGAGTGGGCAATTCCGCAAATTCTCGCGCAAAAAACCGACGCGGTGATGATTCTCGACGCGGATTGCAATATTGCACATAAAACATTGTTAGCTTGTGATTATGAAATAGCGAGAGGAAGTCAAGTTATTCAGGTTTCTAATATTGTTTCTAATCCTGACGATTCGTTTCGGAGTTATGCGATGGCATTGGCGCGTTATATAGAAAATTTTTTATACTATTTACCGAAAACTCAAGTCGGATTATCTTGTTTTATGATTGGACCCGGCGGCGTTTTCACTCGCGATGTTTTAGAAAAGTATTCTTGGCATTCCGGCGGACTTGCTGAAGATTTTGAATATGGTTTTCGTCTATTGAAAAACGGCGTCAAGGCGGTTTTTGTGGGCGATGTAGTATTAGATTCGCCGTTTCCTGTTGAAGCTAAACAACTCGCTGTTCAACGCGCGCGTTGGATTTTTGGCGGCTTGGACCTTTTGCGGCGTTCCGTGATGGGATTGCTTGCGCGGGGAATTTTAAAGCGGGATTTTGTTGCGTTTGACGCGGGAATTTCGATGTTTTTTATCAGCCGTCCGGTGATTTTCGGACAGATTTTTTTGTCGGGAATTTTAGGATTTTTGAGTTTCTTTCTGATTCCGTCCGTATGGAGTCGCGTCTTGTTGGCAATTTTCGGCGGAACAGTCGGCGTGTATTTTCTTTACGTTGGAATCGGAATTTTTGCGATGGGACTTAATCAACGACGTTTGAAATATTTATGTCTTATGCCGATTTTTGTATTGAAGTATTTAGAAATTGCCGTTCAATCGTTCTGTTTATTGCGTCCTAAAAAATGGGAACGAACGCCCAGAAATTCTGAAAAAAATTAAATTTCCTCAACTTTACAGAATAAACAACGTGAGAATTTTATTTGCAGATCAACCTGTTAAAGAAATATCTGCCGCCAAATATCGCTCGCTCAAAAAATCTTATTCCCGCATTTTGAAATTGTGCTGATAATAAAATAAGGCGAATGAGATTATGTTTTTTGCGCGCGGCTTTTGGCGAAGTTTTTCTATTCAACCGCGAGTTTTATTGTTCTTCCGATTCGGATTCTTCCGCGTTTTCTTTGTTGTCTTCTTTCAGTTCATCTGTTGTTTTTTTCGCTTGAACGTCCGTGTTGAAAACTGCCCAACGGCGTATCTGTTCAATCGTAACAACGTTTTCTCGGTTCTGAACGTTAGCGCTTTCATTTTTGACGTTAAAATACATGGAAGCCGATCTTTTCGTTATTGCGGCGTTGCCAAACAAAACGACCGACGCAAACGGATGAGGACAAGTCAATCCTGCTTGCGAACCTTTTGCCGAAACGATTTCATTTGCCGTCAAATCCTCATATTTCAGGTCTTTGGGTTCCATCCAATTCACCGACGGAGCCGCTTCGACAAAAAGTACAACCGGATTTTTGTTGGAAATCACATCTTCCGTTTTTCGCGAACCAGCGCCGTTCGAAAGACATTTTGCACCGACAATCATTTGAAAATTGGTTTTCCCTTCTTCTTTTAATGTCGCATTCAAAAAACATACCGGTATTCGCGACGCAAATTGTTTGTTGTGTTCGCTGTCCCAAGGTTCATCAAGACGGATTTCTTTGTAAAGAGCCGCTAAATCTTCTTCTTTGGCAAAATCGGGAGAAAATGTTTCGTACACATTTTTATCAACGCTCTTTTGCGCTTCCGCAATGTAAGGAAGCAATAACACACGCCAACTGTGAAGCGGTTTGCCGTTTTCATCGACCGTGTAAGCGGGCGGAAATTCGCCGTGTTCTTGCGCATAGAAATCCAAAGCGTTTTGGATGAGGTTCGCGTTGACTTGCGCGACAACCAAACCGCCCATGCTTCCTTTAACAAAATAAAAACCAACCGCTGCCAAAATCGCCAGAACGATTATCAGACATCCGCAACCGCCGCCCGCAAACAAACAGCAATTTCGCGTCGTGTGCGATTTGGGAGGAACGTAACGTTTCGTCTCTTGCGTTGGAAATTGTTCATCGTAACTCATTTGTTTTCTCATCGCTTTCTTGAATAAGGTTTTCCAGTTTTTTTATCTCGTCTTCCAACTCGGTCATAACGGGACAATTTCCGGCATTTCGCAGCGCGTCAATCATGCCGCGAAAATACCAAAGCTGATCGTCGCGTCCCGCATGAAAACGTTTCCAAAGTTGTTCGCCGACAACCCGATAATTAGAAATCATACTGCGGAGATTGTCAAGTTTGTCGCACGCTATAATCAATCGCGATTCCGGTTCGGCAATTTGAATGTTTACGATAGCCGCTTCTTTTCGTTCGCGCCACGGACGTTTCTTTGGTTGATCTTGCGTTGTCGCAGAGTCGGAACACGCCAAAACAAACCGCTCAACCCGCTCGCCGAATTGTTCGCGAATCAACATCGCCGTCGCCAAACCGCCCTGATCTTCTACCGCGTCGTGCAACATTGCGGCAATTGCCGTATCTTCGGCAGTTTCCTGATGAGATTCTCCGGCAAACTCCATGACAAGTCCCGCCACGCGCAACAAGTGCGAAATGTACGGCGCTTCTCTCCCTTTGCGTTTCTGATAACGATGCAACTGCAACGCCAATTTTATCGCTTCGTCAAATCGTTCCGTCATTTGAATTGGAGTGAAAAGTTAAAAAACAATTTTATAACTATACCTTTCTTACTTTAAGATTCGGTTTTTGTTTTTATTGTTTTGAACACGGAAATCACGAAACAATACGGAATTTTTAGCGTATTTTTTCTATGTATCCTGTGCGTTCCGTGTTTAAAAACCGAAATTTCAAGTATGATGAGTATACTCTAAAATACATTGAAGAAGCGTATCGCTTAAAACATGCCCTTTCCAAAAGATGGAAAAAGGATAAGATACATCTTGCATCTTTGTTAAATGTTCTCTTGTTTTTTCTTTTTCCGCTTGCGACGAATCTCGATTTTTCAATGTCAGGGTCTTCAAAAAGTATTTTCAGATTTTTCTCAAAATCGACAAACCAATTTCCGATACTATCCGCCGGCGATTGATTTTTATCCATAGTTATAGCCAACGCTTGACGGCTTTTCAAATTAACCAGATGCTGTTCTAAATTATTGGCAAATTTTTGAGCGGCGTCTTGTTGTTTTGCATTTTCTTCTTCTACGGAAATTGCTTTTGCCGCGATTGGCTGCGCAATTTTGGACAATCTTTTTTCCTCGAAAAATCGAATAATCGCTTTCCTGTCTTCATACATCAAAGAAAAATTAAGGTTGTCCGGTATTCCAACCTGCAATCCTTTTTCAATAGCGTTTATTTGCGTTTCCAAGCGGTTTACTTGTTTTTTTGCATTATCAAATGCGGTAGTCCCTTTTTGACATTTACTTAACTCATTTTGCCAAAATTTTAAATCATTTTTCATTCGAGGCAAATCAGCGCCTTTTTTTAGGGCAATCAACAGATTCGTTTTTTTCATAAACCGCCTTTAAAAACGAAGTTTTTCCCGACCCGTTTGTTCCGGTAACAATGAGGTTTTTACCGTCCAAATCAATATTTACATTCCTGCCTGTATGCGGAATCTCTCCGCTTATGTTTTTAATCCATTTTTTCATTATTTATTTGCCTTGTTTTTTACATCACATATTCAACTGTTCCAACAAAAAGGATAACCGTAAATGTTACCCTTTGTTGCGTTTAATTTATTTACTTATTTGCCGTCGTCGTTAAAATTCCGGCAGATTGATCGGGTAATTTCTGCCTGGAGGAAAGCGATTATCGGCGCCGTCGTTTTGATTGCGTTCCGACGATTCCAATTTCAATTGCTGCCGATACTCGGACGGTTTCACTTTCCACGCAAAATTCGTTTTCGCGAACACTTCTTTTTGAAGTCCTTGATTCAATTCGTAACTTCGTTGTTGTATCGCAATTTGCGCGTAAATTCTCAATTCAAACGGCGGACCGGCTTGATAGGACGTGAACGCCGCGTCGTCGCTCGGCGAAATTTCGGTTTTACGGACGAGATAAAAAGCGTCTTGCGATTGATTCGCAAACACGCCGATTTCGCCTACGTTCAAATCATAAACGCCTTCCATAAATTCCTGACCAAGATTTTTGAGAACGGTATTTTTCACGAACGATTCGTCGGGCAAAACGTCTTTCTCGCGCACCTCGCCAAATTGCGCAGGAACCGGCAATCCGTTGTAGATATAAAGAAAATAATTTTCCGGCAATCTTCGGAACGAGAAATATTCCGATTCGACAATCGTTTTGACGTCTTGATTTGCGTTTTCGCCGGATGTGAACGTTTCAATCAGCGATTTGCCCGATTTTTTCGCAATGTCGGCAAGTTGTTCCGCTTTTTCTTTTGCGGGCTTGCGGGCTTCGACCGACAACCAACGTTCTTTGACCTGTTCGGCAACTCCTTTGTCGGTAAATTTCGGAACTCGTTCTTCGCTCGTCTCCGTGACCCAAAACAGATAATGCGTTTTTTGCGCCCAATTTTCCGCAAGATACGGCTTATTCTGATTAACGCCGCCGGATCGTCCGAACAACGTTCCATAAACGGAGTCGCCTCCGGTTGCGGAATTGCCGACCATTGATTGCGCGAAAAAGAAATCTTTGCCGACAATATTGAACGTATTGACATTTTCAAAATCGGCGTATTGAAATCCCGCGTCGAGCGCCAGCGCCGCGAGATCGGGACGCGATTCCAATTTCGTATTCGGTTTTTGCAAGTGGACGACATATTTTTCGTAATAAACGTTCATCGCGTCTTCGATTTTTTTGAGTTTTGCCTGAAGTCGTTCCAACGCCAGTTTTTCGCGGATTTCCGCTTTCAAAGCCGCGTCGAGCAGCTTGTATTGCGTTGTCAGCGACGGCGGACTTAATGCCGTTCCCAACGGCAAGGTTGTGTTGGGACTTGCCGCCGACGGTGAAATTGCAGGCGTTGTTTCAGACGCAACGGTTGTTGGCGGCAGAATTTCCGGCAAAACGGAAGCCGAAGCTGCAACAGGTTGAGATTCCGGCTCCGCGTTTTCCTGTTGAGGATTTTCTTGAGTATTCTCCGACGTCGCGTTTTCTTGCGAAACGACCTCCTGTTGCGCAGGCGGTTCCTGCTCGGACTTTTCTTCCGCTTGATAAGAAACGAATCGAATTGGCGAGTCAATGGAGTTCCATGATGATTTCTCTTCGTTCTCGCCGTCTTTCTTTTCTTCTTGATTGGCGGGAATTTCCGTTGTATTTTCCGTATTTGGAGACGGTTGTTCTTCCGGCGCGGCGGGAGCAGCCGGAGTTTCGATTTCCGGCGCTGGATTTTCATTTTCCGGTTTTACGTCCGGTTCCGTTTCCGGCGTTATTGTTAGCGCGGGCGGCGCCGGTTCGGTCGTTGCGGGCGGCGGCTCTGGCGCGTTGTCGGATTGCGGCAACGTCGGCGGAATACTCAATTTGCCGGAAGCGCCGGGCGTCGGAATATTGCCAAATCCCGGCGGCGATTGTTGTTGCGTTTGCGGCGTAATTTTATACAACGCTTCTTTGTTTTTCTCATAATATTGCCGAACTTCGTTGTCGGTGATTTCTTCCGGTTTCGCTAAACTTTCCTGATAAGAAACCGCCTGAATATGAAACTGTTTCGGCATGGAAAATCCGCTTTCCGCCGCATTGGGATTATTATCGCGGAATTTGTTTTCCTCGAAGAATTTCTTCAGCGTTTTTTCCGACGGCTCTGCAATACTTGCTTTGAAATCGTTGACGGAAACGGGAATCGCTTCAATTTTCATCTGGCGGTTGAACTGATTGTACCAGTCGAACATCGCGGCGGGCGACAACGTTCTTACGCTTTGCATCGTTGAACTTCGGAAACGCGAAACCAACAATCCGTCCGCGATTAACGCTTTCGCGTCGTAATCGCTGATTCCGGCGCCACGCAGCGCATTTTGATAAATTTGTTCCGTAATCACGTTTTTCGGATTATTTTCATCGAGCGAAAAATCGCGTGCCAACGACGAAAGAAATTCGCCGATTTCCGCGTCTGTAACGTGACTTCCTTGTGTTTGCATATACCGCGCAATGATCCATTCTTCGATCATTTCCTCTTCGTTCATTTGCTGTAATTCCGCTCCAAGTCGAGCGAAACCGCTATTCGATTGCGTTTGCCGGTAAATTTCCAAGCCGAGCGTTTGATAAAAATTCGCCAACGCCTGCCGCCGATGATTGAAGGCTTCCAACTCTTGCTGTCCAATGGATCCGAATTTTGACGTTGCAAAAGTAACATTTGCAACGCTGCCGCTTCCCAAATAATGCAAGAGAGCCGGCAACACAATAAAACTGATCATTGCCATCACGCCAAGCCCAACAAATGCTTGTTTCTGATGTTTACGAAAATACTTAAACGGACTTGCCATTCAATGAAATCCTTTTTGAGGTGAAAATTTTTCTGCTTAATTGACATAACAAAAAGAACGCGCCGCCGTCACGCGGCTGTTCTGTACTTTCTTCTTTTCCAAAGAACCGATAATTGTATCATTATCCCGTTCTAAAGACAATCGCAACCTATTATAACGATTTTTTTGAGAAAGACAAACCGCATTTTATGAATTTTTCGCTTTGTTTTAAATCGAGTTACTGTTTTTCTAATTTTGAGAAAATAAACGACAAAGTTTTTGCTGTTTCACAAACTGCATGAATTACAGAAATCTGTTTTGACGAAGACCGTTTCTTGGGTTCTCATTTTTCTCCTCTTAAACACAGGGAGAATTTTACACAGCCCCCGTTGAAAAAATAATCATTGTTAGTACAATGCGTATTTATTGTGCGGATTTTAATAATTATTATAGCGTGTGAAATTTTTGTTATGAACGAATTGGTTGTGTTTACGGGACGCGCTAATCCCAATTTGGCAAAAAAGATTTGCGATTATTTGCAAGTCGAATCGGGACAAGCGGTTGTGGGGAATTTTCCAGACGGAGAAACTCGCATAAAAATTGAGCGGGATGTTCGCGGGAAAGACGTTTTTTTGATTCAGCCGACTTGCTCGGACGTCAATGATTCGATCATGGAACTTTTGATTATGATCGACAGTTTCAAACGCGCAAGCGCTTCGCGGATAACCGCTTGTATTCCTTATTTTGGTTATGCGCGTCAAGATCGCAAAGATGAAGGACGCGTACCGATTACCGCGAAACTTGTGGCAAATTTAATTGCCCGCGCAGGAGCCGACCGCGTTTTGACCATGGATTTACACGCGGCGCAAATTCAAGGATTTTTCGATATTCCTGTTGATCATCTGAATGCGTCGCCAGTTTTGGACGCTTTTTTCCGCGAACTCGGACATCCGACCGAAGACATCGTTGTCGTAAGTCCCGACGAGGGAAGTATTAAACGCGCCGCGTCTCACGCGAAAACAATTGGCGGAAATTTAGCGATCATCGACAAACGTCGTTATGGAAATCGCGTTGAACAAGAAAATTTGATTGGCGGTCCAATTGAAGGGAAAATTTGTTACATTTTTGACGACATGATCAGTACGGCGGCGTCAATCTGTGGCGCAGCGAGAGTGGTTCATAATTTGGGTGCAAAAGAAATTTGCATTGGCGCGACGCACGGAATTTTTTGCGGCGACGCAATAAAACAATTGTCGGAAATACCGTTACAGCAAATTGTTGTGACTGATACGATTCCTTTACCGGAAGAAAAACAACTGCCGAATATTAAAGTATTGACAGTTGCGCCCTTGATTGGCGAGGCAATTCGGCGAATTCACTTCAACGAATCTTTGAGTAAATTATTTAAAGAAGTGGCAATATGGTCGCATTAAACTTTTTACGAAAAAGCGACTAGGGGGGGATTGTCGTTTTTTGAAAAAATGGCAAAATGCCGTCTTTCCTGTCTTTCTTGCGTTGGGATTCTGGAGTTTTGATAACGCGAAACGACTAACAGGTTGAGAGTTATTTAGTAAAAATACGCAAAACATCGGCGATAAGATTCAAAATACGCAGCAATATATTAGGGTTTATCATGGCGGAAGTCGCAATATTAAACGTTGAATTTCGTGAAGAATTTGGCAAACGGGTCAATCGGCGCTTGCGGGCGTCGGGAAAAGTGCCTGCAATTTTATATGGACACAAAGAAAAAAATGTTTCGCTTTTAATTCCAGTGGAAACGTTGGACGCGGCTCTTCGTCATGGCAACCGTTTTGTACAGTTGACCGGCGCTTTGCGAGAAAAGGCGTTAATTAAAGAATGCCAATGGGATACATGGGGAAAAGACGTTTTACATGTCGATTTAGCTCGCGTCAGCGAACATGAAAAAATTAAAGTGGTTGTTCCGCTTGAACTTCGCGGCGAAGCGCCCGGCGCCAAAGACGGTGGCGTGGTGAAACTTCAATTGCACGAAATTGAATTGGAATGCGAAGCGTCGGCTGTGCCGGAAAAAATCGACGTGAATATTAATCATTTGGAATTTGGACAATTGATTCACGTTTCAGATTTACATATTCCTGCCAGTTCGACAGTTTTGACCGAACAAACTTTGTTAGTGGTGAGTTGTGCGGAAGCCGTTGAAGTTTCTGAAGAAAAAGCGGCGGCGGACGGTGCGGAACCGGAAGTGATTGGACGGAAAAAAGAAGACGAAAAATCGGAAGAGTAATTGGGGTTATGAAAATTGTTGTTGGACTTGGCAATCCCGGACGGCAGTATCAGGAAACAAGGCACAACATCGGTTTTATGATTCTCGCCGAATTAGCGTTTCGTTTGAAATCGGTCAAGCCGAAATTGCGTTTTCAAGGAGATTTAGTCGAAACGAAATTTGGAGAAGAGCAAACGTTACTTCTGGCGCCGAATACGTTTATGAATCGTAGCGGTTTAAGCGTTTCGGAAGCCGTTCGGTTTTATAAATTACCGTTGGAACATTTGCTTGTTGTTTGCGATGATTTGAATCTTCCTTTCGGGAAGTTGCGTATGCGGACTTCGGGAAGTAGCGGCGGGCAAAACGGATTAAACGATATTATCCAAAAATTAAGTTCCGACGCTTTTTGCCGTTTGCGTTTTGGAATTGATCGTCCTGTTGATAACGTGAATGCGGCAAATTACGTATTGAGTAAATTTTTACCGAATGAACAAAAAAAACTGCCGGATTTGAAGATTGAAGCGGCAAACGCCGTAGAATGTTGGATAAAAAATGGTCCGCAGGAAACAATGAATCGATATAATCACACATAGAACAACGAAAATCGTATTTCAAAATCATTTTGCAACTGCGTTTTGCTGTTTGAGGAGTCTTATTTTGTCAGAAAACGTTTACGAAGGGCTTTATATTCTCAATTCAGAGCTTTATGCCCGAAACCCGGATGAAGTTTCCGGTCAAATTGCCAAATACATTGAAAACATTGGCGGCGAAGTCCTTTTGAGCCGTTTGTGGGATGAGCGGCGTCTTGCCTATCCTATCAAAGGGCATCGTCGCGGAACGTATTGGCTGTCGTATTTTAAGATTGATCCTTCCAAAATTAAAGAATTGTCGCGTTTGTTTCAAATTACGGAAAGCGTTTTACGTTTTCTCTTTTTGAAACTCGATCCGCGAATTGTGGAAGCGGTTGTCGAACATGCGAAAGAAGGACCGATTAAACCCCAAGGCGAAGAAGAAATCAATGCAAGCGCCGAAGAAGAGATTGTAGAAGACATTGAATCGGTTGCCGGTATTAACGTCATTGAAGGATAGTTTTTCGTTGTTTGACGTTATTGCGCAGGAAATAACGAGTTTAAGATAAATAATAGCGAGTCCACTTTTCAGATTTTACGGGGTTTGTTATGGCAAGTTTTAATCGGGTAATTTTGCTTGGGAATCTGACGCGAGATCCAGAACTGCGTTATACGCCGACCGGATTAGCGGTAACGGACGTTGGACTTGCGGTGAATGATCGCCGAAAAGGTCAAAATGGCGAATGGATTGACGAAGTAACTTTCGTGGATATTACGATTTGGGGACGGACGGCGGAAGTCGTTTCCGAATATTGTTCTAAAGGAAAACCGTTGTTGGTAGAAGGACGGCTTAAGCTTGATTCTTGGGAAACCGACGGACAGAAAAAAAGCAAGCTGAAAGTTATCGGGGAAAAAGTACAACTTCTGGGATCAAGGGACGGCGGCGGAACAGGAAGCGGCGAAAGCAGTTCCGCTTATCGTCAAACTTCCGTTCCGCAAAAACCGCAGCAATCGGCGGCGGCAAGTTATGATTCTTACGATCAAGCGCCGCCGGAAGACGACGTGCCGTTTTAATTGAAAATAAAATCTAGGAAAAATCCGGCGGTTTGAAACCGTCGGATGGAACGAGACATTTTTTTGATAGGTGTTGGTGAATATTATGGTTGCTATTAAAAGTAAACGAGCCAGGAATGTTGCGAAAGCGTCAAGACGTCTTCCGCGAGGACCGCATGGCGGGATTCAACTTTTATTGATTCAAACGGTTGATCCGCATGGAAAACAAGGAGAGGTGATTGAAGTGAAACGCGGTTACGCGCTCAATTATCTCATTCCGCAAGGTTTGGCGACGATTGCGACGGATCATCACAAGCGGATGGTTGAGAAACATAGAGCGAAACTGGCGGAAATCCGTAAACAACGATTGGTTGGTTTGCAAAATCTGGCGAAAGAACTTCGCGAAAAAAGTATTTCTATCGAAGCAAACGCTAATGAAGAAGGACATTTGTATGGTTCTGTCGGACCGGAAGATATTGCAAAAGCGTTGCGGTTAGACAATATTGTTCTTGAACCCAATCAAGTCAAACTGGTAGGACCGCTCAAAGAACTTGGACTTTACACCGTCCGAATTTATCTCGGCAGCGACATTGAAAGCGAAATCAAAGTCTGGGTTGTTCCCGTAGTTTCTAACGAAAAAAAGTGATAAAAACAAAGCTGGAAAGCAAATGTTAAAAGTAAAAGGGAGTTGTTACCGCTCCCTTTTTCTTTGCGCGAAACGATTTGTTTTTCAATCGGTCAACATTCAAAGTATCTCCAATAGACATAAAACTTTGCTGAATCTACCGTATTAGGTGTTTTTAAATAAAGTTGAATTTTGCAGGTTGCTGCTGACATAAAATTGTAAAAAGGTCATAATTACGTCTTGTATAACCAACGAACAAGGAGGTA
>JAISZO010000263.1 GCA_031269105.1 Planctomycetaceae bacterium | reverse complement strand
AGTATCCTGGACTGCTTGGACAACGCCAATAAAATTCATAAACCTAAACTGCGAAAACTCTTAAACCCAATGTTCCTGTCATTTTCGAATGTTCGTATCTTGACCGGGTAAAGTATAGTTGCTTACCGAATCCGAAGCGTCGTTTCCGTGATCGCAACGTATCTGATCTTTTGCTATCATCAAAGGACAAAGGAATGGCGACAGATTTCCGTTACTTTGATTTCTGCCGTTTGCCTTGATGGCGTCAAAGAGCGGTTGTTGCTCTATAAAAGGAAAAAGTATTGTCATCGGACCAAACCACCCCTCGCGATCGCCGTCCGCATTGAAATAGACGGCGTTTGCCATTGCAGGAATTTTTTGTTTATTGGCGTCCGCAAAGTTATGCACAGACAACAACAGTTGTTTAACGTTGTTACTGCATTGCATTCTTTTTGCCGCTTCGCGCGCGGCTTGAACGGCGGGCAAAAGTAACGCGATTAACACGCCGATAATCGCAAAAACAACGAGCAATTCGACAAGCGTGAATGCTTTGCGGACAGAAATCTTTTTTCCGAAACGGGCAGAAACGCACGCAATCATGCGAGTAAAAATATTCGCAAAACGCGGGCAAAAAAGAGCGTTACAGTACGTAAAACACGGCTTATTAGCTATTTTACGCACCCACGCCCCCCAATGCATTCTTCCGAAGTCTAAAAAAATTAAACGCTTTGTTCAACTTTTTCATAGTCGAAACTCCTTCTACATTTTTAAGTTTTTTGAAATTGACGAACAAAAATTAACATAATTTTTGCCTCAATGTTTCATTGATTAATTTCTAGTATACACCAAAATCTTGAATCTAACAAGAGGAATGTGGAAATTTTTATTAAAAATAGGTAAACTGGAATGTATTTTAGGTTTGTTATCCCATTATGTACTATTCATAAACGGAATGATTGATTAATCATATTTTTTCACGTTCCCGGCGCTTTGAGTTGTTCTTTTGTAACCTTTCCTAAATCAAACGGCTCAAAACTGTTTTTTCCCTCTTTGACTTCGATTTCTAACGGAGTTTTATCGGGCAATGTATATTTAGTTTCCACAAGGTTATAATGAATCATCGGTTTGGTCGGTTTATTGGGATCCATCGAAGGAAGATCGCCTTCCGAATAAAATTTATCGACGCAAATTTTGTATTTTCCCGCAGGAATTCCGTTATATTTCCCGTGCGTTACCAATTTTGCGTGACCGTTTGCGTCGGTGCTTCCGCCGGAAAACCAAGTACAGGGAAATTGCGGCAGTAACCGAATCGACGCTTCCGCAAGCGGTTTTCCCTCTTGCTGAAATGTCAACGTAACCGGATGCAATTTCGGCATTCCTTCCGGCTTTGGCTCTTCACAGCCAACGAAGAATGACGAATACAAAACAACAGTTAAACCCGTCAGTAAAAATTTTCTTTTTTTCATAATCGTTTGTTCTGGACTTTTTCATAAAATTTAATTAACATACATAAAATTATAGCTAAAAAAATTGTGCTATAATAGTATTTTTTAAGCAAAATTTTGTATTTATTCCGCATGACGGGAGAATATTTTATGTTACCACGTCAGTTTCAAGAACATTTTCTGGCAAACATCGGTTCGTTAGCAAATTTTCTGAGTTTTTTTGAATATGATTCCGACTCGTATTTTTTCATCAAAGATCGCGAGGGAAAATTCATTTGGATGAATTCCTCGTTACTCGCATTTCTTCACATTTCTAATCCCGATGATTGCGTCGGTAAAAACGACTCGGATTATTTTACTTCAGCAATGACGTTTCGTTATCTTGAAGAAGATCGAAAAGTGATGCAAACCCGCGAACCGATTTTAAATCAACCTTGGATTGTCGAAAACAAACGCAAAGAACGTCGTTGGTATCTTTCCAGTAAATTTCCGATTGAGGGGAAAGACGGCAGTATTGTTGGCGTTTCTGGAATTATGCGGGATTATTTGAAAGAGAATGAAACTTACAAACCGCTCTTTGAAATGCAGGAAGTCGTTCAATACATTTTTGAGCATTTCATGGAAAAAATCAGCGTGAGAAATCTTGCGTCCCTGATGTATTTATCGGTCAGTCAATTTGAACGCCGTTTTTTCCAAAATTTCAAACGCACGCCGCGCGAGTTTATTCTTCGCGTGCGGCTCGACAACGCGATGCGTTTTCTTGCGGAAAGCGATCTATCCATTACGCAAATTGCCATAAATACCGGTTTTTACGATAGCAGTTTCTTTACGCGGCAATTCAAAAAAGCCACCGGACTCAAACCGCTCGAATTTCGTAAACGTTACGCCGTTGATCTAGAATAAATGATAGATTTCGCCATGCCGTAAGGTTGTCGTTTATGATTTCCGCAAGGGAAAACGAATGGCAAACAACATTCAAAAAATGATTGCATTGCAAAGCGCTTTTCAATAAAATAGAATCGTTTAAGAGAAAAAATTTGTGTTGATGAGAATTTTGCGAGTTTAATGGAGGAATGACCATGCCGAATATGACCGTTGATGATTTAACGCAACGAATTTTGTCGCTGGAATTGTTGTCGCAACAAAACCTTCACGAAATTTGGTTGTCGTTCGGAACGCAATATGTGGATTTTGAAAAATTTGTTCAAGCTTTGACGCGGCAAGGTTTGTTGACAAATTATCAAATTGAGCGGCTGATAAGTGGCGAAAATACCGGTTTTTATTTCGGCGAATATCGCGTGTTGTATTTGGTCGGCGCCGGTTCTTTTGCCAGAGTTTTTCGCGCGACGCATAAAAAAAGCGGAAAAATCGTGGCGGTCAAAGTTCTGCGAGGTCGTTTCAGCGAAAATCCAGAAGCGGTCGAACAGTTTATCCATGAGGCGGAACTCGGTATGGAATTGCGGCATCCGAACATTGTGCCGATTTATGAAGTCGTCTCGCAAGATTATCTGCATTTTATGGTCATGGATTTTGTCGAGGGACAAACGCTTCGCGATTTTCTCAAAATGCGGAAAAGGATCGAACCGAAAATGGCGACGCGAATTATCACCGACGTTTGCAGCGGATTAGATTATGCGGCAAAACGCGGCTTGCAACATCGCGACTTGAAACTGAGCAACGTCATGCTTTCGATTGGCGGTAAAGCGATGCTGGTGGATTTCGGGCTTGCGGCGCTTCTTTCCGCCAAAAAAGGGAAAAATTCGGAAAATACGACCAGTCAACGCGCGATTGATTACGCCGCGTTGGAACGTTTTACCGGCGTGAAAAAAAATGATCCGCGAAGCGATATTTATTTTCTCGGTTGCATTTATTACAACTTACTGACCGGCGTTTCTCCTCTTGCGGAAACGAAAGATCGAATACAGCGTCTCGATAAAAACAGATTCTATCAAGTCCAGCCCCTTCAATTGCTTGTTTCGGGAACGCCCGCTTCGGTAACGTTTATCGTCAACAAAGCGATGTCGCTCGACGCGGATCGGCGTTATCAATCGATGGCGGAATTGCACGCCGATTTGCTTGTCGCGGCAAAACGCCTCGAGGACGGCGGCGCGAATGAAGTTGCGGCGTATGATTTTGAAAAAACCGGCAACCGTCTTGCCGCGAAACAAACACAGACACGGCAAACGATCATGGTGGTGGAATCAGACGTTGAAATGCAAAACGTATTTCGTGAAGCGTTCAAAAAAGCGGGTTATCGCGTGTTGGTGATTTCCGACCCGGAACGCGCTATCGAAAGAATCGTCAACGAAGAAACTGCGGATTTAGTGATGTTCGACGCTCAATCTATCGGCGAGCAAGCGCTTTTGAGTTTTAACGATCTTGTGAAAGATAAGCGCATCAACGACGCGGCTGCAATTCTTCTTTTGGACGAATCGCAACAGAAATGGACGGGAAAAGCCAAACGCGACCCTACGCATCTTACCGTCGGGACGCCGATCAGCATGAAACGCCTCCGCGAAATTATCGCGAAACTGCTGCAAGAAAAACAAAAATAAAGCGAAATCAAGTCCGCTTAAAACAACATAAAACCATGATGTTAACGAAACGATATTTCGCTTGTTTGAATGGCGCTTTTTCATTGCAAGAATGTAACTATTATGGTTTCAATAAATGTGAAACAATCCGAATTTTATTCGTTTTTCTTTTTCCATTCTAATTTGAAACGGAAAGTCCATGTCCCGTTTAGCCATGGGGCGTAATTTGTTCTCCATAAATTATTGAACAAACAAAAATGAATGCCGCCGTTCAGGTCGGGTTTGTCCGCCGGATAATCGAACACATCGCGAGCGCCATGCAACAAGCGGCGCATCCAAGCAATCAACAATAACGTTTCCTTATTCGGCGGTAAAATTTCCGAATAATTTTGACTTAATAGTTGGAACAAGTCCTTTTCGTTGTTATGATTGTTTTCTGTATTCATAATTTATTCCAATCGCATTTTTAATATTGGATAATTTTTTCCTTCGTTGTCTTTCTCTGTTCTTTCGTAAACAATAAATCCGTATTTCTCATAAAATTTAAGAGCGTCTTTATTCTGTTCATTGACGTCAACTTTTCTAATTTTCAACTTATTGATAGCATAGTCCAGCAATGATTTTCCAATTCCTTTTCTCATTTCTTTCGGATAAACAAACAACATCTCAATTTTGTCGTCCGAAATTCCCATAAAACCAAGAATTTTATCAACACAATTTCTTACTGCGTATAATTGAACATTGTCAAGATATTCATTTTTTATCATTTGTTTGTAGTAATCAAAATCTTCCGGCAACAGAAAATCATGAGTTGCTCTTACGGACAATTCCCATAATTCGATGATTTGATTGTATTCCTCTTTTGAGATTGTTGATATTTCTTTCATATTGAAACAATTTATTTCAAACATGTTTGTAGTTGTCTTTTAAACGCTTCAATAATTTTTATTTGGATGATAAATTTTAATCGAATAACGTTGTTTGTACGATTTTTGTTTTATTCACTAATCTTGGATGAGAAACAAAATTCATTACATACGAAATTCCATTGAAAATATTGTAAAGAATATCCAACGGATCGCCTTTTTTATTAAACCGTGCGCGAATATTATAATAATGATATTCTCCTTGTGTGTCAAGTTGCGGATATTCTTTTTCCATTCATTAATCGCATAGTCAAGCAATGATTTTCCAATTCATTCTCGACGTCATTTTCCCGCAATCGGCTGCGGTACGGGAATCGGCGGTATTCCGGTTTGCGTTTCCTCGAATGTCGGGGCGGGGCGAAAATCGGGTTGATCTTTGTATTTGAGATTTTTCCGCCCGAAATAAGTTCCGTAATATTGTCCGTTGGAATCGATCCACGTCGTTAAACGTACCCAATCTTCCATCGGCATTTTCACGTCGTAATGCCCTTTGTCGAGAAGTTTGACAAGACTACTGGCATACGATCCCAACGAATACGGCGGCAAATAATGATTATTGCCCGCTTTGGGATGATTTTCGCCAATCACCGGAAACGAATCGCGCTTCATCAACGTTTCATACGAAACGTTAAAAAGATTCGTCAATGTTCCTTCAAGATTCACGTTACCGTCTTGTTTTTTGCTGTTGTGACATTGCACGCAATGCCGATCCAAAACCGGTTGAACGTCCTCAAAATAGGAAATCGGACGGCTTCCCGATTTTTCGCCGGGTTGCGGTCCCGGCACATTGTACGACCGCCGCAACGCTAACGGCGTCGACGTTCTATCATTCGGCGTAACGCTCGCTTGTTCGTGACAACCAATGCACGACCGAACCTCGCCGGGGCGATAATTGACAAATGTCCGTTCACGCTGCACTTCGCGGAAATTTTCATCTAACGCCTGTAAAAAAATATTTTTATCCGCCGGCACGACAAAATTTGCCGAACCGTCTTTTTCCACCGGAACAACGCCGTGTTGAACTCTCAAACCGAGCGCGGCATTGTATGAAATTGCCGAATGCTGCTGATCAAACTCGTCGCCGTCCCAATATCGCCGCGCCGACCAAGGACGCGGAACATGTTCGTTAATTCGGAGATATTTGATCGATCCGCGCGGCGTTCCGTCCATTCCGGCGTAAACATCGGTAACAACCAACTGCGCAAGATTTTTCGCGGCAAGATTACCGTCTCGCATCGCAATCGGCGACGGCGGCGCTACCGTTGCACGCACCGGAATCGGACACCACGCCGACCATTTGTCATCACGGAAAAAGATGTCGCGTTCTCCGGCGTCGTTGATTAAGTAAAGTCCATACGCATTAACCGCGTTCCATTTTTTGTCGGGGTTATAGGAAACAAGAAATTCGCGTTCGCTGAGCGGAAACGGATCCATAAACAACGGACCAGAATCGGTATTTCCGCTTCCGTCGCGCGATCTATCTTTTTGAATCGAAACGTTTCTCATAGCAGGCGGTTCGTAAAGCCGCGTGAACGGTTGACCGTTGATCGGTTTCGTCCAACCCCATTGATATTGTTGATCGACTTCCGGCGTAATATATTTTGCGCCGTCCACTGTCCGGCGATTGAAACGCGTATCGATCAGCAGAACCGTTCCAAGTCCGACCGGCATGTGCGGCGCGCCGATGCAAACAAATTTTGTCGGTTGTCCGGGAATCTGACGCGCCGTGTTGAAAACCGACGGAAAAACAAGACTAATTCCGTAAATTTCCGAAGACGCTGTTCCGTCGGGATTTAACGCCCAAAGTCCTTTGTTAGTCACCGAACCATTGTCCACGTATTCCCAACGCGTGTAAAGAATTCGTCCGTCTTCCATAATCGTCGGACACGATTCCGATACGGAATTGTCGGAGAGTTTTTCCAGCGTTCCGTTTTTATCGGCGCGGTAAATTACCGACGCGGTAAGGACGTCCGGTCCGTCGCATAAAATTCCGTGTTCGCATCGCGTCGAGACAAAGACAAATCCGCCGTCGGGAAGATAGGCAGGATGAAAATCGTCGGTGTGATGAACGTACTGTCCGTTGGCGCCGATTCCATTGTATTTTTCCCATTGACGGCTAACGGCATTATTTTTATCCATGCGGTATTTGGCGATTCGCTGTTCTTCGTCTTTCGGCGGAAACGTCAATTGCCGTAAACCGGTTCCGTCGATATTGACTTCCCAAATACGATAGCCTTCGCCAAGTTTGCGTTTGTAGTCGAAAATCACTTTTTTACCGTCATACGAAAGATTGCAACGTCCGATGATTCCGTCTTTAAGCGTTGGCGTGATATTTTTGACGGAACCGTTTTTCAAAGACAACAAACAGAGTTCGCTGTAGAAAATGCGAGAACCGTCGATAAAATCGGTGTAATAATGCGAGGACTGAAATGTTGCGCGTTTGATGAACAAAATTTGCGAGACGTCGGGCAGAAGTTGTTGCAATTTTTGACGGTTTTTTTCGTAGAGTTCTTTCTCTTTTTGCGCCGCCAACTGTTTTTGTCGGTTGATTTCCGCGAGAAACGGATCATTCTTTGCGGCGGGCAATTCGGAATCGGTAGCGATTCGGAAACCGGCGAAATGCGGCAGACATTGTTCAAACGACAACGTGAACGAATAATCTCCCGCCGCGAAATCGAAACTTTCCGGCAATTCCGCCCATTTCAGATTGGCGACAAAAAATCCGCCGGTCGTTTCGCCGAACACGGAACTTAATTCTTTTTTCGTACCGTCCGGCGACGTCAACAAAAACGTGCAAGGACGTTTTTCACCCGACGCGTACAACGCCTGAATATGATATTTTCCTGCGTTTTTCACGGTGAAATTCCAGGTAACGAAACCTTTGACTCCATGAAACACGCCGAGGTTATCCCATTGCGGTTCTTGGGCGACAAACTTGCCGGAATGAGTTTTGGCGTTTGCCGCCGGAAGAATAATCGTACTTTCCGCGCCGAAAGCGGACGGCGTTAATACGGCGACAACAATCAATAATTGACAAATTTTCAACATGGTTGATCCTTTCATTTTTAGAATTCGAGTTTAACTTGTCATCTCGCTCAAACAAATAATCGTTTTGTTTTTTAGCGGCAGCCGCCAAAACAACAGTTGAATATTTTAAAATTCTATTGTATTTCTAAAGATTCCTTTGTCAATAATTTGAATAAAATTTCGGTCGCCCATCATATTTCTGATCAGGAGATTTTGCCGAGTTTGACGCTTTTGAAAAATTTTCCCAAAAAAGTTTTATCGTCGCAATTCGAGAAATACCAAAAGGTTGTAAAGTTGAGATAAATTTAACTTTTATAAAAAATTCTGTTTTTACGGCTTTGTAAACGGCGTCGCTTGACGTTTTTTCGTTTTTCTGTAAAATTCCTGTTGTGTTTTTGTAATAAAACATAACGCTTAAAGAATAATTGTTTTACAGTAGTTCGCGCCCTATTGTCGGGATAAGCAAATTTTTTTGCTTTTGATTGTTTGAAATAACAAATATCAAAAGCTAACAACACTTTCATTGGAAAGAAAAACTTCAATGCGAAAATTACGTAACGACTCAGAGACCTCCATGACGTTTGGAGAGAAGAATAAAAAAATGAAGAGACAGAAGCAATGGGATCGGTCGTTTGACCTTCGCGGCGCATGTCAAGACAGCGCGGGGGGGATGGGGTACGCAACAAGTTGTATTCGCCGCTTTTTCTGTTTGATTGCCCGCTTTATTGCGTGCCTTGCTGTCCGCACTGGCGAAAAGAGTTTTATCCGCCGTGCATTTACGCTTGTCGAATTATTGGTGGTCATTGCGATCATCGGGATTCTGATCGCGTTGTTACTGCCTGCTGTTCAGGCGGCGCGGGAAGCGGCGAGAAGGATGCAGTGTTCGAACAATCTCAAACAATTCGGATTGGCGTTGCATAATTACCATTCGACATTTAATGCGTTACCGGGTTTGGGATCAAAATCGAAAAACGGTTATTCCGTGCAAATTCGTTTAACTCCTTACATGGAACAGATTCAAATTTTTGAAAAATTAGATTTGAAACAAGATATGTTTGGAGGAACAAACGCTATGACTGGAATGGATTGGTTTTTATCGCATGTGGTTGAAGCGGCGGAAGCAACTTTACCGGTTTTACATTGTCCAAGCGATTCAGGTCCCAAATCTCGCGTCACTACTTATTCAAGAGAGGAAGGAGTAACAATATCTACAGGCGCTCAAGCGCTTATTGCGGGAACATGTAACTATATGGTTTGTACCGGAAGCGATTACGCGAGAATTCAGGAACCGGGCGTTTACTCATCTATGGGATCAACAACTACTGTTACAAAATCGAATGGTTTGTTTTATCATTCGTCCGCTCATAATTTTGCGGTAATTACAGACGGAACTTCAAACACAATGGCGCTGTCCGAAGCGTGCGTTGGCGTCGAAGGAACGACCGGCGGTACTTATGACGAAGTTGTCGCTTCGAATACATACCGGATTCTGATGTATGGCGAACCTCCAATGGGCGGAGCTCTTTTTGATTTTGCAAGCGGTTCAGCGACTGGTTTGGCTAATGATACGCTTGGCGGATTAGATACGCACATGAGTTCAAATCAAACTCCGTCGGCTGGCTGGCAGAATAACCGAGGTTTATCGTGGGTACTTATTCAACCTGCCTACACGACATTTGGCGCGTTTCTTTCGCCTAATGCCAAAATGCCGTCCTATTGGAATATGAATCAGGGATTTTTCATGGCGAGTAGTTATCATCCGAGCGTCGTTACGACGGCGTTTGCGGATGGCAGCGTTCGCGGAGTCTCTAATTCTGTCAATCTAAAACAATGGCGATTGGCGGCGTCAATAAGCGATGGAGAAGTTTTCTCTGGATTCTAAATTGCCGTGTCAATTCAAAATTTTGATTTATGAAAAAAAAGATACGGGAATACGTTAATTCCCGTATCTTTATTGAAAACTTTGATTACTTGTTCAGGAACGCCATGGAAATTTTATGTTATTTTTGATCCAGATTATTTGTGTAACTATTTTGCTGATTGCAATTCCGTCGTTATTTTATCTTTTGGGACGTAATTTTATTCCGAAAGCGTTTCGCCGTATTGCTTATGAATTACATCTTTGGCTTGGTATTGTCAGCGGTTTGATTCTGTTTGTCGTCTGTTTGAGCGGAACGCTTTTAACGTTCAAAACCGAAATGATTCTGTTTTTGGAACAGGATCGATATTATGTTAAGGAGTCCGCCGCCATACCGAAAAGCCTTGAAGAATTGGTTTCGTTAATCGAAGCAGCCGAACAAGGCAAAGTGGTTCGCGTTACGATTCCGCCGGTCAACGATCAGGCGTGGATTTTTAACGTCAAAAAAGAAAACGCCAATTCCGCCAAATTGCCGGCGGGAATGCCGGCGCTTCATGCCATGCTCGGTACGGCTTATCTTGTGAATCCTTATACCGGCGAATCGTTGGGACCGCAACGGAGCAAAATTTATATATTTTTTATGGCGCTTACCTTTTTGCATCGTTTTCTTTTGCTTGATATTCGGACGGGACAAATTATTGTCGGTAGCGCTACGTTAATTTTTCTTGTTCTGGTTGTGAGCGGATTGTGTTTGTGGTTTCCGATGAAACTTCGTGTTTGGAAAGGTTGGGCGTCCGGTCTTCGTATCCGCACAAAAAAAGGTTGGGGACGATTTTTATACGATTTCCATAATACGCTTGGTTTTTACGTTTTGATTCCGGTGGTTATCATGGCGTTGACGGGACCGATCGTTTCCTTTGCGTGGTACCGTTCCGCAACGGAACAACTATTAAGAGCAAAACCATTTGGCAAGGCGTTAGAAAAACCTGTTGCGTCGAAAACCATACCAACGACAATGCAACGCTTAAAATGGGACGATTTTATTGTTCGCGGGAATCAAATCGCCAACCGCAAAGGAATCACACGACTTTCTTTTCCGCAATCGCCAAAGGGAAGCGTTACGTTTCAACATATCGGAGCAGGATTTTGTAATATTGCGGCAACCGATAAAATTCAGTTTGATCAATACACCGGAGAATTACTCCAATGTGATTTATTTGATCAATTACCGTTCAATGAAAAAATTGCGTCGTTAATTTTTCCGTTGCACAATGGCGAGATATTTGGCACGGTTTCAAAAGCGATTTATTTTGTTACCTGCCTGATTGCGACGTCGCTTCCGATAACCGGCGTAATCCTTTGGGCAAAAAAACTTCGTTCACGTTATGTCAAACGGAAAAAACGCTTAACGTAGCATTACCGTAATTCCCAAAGAAAAGAAACGACAGAAAAATGAAGAGTTGGTAACATTTTAATTTACGGCTTTCTGATTGAAATATCCATTTGCCCAACTTTTAGTTTATAACTTTTACCGGTCAAGTGCAAGGGTTCGTGGGACACTTTTTCTGGTGAGTTCGTGGGACAGTGGTTGACATGTTATAATGAATAGTCGGTTTTTATTAACCGTTTATAGAATTAGTAATCCCC
>JAISZO010000256.1 GCA_031269105.1 Planctomycetaceae bacterium | reverse complement strand
GCGGAGGCGTTGGGAATCGAAATCATCTTTCTTCCTTCGTATTCGCCGCACTTCAACCTGATTGAACGATTGTGGAAATTCGTGAAGAAAACCTGTTTGTATTCCTGCTATTATCAAGACTTTGCAACGTACAAGCGAAGTATCCTGGACTGCTTGGCCAACACCAATAAAATTCATAAACCTAAACTGCGAAAACTCTTAAACCCAATGTTCCTGTCGTTTTCAAATGTTCGTATCTTGACCGGGTAAAGTATAGCAGTACGAATGTCCTGTCTTTTTGCGAATCGTCTCTGCAATCGGAATGCACTCTTGGCATGTGTTGCCGGAGAACGCAATACAACATTTGCCGAACATGCCGCGTCCCGAATAATGACGGCAATCGCTCACGTTTTTCTTCTCGCAATAGCGAATAATCTTGTTCACAATGTCTGACATGTTCATGTTCCTTTCATATTTCGATAAAAATTTCTTCTTCGTGAATGTGACTCCCCAAGCACGACTCTTTCATTGCAATACCAACACGCCAATTACGGCATGAAGCGATTTGCTCGACGGTTTCATCGTCCTTCGCGGCGACATAAATGACTTCACCTAAAATCCCAAATCGTTCAAACGCCGCTTCTTCAGCGATTGATCTCGCTTGGTCGTAATTCGTTTTGGGCGAATCATATTTTTCAAGCGTAACTCCTATTGATTCGGCGTACTCGCGCCACCCCGCGTCGTCGTCATCAACAAGTTCGTCAAGCGTTCCATACGCATTATGAGCATCGTTCAATGCGTCTTGACGTGTCACAAACGCGCCGACATACTCGTTCTCTGTCATGTAATTCGTGCCGGAATCGTACCATCGATACCACCATCCGGTTTTCTCTTTCCATTGCGTTCCGGCGATGAGTTCATACTCGTCTTTCATTCCCCAAACGTCGGGATGTAAATTCACCGTTCCGTATCTGGCGGTTTCACCGACAAGAAACGTTTCTTCAAAAATCAGTAAACAATCGGATACTTTCAGCATAGCTGTCTCTCCATTCTTCATTGTTATTCTTTTCGCTGGCTGTCACGATGACCGCCGCTCACTGCCGCAAGCCGGATGTTACTCCGGCAAATGAAGAACGATTCAAATTGTCGCTGGCTGGCTCGCGTGATGTTACATTATCAATGTCTCACTGGCTGGCTCGCGCAATGTTTCATTGTTAATGTTGATGGTCGATTGTATTTCGCTATGTTTGATGGTAATGTTTTTCATTTCTATCATTCCCAATTGCAATCACCGCATTGCATTTCGTCTCGTAATTTACGGGGTTCGGCGAACCTACCGTAGCTATATGATGCCCATCACTGACAAAAGCCAGTATAGAGACCGGCGAAGATGCTTCCCGAAGGAAGCGGTAAAGATTGACTATTGGGCGATGCGGATGTTATAGTAACCCGGTCGCGTTTTTTCAAATTGCGCCTTGTCGCCTTTTTTCGCGTCCATTTGCAATGCGGCTGATGTCGTCATCTCCGGCGTTGCGCCGTTCGGCGACCATAACCCTTGCTCAATCGCGGCATTGGCAATCGCCTTCGCATTCATCGCTTCGCCGCGCTCCGCAAGAATTTTATACGCCGCATCTAAGCCGGACATTTGACCTTTGCATCGACCGCCGCCGCTTCCGCTTCCCGCTTTCGCGCCGGCGGCTTCCGCTTTTTCGGTCAATTCCTTCGCCCGACCCGAAAGCCGCGCCATCTCCGATGCCGCTTCCGCCGCCAATGCGTCCGCTTCCGCCTGCGGAAGGAAGCCGTGTTCGGCGGCAATTTGCGCCGCCCGCGCCTTTTCAAAAATGCTCTTTTCCGGCTTCGATTCCTGCTCGCCATCTTCGGCGGCTTCCAAATGTTCAACCGGTGCGGCGTTTTCGGCTTCCGGCGGATTGCTGACCGGCGTGTCATTCGCGGCTTCCGCATTCCTGACCTCGTCGCTGTTCATTGCCGCCGATTCCTCAACTGGCTCGATGAACCGCGCCGCGTCCTTAACCGTAAAGGTTTTGCCGGATGCCGTTTCGCAAGTCCATTCCTCTTTCGCGCTGTCGTAGCTAATGACGACTGCGATGGTGTTGTTTTTGCCCGTCTTCAAGGAATACTTCATTCCTACCAAAATCTGATTTTTGTCCATCGTAATGTCTTTTTCTATATAGGTTTGATGGTTTGTAGCCGGGGCATTCGGCGACCTTCGCCGAATCGCGGTTTACTACCGCCTTCCCCCAACCGTATAACCCTATCATAGCCGAAAAATAGTTTTCGTAAAGTATTATATACGAATATCTTACGCTTTTTCCAAAACTTTTTGAAAGTATTTTTTCGGCAAAAAAAACGAAAAACTCAATTACGGTACGGTAAATCGCAGGGCGAAATATAACAATTCATGTCACCTTTGCGGACGGCAGAACCGCCGCCCTAAAATTCAATAAATACTAAACCGCTTATCTTTCATACAACACCAAATAAGTCGTAATTAAATAACACCATTTTAGTATTCTATAAACGATGACCGCCGCAGTCAGCTTTTTCAATCGTAAGCGGCGAACAAGCCATTCTATGAATACAACCTTTGTCACCTTTCAATCGTGACCATAACTATAAGCTATTAAAGGACGTACAGCATATTACCATTCAATCGCAACCAGAAGGCGATTGGTAAAACAATCGTAACCATAAATGTATGCTATACAATGCTTTACGGCAAGGCGATTAAATGGTAATAATGTTTATAAACAATGGTTTTTGAAATGTTTAGTGATGTAGTGAACTTTCATAAGTCATTGTATTATAGGTACTTCAGGCGAGACACAGCATCGAAAGCGGGAGGAATGAGGGCACGGTATTAGACACACTTTTCTGCGACCGCGGCGCAAATTTTTCGATTTTTTAATGTAACATTATATGGTTCAACAAGTTACGGCGAAATATTAGATTCTCAATTTACTGTTTTCAACTTAAAAATTTTTCGTTGTAAATTTATATATCTCAAACAGTTACAAAAAGTCATGTCGCGTGACCTCCTGTATTGAAACCAAGAACAAAATTGTAAAACGGTGGCGAAATTTAAAAATTCACGGTTCAAAAATGCGGTTTTGTTTTTGAGTGAAGAACAATTTCTCCGACCGAGAACAGGAACTAAACTTTTTCAAAAATTATTCACTCACGAAAGAATTGACAGGAAAATTCACGCTCAAATCCCGCTTGATTTTTTTGTTGCGGCGGGGTAAAATAGAATAATGACTACTGATAAAAATGACAACCAAATTGAGATCATTCCAAGTAGCGAAGAACCGAAGCCGCTCATTCCGGCAACGCGCGATACGATTATTCATTACTTGTTTGGCTCGGTCGGCAATGAAGATATTTTGCGTGATTTTATCAATGCCGTTTTGGAAAATGATAACCTTCCGTTGCTTCGTTCGGTTGAGATGCGGAATCCGTTCAACCCGCAAAAATTTATCACGGACAAATACACAATACTTGATGTGAAAGCGACAAGTTTAACCGGCGAAATTTTTGTCGTGGAATTTCAGCGAGGCGATCATCCGGCATTTGCGGAACGAATGTTATACTATTGTTGCAAAACATATAGTTCACAAATGTCACAAGGAGATGAATATACAAAATTGCTTCCGGTCATTGGAATTGCGGTTACGACATTTATTGTTGAACAAATCCATGATTTGCCGGGTATCCATAATTCATTTTATTTGTGTTCCAAACAAAATCACAAGGTCGTTTTCAGTGACAGAATGCAAATGCACGTCATTGAAGTGGTCAAGGAAAAAATTCATTTATTAAATCAATTGAAACCGCAACTGCGTGGCTGGGTTCAATTTTTTTATTATGCACATCAATTAAGCGAGGTAGAAATGCAAACAATCATTCAAGACAATCCGGCGCTTCAACGTGCTTATGAAGAATACCGCCGTTTCAACAACGACGATGAAAAACGCGCACTTGACGAGGCACATCAACAATATCTGCACGATGTGGCAACGAAAGTGGAAGCAGGAGAGATAAAAGGTAAAATGAATATGCTCATGGCAATACTGCAAGCTCGTTTTAATGAAGTCCCATCAGCAATCATAGAATCACTCGAACAGCGAACAGATGTGATCGCATTTGATTCATTAGGAGTTCTCGCGGCAACCTGTTCTTCGTTAGACGAATTTGCCGAAGCGTTGAAATAGCATTTACTTTTTCTTTTTATTCGTCCGCGTCATTGTAATTGTTGATGCGGGACGAGTTGGTTTACGTCGCGGAGATTTACTCCGTTTACCGTTTTGTTTTGCGGTCGGTATTTTGGACACGACCGCTTTCATTTTTTCGGGATTGACGATAATCATTTTTATTGCGATTTCCTTTCGTCAATTTCTCAAACATAAAATGAATCGGACAATTTGCGGAATAAGAACAAACATCCGATTTTTGAACACAAGATAAAAAGCGGTCAATCGGTGTCCGACTCCCATTGAAGAAACATGTGCTTTCGGTTTCTCCGGTTCATCAACAAAACAATGTTCGCAACATGAGCGGCAATAAGCACGATTGCCGCAACAACAATCGTTATTCTTCATAACATTGGTCTCCAATAAAAAAATGTCAGCGAAAAACAAACATCAAAACTTTTTGCCGTCAATAAGGGTGTCGCGCCGGGAAATCCTTATAAATACAAGGTGAGGGGGGGTATGTGTGTAATAAGTCAATAGGTTTTTATTTCTTTGATTTTATTAGACTTGCGGCGAAAACTTATTGATTTTCAAAATTGCAATAAGCGCAATAAGTCCCGTATAAATTCGTTTTTGGTTGTCTAAATCGCTACCTTATTGCGTTTATTGCCGAATGTCCCGTCAATAAGTTGACAATAAGTCGCATCAACAAAGACGATAAAACGTTCCCGGTCGTCCTTTGCCTTGTACAATTTCACTATGCACCAATCGCCGATGTATCAATTCCAACGAAACCGCTTCAAATTCCGTCGGCGATAAGCCAAGTCTTCGTTTTAACTTCCATTCCGGCATCGCGTTTTCTATACCGTTAAGTTGACGCCATTTTCTTAATTCCTGCATTGCCTTCTTAATTTTCGCGTCAAACTCCGTTTCTGCGGCGTATTCCGACGCGAGAAATAATGCGCGGCGGACTTGGTGGTCGTTGAATTTGACTGCCCAGCGAGTGTGTGCAGGACGGATGAGCGGTTCTTTGTATTGTTCGGAGCAGGCGGCAAGAAGGGCGAGTTTGGTCGCATTTTCTGCGGCACGTCCCCAAACGGTCATCGCAATGCAGTCGCCTTGCTCTTCCGATTTTGAATACTCGTCTTCTGTCCAAACACGGTAATCACGCAGGATTTCGCGGGCGGAATTATCGAACGGGACAACATGCGGAGTCGGATTGATGTGCGAAAGATTTCCGCCGCCCGGATCGAATGCGTACCACCATTTCGCCGCGTCTATAATGCGTTCTCGTTCAACAATGCAATCGGGCGGATTTGTGTCTTGTCCTTTCGGACGTTTTCCCGCGTCAAGAACTATTATTCGTGCGAATAAACCGCCTTCAAGCATTTGACCGCTTAACGCCGAGTAATAATTTTTCGGAGTCGCCGTTCCGAAAATCGATAAATGCGGTTGCGAGATTTGTTCAATCTTTTTCACGTCCGCTTTACGCCGACGGTCATAGTATGTATTCGCTGATGTGTAAAGCGTGAGCAATGTGCTTACAATCATTTCGTTGCTTGTGTCTTTTCCTTTTTTGATACTGCTTAATATTGCGTCAAATTCATCGCTTAAAAATAAAAGGTTCGGATTTAATAATAGCGAATCTTCAATCGCCTGACCGGAGGCGAATTTGTCGCCGATTCCATAACTTGCACCGATTTCACGAGCAACGGCTTTAATCACTTTGCATGCATAATCTTTACCCGACGACGCATTCGCCAACGCGAGAAGATAAAGGTTCGTCCTCAAATCGCCCGGCTCGCGGATTTTTCGACCGCATAAAAACGACTGCAACGCCAACGCGCCGCCAAATGCCATTGCGGGAATCGGATAAGACGAGTTTTCTAAACAGAAGTCCATGACTTCGCCGATAAAGCCGGGAACGCGGAGCAATTCATTCGGAATCGGCGGGACTTCAATGATTTTCTCATTGATCTCCGGTTCATCTTCTAAAGAATTATTCGCAACGGACGCGATAGAAAATTCCGAAAGGTCAACGTTATGCGTTTGTAATGTTTGATGTTCTTCTAATTTATGACCGCGCGGCAAATCATGAAACGCTTGATTCATTTTATAGGTGAGCCGCGAATCCGACCACGGCGGCAAGCACCGCGCATTATACTCACGCATAATCGGCATTCCGTCCGATTCGGATAAACCGAAATCCCAGAAGACCGCACATGCTGTTTTATAAAGTTGTAAGTCACCGTTTTGTCCGGCAATTGACGGCGGAATCTGCGATACATACGCGCGGCAGCGTTCTATCGGCGAGGTGTTGTTTGAAGAACAGGTTAATATCGGCGTTGTTAATGTTTGCGGTTGTTTATGTTGAAGAACATATTGAATCCATGAATCAGGTAACGCAGACAATTCCGAAACATGACACGGCGGAATTTTCCAAAAGTATTCTAATCCGGTTTCAGGATGAATTGATGGCGGAACGACAATGTATTGATTGCCGACTTGAATGTCGATAGACGTTTTTTTGCCGTCCCAGATTAAACCTTTGGAACTTTTAATTTCAATGTTCGGCTTTTGAAACAACAAATGATAACCGCCGTTACCGGATTTATTAATCGGACAAGCGCCGACATTGCCGATACGTTCCGCAATGCGTGAAAAGTCGCTGTTGCCGTTCTTGTTGTCGACGTCAATGACTAACACGTTATCGCATCGCAAGCCGATATTGCAATCGGGAAACCGCGTCCACCAATCGCGGATAACCGCCGGATTATCTGTCGCCGACTTGCAACCATTGGGCGCAGTGATTCCAAGATTCCAAACGGAATCTTATTTCGCGGTTGACATTGGAATATGTGATATCCCAATTGGACAAGGCGGTCGGCGGCTTCGGCAAATTGCGGCATTGATGACATCCATCGTTTCAAAAAATATTTTTGAAAGGAGTGCGCTCGGCGCACCCCTATTGATTCTTATTTCTTTGACAATCGTTGTTTGAGCAAGGGTGAAATCGTTTCACCCTTGCTCTTATACTGAATCGTTATCTGCGAAAGCATCCGTTTTCAACATGATTTTCGGACCCGCGTCGCTTGGAACGACTGATAGATGTTGCTCGTCGAAATACGAATTTGTCTTTTGATATTTCGGCATGTCTAACAACGACGGCGGCAATACGCCGCGACGTACCATTTCCTGAACATGAACAATCATCATCGCATTACATAAAATAGCGGCGACATGGTCTTCGTCGTTTATTCCTTGTTGAAATTTCAACAAGTGACGGTAAAGCGACGCAGTGATTCTGCTCAATGGGATTCCTTTTTCCCAGTTACGTTCCGAATACTTGATTGCACCCAATCGTAACCATTCCGCCAAGCGTTCTATCGCAAACGGCGAAATCAAATCCGGTCGTGGTTTGTTTTCCGCTGTATTGCGCACTGCGCCGGTTGTAAACGTTTCGCGTTTGTCGCTGTCTTTTATTTGCATTATAAAAACTTTCTAAAAAATGAACAAAGACCGTTTTCAATAAGAAAACGGTCTATTAATGAAACAGGATTTTTTCCTGAATCTACCGTATTAGGTGTTTTTAAATAATGTTGAATTTTGCAGGTTGCTGCTGACATAAAATAGTAAAAAGGTCATAATTACGTCTTGTAACAACGAACAAGGAGGTAAA
>JAISZO010000395.1 GCA_031269105.1 Planctomycetaceae bacterium | reverse complement strand
CGCCTTTCGTTAATAAGGTTGCTATTTCTCAAAAACGGAAGCGTAACATGGTTTTTGGATTTCCTACAATACCAATTCCGGATTTTTTAATACAAAAAAGCCGGTTAAAGACTTACTCTAACAAACAAAAAACGCTCGTCAACCCTATTTTTTAAGGAATGTTCGCTTTTTCAGGGGCGACTACTTATTTTTTATATAACTACTTTTCTTCATTAAACTTACATTCAAAATTTTAAACACCACATTTTATGCGTATTATTGTATACATTTTTCAAACATATCTAGAATACCGATATGTTTGAAAAATAATATCAATAATACATTCAAAACACGACCCGTTTTATTTTTAATGTAATTACTTGAGTACATTGAAGTTAGGATGTAAAATAATTATGCAACAAGACACCTTATCTATTCTGTTAATTTGTTTCGTTTTTTGGTCGGGTTTGTATTTTTAAAAAGTATTTTATTCATTTTCCATATTCTCCAACTCCCAGCGAATCGTATCGGTAAGTCCTTCATGTATCGAAAAAATCTCTTTGTAATTTAATTGTTCTCGTATTTTCGTTGTGTCTGCGATCAGGTGTTGTTTGGGGTTTGTCTTCTTGGGCGCGAAGTCCTTTTGAGTAACGACAATATTGCCGCGCCAATTCATCAGTCTTGCAATTTCCTGATACCATTCCAATTCCGTCAATGTTTTCTGCGCGGCAAGGTTGTATATTTCGTTGCGAATATTACTTTCCGTTGCCAGTTTTACTCCATACGCAACATCCTTAACATAACATTTACTGGAACGAAACCCCGCCGTATTTTCCGACAATTCAATTTGTTTTACATTTTGATACATTTTTTGAATCGGTTCCGAAAAGCGATGATTGGGATCGTTTCGCCCGTAAACCATGCCAAGCCGTAAAATGATAGCGTCCAACGCAGGACTTTGTAACGCCGCCTTTTCCACGAGTATTTTTTCGTAATCGTAGGCGAAATCGGTATCCAGTTTACCGCGATACAGGTAAAGAACATTGCGCAACTCCGCCTGCTCGTCAAACGGCGCTGGCACAACAGACGCGTTCGATAATCCGCAAAATATCTCGTATGCTTTGTAAACGTCAATACTGGACAGAATAACAACTCGCCTTTTTTTACCGCGCAATACTTGTTCCAAAACATCGATTTGATTTTGAAACAAAGCAATCGTATGGATAATCGCATCGGGTTCCGTCGTTTCCAATGCCTTACCAACATCATCAATACTGTTACAATCTCCTTGAAATTGTCTGTATGGAATATTCGAGGCAACATTTCTGTGAAACAAAATAACTTCATGCCCGAACAATGTTAATTGTTCCGTTACCGCAGGACCAATAAAATTTGTACCGCCAATTACGAGAATTTTCATTTGACTTTAATCTCATATAAATTGTATTCTCAAACATTTTATCAATTCGCTTATGAGTTACGTTAATCCCTGAAGATCGCTATTGATTGTTTCGTTTTGCGATTTCGATAATTTACGAGAATGTAATTTTATTTTATCTGTGATATAATCACGAATAATCGCAATATTTTTTGAAGTTGGTTCAAAACTCTCGAACATATTTGTTCCGATAATTTATGTCGTTTGCGTGAAAGACGGATAGAAAAATCGTTCTGAATCTTGTTTGGTTTATTGAATGTACTCAATGAACAATTTTGCTTCGCATTCCAGACGAACAACGATATTTTCTTGTTCGTCATACGGACGATTATAACAACAAAGGTCAAGATAAATTCTCATTTCATTCTACGTTTTTACTTGCCGTTTATAACGTTGTCTGAAATATGCATTTCTTATTTAATTTCAATACTTTAGCGTTCCCGTCAATTCATTCACATCGTCAATTCCGTTTTCTTCCAGAATTTGCGGCAGTCGTTCGATAATTTGCAAGGCGGCGGTTGGGTTATAAAAATTGGCGGTTCCAATCTGCACCGCCGACGCTCCAACAACGAGAAACTCCAGTAAATCCTCCGCCGACGCAATTCCGCCGATTCCGACAATTGGAATGTTTACGCCGTTTTTGCGAAATTCCTGATAAATTTGATGCACACAACGCAAGGCAATCGGCTTGATTGCCGGACCGCTTAAGCCGCCGACAACATTCGCCAGTCGCGGTTCGCGGTTTCGCCAGTCCACCGACATGCCAAGACAAGTGTTAATCGCCGACACCGCGTCCGCGCCGCCTCGCGCCGCCGCCATCGCTATTTCCGCTATTTTCGTGACATTGGGCGTGAGTTTGACCATCAAAAAATGTTCCGTAACGCTTCGCATTCTTCGCACGATTTCTTCGCACAACATCGGGTCTGTTCCAAAATCCGTTCCTCCGGAAACATTCGGACACGAAACATTCAGCTCAACCGCCGCAATTTCTGACGCCTTCTTCCGCAATTTTTCACCGAACAAATCGCATTCTTCCGGCGACTTGACGGCAACACTGACGATAATAGGCGAACCATATTTTTTCAAATCGGGAAGTTTTTCGGTCAAAAAACGGTCGATTCCGTCGTTATCCAATCCGATAGCGTTGAGCAAACCGGCGGTCGTCTCGACAGCTCGCGGCGTTTGGTTCCCTTCGCGGGGAGTAATCGTTACAGTTTTAGGAATCATTGCTCCCAAACGCGACAAATCAAACACCGCCGCCATTTCCCGCGCATATCCAAACGTTCCCGACGCAACCATGACGGGATTTTGCAACGTTAATTTACCAAGCTGAATTTTGAGATTCATAGAAATAAAAAACGCCGAATTTTTTATCATCAATAGATTTTACAAATTTATGCGGATTTTTAATATTATCTCTGCAAATCTGTAAAAATTTTGTTGATAAATCATTCATATAAAATCAATTTAATTTGACTGCAAAGGTAAACAAAAATCCATTACGAAACAAAAGGGTAATTTTAGCGGCGAAGCGTAAACAGACCCGTTATGCGCAGTAACGGCAACGCCACTCTATTTTTTTCCAGTATCTTTATATTGTTAATTATTTATTTTATCAATGATGTTTCCTCTTATGATACACTTTCATAAGAATTTTATAATGTTGAAAATTTATAAATAATTTTAATATTTCCATTTACATTATCTTTGGGAAATATTTTTATAATAAAATGATTAGTATACCAGTCCGTATCATATAAAAAATTTACTTTTCCGTTTTCTGGAATTATTTTTTTAGATGTTCCATCATCAACCATAAATTCTATCTCCACATCTCCTTCTATTTTGCCCGTTATTTTACAATATAAATTATAAGTACTCTTTCCATTTTTATTTTCAAGTTTTATTTCCCTATAATTATTGTCGATATTTATTTCTTCAATTTTGGGGAATGTATTACTACATGAAACAAATAATGTTAAAACAAAGAATAAAACACATAATTTATTCATAGTACACCCGTGAAAAATTATTATACCGTTTTCCTTTTAAAAATCGTCTTTTGTAATGAAAAAACGCCCTAAATTGCGGGATAAATGAAAATCTAAAGCAAATTTTTAAAGGAAAAACGGTATACAACTTCGTTGTCCGATTATGAGTACAGAATGGGACGCGACGCTGGATGCGTTACAGAAAAAACGTTGTTGACGTCGTGATAAACAATGGCGTTGGAATGCCAAGCCATGCGACGCTACAAATTGAATGCGACGACCGGAAATGCAGAACAAATATCGATAGATACTTAAAAAATGCGACTTTCGGGGGATGGATGAAGTGAAACTTTGAGGGATTGCTCCCTTTCCGGCAGCGAATGATGCCCGCTCACAACTCCGAGTACCATGCTCGGATGCGTCAACACCGGACGCGCATGTTTGTAAGCGGTTGGAAAAAACGCGCCGCCTTCCCCAAAGCGCTTTTTGCTGGCGACCGTCGGGCGACATGGTGAAAAGCATTCGATCAAAATAATGAGGCGTTTCGGTGTATTGCCAACGCAGATACATGACGCGACCGTCGTTCAAAAGACGCGGATGCCAACCGCTGTCTTGTTCAAACGTCAATTGCCGTACTTTATTTTTATTCGTATCAACACGGTAAAGCGACGCGACTTTTTGCGAACCTTCAACACACGGCACGCCTTGCATTCCGGCGGTGGAGAAACTCAAAATCACGCCGTCTTCCGCCAGATAACACGGATCGAACCATTGCACGTCTTTTTGATCATTCGGAGTCAATTCGCGTAACCTCTGTCCGTTAAGACTGCCGTCAAGACCGATTTCAAACACCGCCCAATTCCCATGTTCATTGACGGAAGCGAACAAAAATTTCTGCGCGTCGAAATGTAAATCGAGATCGCGCATGATTGCGTTGTTTGGATGTTTATAAACCGGCGTGAGATTTGGTTTGCCGCGAAGATTACTTAAAATCATAATTTCGTTGTCCCAACCGTGGCGCGGAATAGTGTCTTCGGTGTAGGCGTTCAACGCGGTAAACCCAACGCGATTTTTCTGCGGTTTCCGGCGAATACAAAGAATTTTATCAAAATCAAGAATCGGATTTGCCAAAGCCGCTTCTCGTATCAATAATTCGAGATTTTGCGGATTCGGATTTTTTTCGAGTTCGTCGAGCCGTTTCAAAAATTCCGCGCCGCGCGAATACTTTTCGCCATGCGTTTCGATTAAATTGTGAATCAACCGTTTCGCCGATTCCAACGTATTGACGGAATAATACCGTTGTCGTAAGCAAACGACAAACCGGCAAAACAAAAGAGTATCGAAAATGCAAGGAATAAAGATCGCGTCAATGTATTCCTTTTGTTAAAATCCGCATTGCAACGTGGGATTAAATTTCCGCTTGTATTTGGCATTTTTAAGTTCTCCGTAGAATAAATTTTAGTTAAACGAAATAGTTTTTAATGATTTAACAATTCCCCCCAACGTCTTACTACTACCTATCATACTATCATAATACATAATTGTTGCAGAGTCAAGGAAACTTCTGCAAGTATCGAAATTCAACATCCCACGATTGTTACCTCGCCTTCGATATTCCACGAAATTCTTTGTTCCCAAGAAAGTTTTTTGTCTTCGCTTCTCCGGTCAAATATCAAAAGATAACATGGAATCGCTACGCCGTCTTTCATGCGAAGCGAAGACGAAAACGTATTTCGGTATCCAATGATTTGTTTCATTCCTTCGGCTTTCACTTTTTCAAACGTTTGTCTGTCACGTAATAATTTGATTTCAATGATATTCCATTTTCCTTTGTATTCAATTGCCAAATCCATTCGTTTGCGTCCTGCCGCATATTCTCTCTCAAGACGTCCTTCGCCGTTAGTCACCCGTTGAAAAAATGCCATCAGCAAAAGATGCGGAAACGCTTCCGTATAATCCGATTTCTCTTCCCAAATCTCGGAATTTTCCTGCCAAAAGCCCTGAAACTCTTGGAGCAAAGAATCCATATCCAATGTTCCATCCGGTTTTTGCCAGCGAAAGGCGTCTCGTTTCGGCATTGCCATCTGCGTTCCGAACGAGATTTCTCTTGCCAACACTTCACGATAGATAGGATTGGCTATTTCCAATTCGCCTTCATTATTAGCAACCAGCCCTAGATCAAGACAAATTTGAAATTCTTCGCCGGACGCTAAATCAGGGTCTGGCGTTCCGGTCATTAAGGTCTCAATAACATATCGAACACGCGGGTCTTTGAGACGATAATACAACGACGTTAAATGCGTTTCTCCGGCAAGAATTATTTGTTCGCGGGCTTGCTGAATATGGTCAAACGTAATGGTTTGATAATCATTGCCCTTGAGAATCTGTAACGTAGCCCGCTTGAACAACGAATTGACAATCCAAGGTTGTCCTTGCGATTGCTCCCAAACGTAATCAAGCGCATCCAATTCAATTTGTTGTCCGGTTTCAAAAGTTCTTTGAGCAAAAAGAGCGGAAACATTTTCTTTGGAAAAATTACTAACTGTTGCGGAATCTTCTTTGATGTTGAACGGCGAACCTGGATTGACGGGCTTACCGTCTTTTGCGGAAACAATGTAATCTTTCAAATCCCGCATGCCGACAAGAGCAATCGAAGTCGGAAACTTACCGACGCTACGTGTTGCAAAACCGCCGCGAAGTTGACGAAGAAAACTAATCATTGCATCGCCCTCAAGAACGTCAACTTCATCGAAAAGGACAACAAGAGGTTTGGGAGCAACAAGGGTTGACCAATTCATAAGAACGCTGCTCAAAATTGAACTTGGTTCTTCTGTTGATGAATTAGGAATGGGTAAGTTGAACGTTTCAGCCCACTCCCTGACGGCGGCATAAGTTGCCGGCATTGCATCGCTACGGTTGGCTAATCCTTGACACCGCTCTATACTTACATAACACGCCGTATATTTTCCGGTTGCGTTAAGTTCCTGCATCCAGGATTGCAAAAACGTTGTTTTTCCGGTTTGCCGCGGAGCGTGAAGCGACCAATAGAGATTATCGGTAACGTAACGATGCAACTGAGCGCCTTGCAAACGGTCGGCTGGCGGTAACATGTAATGATCGTCAGGATTGCAAGGACCTGTCGTATTAAAAAATCGAATGGGACGTTTGGACATAATATTTAAGTAACGTAAATTATCATTATAATAGTCTTGTAATATCGCATCCGTAAATAACTCAAACTGCAAATAGAAATTACACAGAAATTAGAGATTGCGTTATAATGCGGCGAGTAAAAAAAATCCCCGATTGGGAACACCGCAAGAAACGTAAAATCCAAAGTTTATTATATCCCACCTACCCGCGAGTGTCAAGTTTTTTTTCAAACGCCTTCTTAAACTTTTCGGTTCCATTTGTTTTCAGCACGCTTGGCGTCTGGTTGTTGCTTTCGCATCGTTGACCGAGCGAAAAAGTATCAACAAAGTCATCAAATTATACGGCAATCGTCGGACACGTCAAGCAATTATGTACTTCCTCACCGAAGCGGAATGGAATGCGCCGGAAGTATTGCTCGAAAACTCGTTGACCATTTTGCGTCGTCTCGTCTGGAAATCCGGCGACGCCGTGTCTCTCGTCATTGACGATACACAAAAGCAAAAACGCGCCAAGCAAAGGGACTCCGTGTCGAAAATATGGTTGCACGCCGAAAAAACTTATGCACATGGTCCTACGATTTTGGGTTGTGCGTTTGTTTATCGCGGAGTTGTTGTTCCGTGCGCGTTGCGGCTTTGGGCAAGTAAAGACTATTGTCGGAAATCACAAAAGTCAAACAACGTCCACGAACCGGTAAAATTTAAGACGCTCACAGAACTTGCCGCCGATTGTA
>JAISZO010000385.1 GCA_031269105.1 Planctomycetaceae bacterium | reverse complement strand
CAATCGTCAGGAAATTAGAACTTGTTTCAATCCACGCGCGTCGTACGACGCGCGACAATTTGTTTGAAGCGCAAGCAGCATTCCGCTTGTGTTTCAATCCACGCGCGTCGTACGACGCGCGACATCCTGTTTACGATTCGCAGTACGCCGTTCCTCAGTTTCAATCCACGCGCGTCGTACGACGCGCGACCCGAGTTGGATAAAATCGGCGATTCCCGTTTCGACGTTTCAATCCACGCGCGTCGTACGACGCGCGACAATGGGAATGCAAAATCTTTACGAGAACAGACTTTATGTTCCCATTTCCGCGAACTGGCTGTTTTAGAATGCAAAAATTCGCGGCAAGTATTTCCTTTTTAGTGTAAATCCTTTCATAATAAAATGTTATAAACAACGCGAATCTACCGGAATTTTTATGTTCGCCTCATGTACGCGAATTGGTTTTCTTCCGTTAAACAACGCCTTTCGTAGTTATCGTTGCTTTCGCACAATTTAATTAAATCAATTTATAAATATCACAGGATTTTATGTTTCTCCCGCTAGAATATAACGTCCGCAGAGATTTTTTCAAAAAATTTGATAGAATTAACGTCAAAAAAGAAGCGTATAAAACTCATGACGTCAATTTTGTCATTCCATCTAAAATATTTTCACTTTTCTATGCGAACACTGCTCGATTTTGCGAAAATTAATTTTATATGAAAAAAACAAATTATGCAAGATGAAAATAGACGCTTTGTTTTACAATACATTGGTTTCTCATAAAGTTGCAGAGTTCGCAAAGAACAACTGAAAATTTCGCGTCTTTGCAAAAAAAACAAAAACTCTACAGAGCGCTTCTAAAAATCTTTATACTCTATTCGCCAACGATACGGCTATTTTGAACGATTGGAATTTAGGATTTAACAGCGACGCCAACTTGATAAGCGCTGTTTCGTTAGCGAAAAGAGTATAACAAACAAATTTGGAATATTTTTTAGACAGGATTTTATAGAACGTCTTATCTTGTCAATCCTGTCTAAAAATAAGTTTTTAAAAGTTCCTTATAACAATTAGAGTAAAAGCATAAACTGTAAAATATAAAACTATACAATCAACTGTCTGCCTCTCGATTCCTCTCCGCTTCAAGCGCCCCGCGTAATTTCACCGGCATCGTCGGATTACATTCAAAAGGGGAGATACTTTTGTTCAAGAGCGCGGGGAAATTCAAATGAGAAGAACGTTGGAATGCAAATTCACTATCATTCGGGCGCATTTTCTTCTTCCAATTCTTCAACTTCAATGTCAAATTCATCGTCGCTTTGCATTGGATTTCCTACTCCAAAGAGGGTACTGATAGCGCCGACCAATTTTCCAAAGCCGGGCAACAATTTATTGTTGACGACGATTTTATTCCTTTCTGCGTTCCCTTCAGAATTTACGGTAAACGTTATTTGCGCGTCTTTAGGAATGCTTACCCAAAATTCTTTCATTTGCTGATCTTGTTCGTTATCGCTATTCTCTTCTCCGAAAAACAAATGGAACACATTTTCAACATTTCCTAACGTCGTTACAAACCGCGTTGCCAGAAGCGGCGCGGCGGTTTGAGAAGCGTCTATCGCTTTTTTGAGATCATCCGAAACCGTGTCCGTCAATCCCAAGGCCAACGCAAGAGCGTTGGTTTTGATCGCAATACTTAATCGGAGCGTTTTTTCTGCCAACTTCGGCAAATCCTCATCGTCCAACCAAGCGGAAATCGGTACGACAACAGTCGAAACGGAATAATCGCCCCGTTTGGAATCGTTCAATTTAATGTATTGTTGAAATTCTTCCGGTATGGCGTCGACAATATTTTTGAGTGCGGTTTGAAGTTGTTTTCCGTTGGAGATACTCAAACCGGTAAGAAACGTTCCATCGGCTTTCCACGTTGCGGCAAAGTCGAGCTTTCCGTATTTCACCGTACGGTCGATTACCGCCTGAAGATTGTCCAACGCCGCCAACGCCGCGTCAATCTCAAAGTCAATTTCATAGTCTCCTTCTTCGATTTTTTCACGCACGCCTTCAAAAAATGATTTTATTTGCGTCTGCAAAGACGTCTTGGTATGCGCATTCAAAACGCCGGAATGAATGGCGGCAAAAATCGTATTTTGGGGCTGATAAAATCCGCTCCAATGTGTTTTGGCGTTTGCCGACGCGGCAATATCTTCCGATAACGTTGTATCGGGCGCCGCTTCCGTAACCGTCTCGATAACAATATCATTTTCCGGCGAGACGGCAATTCCAAATACAAATGATTTCAATTCCTCCAAGATTGTTTCAATCTGCGCAAATCGCGAATCAAGAGCTTCAATATCGGATTCCGTTTCTGCTTGATCTTCCGCCAGATTCCGCAGCAATGCCAAACCGGTTGCCGTCAGTTCTTTCGGCAGATTGTTCACATTGACTTTCACGCTGATAATATATTGTTTGTTCAGTCCTTCGAGCAATTTCGACGGATTCGTCGGCAGCTTGGCGGGCAATTCGTTCACGGAAACAAACAGCCATTTCGACGCCTGCTTAATATAAAGCTGCGGCACAAACGACGCTATTCCATCTAATTCTTCTAATTCATCTAACGGGAGAAGAATCGAACCGTCCTTTTGCTTTTCACCCTTTTCAACCAAATCGGCAAGCGGCGTCGCGGAAACGTTGGCGATCGGCAGGAAAGCGTAACCGCCCACCGATGTTTCGTCTGCCTGAACGACAATGCCGATGGGCTGTTGAGTCTCCAGCCCCTGCAACATTGCCAAATATATTTCCACCTGCGCCATCGCGTCGGGATAACCGGCTTGCGTGGTCGCGTTTTTGAGCGATTGGATTACCGAATTAAGATCGGCGATAGAAACAACCGCCACTGTTTGCGATTCGGCGGCGCTCGCGGCAAACGCAAAGGCGGTCAGCGTCAAACACGAAGCCAAAACGCTCCGTCGAATCCATTTTTTAAAAGTTTTCATTGTAAGTTTTCCTGTTTGTTGTTAAAGTTAAAATTCTGAACCATCCATGAATCAAAGTTCAGACCTGTTTTTATTTTTAGTAACCGTTCACATAACACGATTTCAAAGTTTGGAAAATACGACAGATATGCTATTTTACGCACCACCACCCCTCGATATAATTTGTCGTAGTCCAAAAAAAACAAACGCTTTGTTCAACTTTTTCATAGCTGAATCTCCTCTTTTTTAAAGTTTTTTGAAATAGAAATGACAAAAATCAACATAATTTTTGCCTCAAAATTTCATTCATTGATATTTAGTGTACACCCAAACATTGAATTCAACAAGAGGAATGGAAATATTTTTGAATTTTCTTGAAAATATTTTCATAAGCTAAAAAATAACAATTAAGATCGATGAGATAATTATTTTAGCGGAATTTCCTATAACCCCTTTTGTATTGTTTTGAAAAACCTTATTTTTCACTTTCCTCACACGGCTTCGTCATTCACCGCTCTTGACGCCTGTAAGATTTCGTCGGTACAGTCCGGGTCAACCTTACGGCAACATTCAGTCAATTGCGACGCGACGTCCTTCAAATCGTTTTGCCACTCCAACGCAATTGTCCCCGGCGGAGAAAAAGGAATAAATTCCTCCAACAGTAAAATCAAACGCAATAAATGCCGGAAAATCACACCTTCCTGTTTTTGCAGAGAACGGCTTGTAATATATTTGTTGAAATCCCCTTTGAATATGAGAATTTCTCCCGCCGACCAGACCGGATTAGTTCGCAAAAAGACGTCAGGGTCTTCATAATCAAACAAACGCCGCAACTTTTCCGCAAGCGTCAGGACAAATACCGGCGCGTCGTCGTAACCGCCCAACTTGCCGCGCTGTTCCTCGCGATACGCTTGATTCGCTTCCGGCGAAATTTCCTCTACGGTCGCCAGCCCGTATTGCAATAACAACGGGTCAAGTCGTTCCCGCGCCAACGGTCCCGGCGGCAAGTCGTCCGGCTTGGGAACGCGGACATAAGGAGCGACGCTGTTCGGCATCTCAAGAATGCTCTCAAACGCCTGCATACGTTCTTCGCGGTTCGCAATTCCCAAATGTTCTATCAAAAACAGTCCGTAAATCGGATTCACGCCGCGAAAACGAAGTAAATCGGCGAGTTTTTCCGTCGCGTAAGCCATTTCCGGTTGATACGATTCCCGTAACGATTCCGTCGTTTCCTCGCCGCCGCCGATATTGAGATTGTTGCCCGACGTTTCTTTCGGCGGAGTGCGTTGCGGTTTGTTCTCGTTTCTATTGTTAAAATCCGCGAAATTGTCCGCGAGAAAATCGTCGTCAAACAGTCCGAATCCAAACGGACGGCTCTTGCGTTCTTCGTCCGCTTTCCGCTTTTGTTCGCGGAGAATTTCCAACTCTGCCGCTCGCGAAGCGTGATAACCAAATTCTGTCGGAATCGGTTCGAGCCGAACATAACCGTGCCGCCAAAGCGCGAGCAGCATTTGACTGAGTTGTTTCTGTCCCGCCAACAACCATTTTTGTCCCATCAGCCGCCGCGATACCAACTCGCGCAACCGCGACACGTCGGGCGACGCTTCCAAAATATGCGCTAATAACCGCCAAGGAAATTGTCCGCGACTAGACAATCTGCCCGGCGGAGCTTTAGTCAATTGCTGAAATTGCTGTTCCGACCAATACTGTTCGTTTGCCCGGCGCGTCGGCATTTTCTTTTTGAGTTTCTTCTTCATCTCTCGCAGTTTCGGGTCTTTCGTATCTTCGGGAATTTGATCATATTTCTCTTTGAACCGCGCAATCTTCACGTCGTCTTCATGCGCCAACGCAAAAACGTAACCATGCGTGTCGAATTGCGGACGTCCGGCGCGTCCGAAAATCTGATGCGCAGCGCTGGATTCGACAACTTTTTTCTCGCCCTGCGGTCCTTTGATGATGCTCGGCAAGACAACCGATCTTGCCGGAAGATTGATTCCCGCCGCCAGCGTTTCCGTGCAAACCGCGATAGAAAGAAGTTTCTGCTGAAATAAAGATTCGATAATGCGGCGGTATCGCGGCAAGATTCCGGCATGATGAATCCCGACGCCGCGAATCAAAAGCTGACGCAGTTTCGGTCCCGCTCCTTGCGACCAATCGTATTCGTTGAGTTTTTCGCCGATAATTTTTTGCGTTTCGGAAGAAATAATCGCTTTGCCGCGAATTTGATCGGCAACCGACCAACATTCTTCGCGGTTGAAACAAAAAACCAGCGCGGGCGTTAAATCCTGACCGCACATCTTTTCCAATTGTTCCGTCAAAAGTTCGTCGCCAACCCAACAATACGTCAACGGTACTTTCCGCTCGTCGCTTTGCACCATCGTTAATGTTCGGTTGGTTGTGTTACGCAGCCACGAGACAAATTCATAAGCGTTTCCAACCGTTGCGGAGATGAGAAGCGTCCGCACATGTTCCGGCAGAAGTCCCAGCGAAAATTCCCAAACGATTCCGCGTTCCGCGTCGGCGAAAGAGTGAAACTCGTCCATCACCACGACTGCGACGTCGTCAAAATCAAACGCGGTCGATGATATTTCCGCAGGAAAATGTTCTCGATTTCCCGACACTTGATACAAAAGCCGGTTGAAGAGAATTTCCGCCACAACGACAAGAATTTTTGCATCGGGATTTTCGCGGCGGTTTCCCGTGACCAATCCAACGTCGCGGCGGCTGAATCCCCATCGTTCTGCGGCGGCTTGAATTTCGCGGTATTTTTGTTCGGTCAGCGCGATTAACGGCGTGGTGTAATACGCGCGTTTTCCGGTTTTGAGCGACTCGAACAATCCCGCTTCGGCGATAAGCGTTTTTCCCATGCCGGTCGGAGCGCAAACCAACACCCCTTGCTTTGAAGAAAACCACGCAAAAATCGCTTCTTCCTGAAACGGATACGGCGTAAATTCTAATTGCTCAATATATTCAAACGCGAGATCGTCGCGATTGATAGGAGATGCGTCGTCGGTCATATTTGCTTTCGACAAAAATAAAGATTAGATTACGGCGGTAATTATATCACAGAAACGAAAAAACAGGAGTGCGGAAGAATTGAAAACAAGAAAAAAAGACAGTCCGGGGACCATTTGCACCAAGATCACACCGGACTGTTCCCCCCCTGGGAACTCAATGTATTCAGTTTTTTAGAATAAAAATCCTTGAAATTAAAACGACAGATAAAAAATCTCAACCGGATAAATTTTTCGTTAAGCAGGACTTAATTTCCTACTATAAAAAAATCGGCAGTTTATATTCAAACCTTTTGTCTTCTTTTCGTTTTCTTGAAAATAATATCAATTTCTTTTACTAATGATAAAGAAAGTTGTTACCAATCGTCAAAAAAACGTCATTTGACAAAAGAATTAAAGAATATTGTATTTTATATTGCGTCGTAAAAATTATTCTTATTTCAATTTCACGATTTTGCCGTATTATCTGTTGGAACGCCGGTTTTCAACAATGCGTAACCGAGAATATTTTTTCGGGACGTGATTTCGCCGGGCATGTCGTCTTGTTCTATCACGCGGCAATACGTTCCGAACATTGCGTCGCAGGAATCGGCGTGCGATACGATCAATGCCTCAAGCGACATCGGCGGTTTCGTCGCTCCCCAGTCGGCAAAACGCTGATGCGAAATAATAATATGTTCCAAATGCGTTTGAATTTCCGGTTCCAATTTGACTTCGCGTCCAAAATCCCGCACGAAATCGCGTCCCAAAACGGCATGACCAATCAGATCGCCTTCGGTTGTGTGATGCGCGGCGACAACGTCGTAACGCAATTCGCGGATTTTTCCGACGTCGTGCAAAATCGCTCCGGCAACGACAAGCGGTTTGGAAAGCCGCGTTTTCAATTCCGGGTAATTTGTCAAATACAAATCCGCGAGAAACGTCGCCGTGCGCGTCACCATGAGCGTATGTTCAAGCAATCCGCCGAAAAAAACGTGATGATGATTTCGCGCCGCCGCCGCGTCAAGAAGCGCGTCTCGGTTTTGCTTGAAAATTTGCACAATCAGCTGATACAATTTTCCTTTGCCGCAATGCGTTTTTGCTAACGTGATAATTTCGTCATACATTGCTTCGGGCGAAAACCGCGACGACGGACGGCACTGATTCGCGTCGAAACCGTCCGTTTGGTCTGCGTCCATCACCGGACGGATTTTGCGGATTTCAAGCTGCGGACCGTATTGCGTATTGCGGTAAACTGCGCGAAGTTTATAAAACTCGCCGACTTCCCAATTTTGCTTGCAATCCTCAAACAACGACGAGTCCGCCCAAATCGGAAAACGAACTTCCCGAACCGCGTCTCGAAAATTCACGCGAAGATACGGTTTGCCGTCGCGCGTTGTCAGTAATTCTTTTTCGGCGAGAAGAACAAAAACATCGCATTCTTGTCCCGTTTCCATTTGGGAAAGCGGAATAATTGAAATTTGCGGCTTGGTCATAATCCATCAGAAAATAAAGAGAAACGTTGAGGCGAAATAAACTCACGACGAAAAGAACATTATATCTGAAATTTTTTCATTTGTCGCCGGTCGAGCCAAAAGGGAATTTCTCATTATTTTTCACAAACAACTTTAGTCGCCAAAATATCGCGATCAAAGCGCTTATTACTTTATTTAAGATTGCACAGACGATAAAATAGAGAGAACAAGATTTTTATTAAAAATTTTTATCGTAAAATATTTGTGGAAATACTTTTGCTTGCATAAATAAAAACGCTGGTTATACTTGTTAAAAATTAGTTTTGCGGTCTTAATCATAAGGGCAGTTCTAATTCGCAACCCCCAATTTCACTGGGGGTTATTCACAGGGAACGCCTACGGCGTTTGTCTTCCGCGTGTGGAAAACCAACACTAGCTCTCTGGCTATCTGATTTCTGGAACCTGAATACTGGTACCTGATACCTAGAACCTGCAACCTAAAACAAAATTCTCCTTTCACTTTTCACTTCCACGAACCACCCCGTCGGTCAACTGCGTTGACCGACGCCCCTTCAACGGAGGGAAATTTTAAAAATCCTTCGTGAAATCTTCGCGCTTCTTCGCGGCTTCGTGGTGAAATAAACCGTCGCCGCTTGAAAATTTGAGAAAGAGGAAATGGCAAGAAACCGGTTTTGAGAAATTTTCTTTGTTGACAAATAATGTGTATTCAATTAAAATAATAAAGTGTATTTTTAAAAATTGAGATTTGAATCAAAAGAATTTCCCAAAATCTTGCATTTTGAAATGCCGCGTTTTTGAAGAAAACGTTTTTAGAAATGTTTACTATCAACATTAAAATCTCAAATACGGAGAAAATAAAATGAGAATACTCAAACCAACGCTCGTTTGTACCCGGTTGTTTGCGGCGGCGATTTTATCTGTCGTCGCAACCGGCTCGCTGATTGCGGAAGACGGTCTCGTCAAACAATGGAAACTTGATCCAAACAATGCAGATTCCGACGGGAAACAAACCGTTTCCCCTGAAATATTGCCCGAAGGTATGACGGCAATTACGATTACCGCATGGATTGAGCCAAAAGACCTCAACGGAATCAAATACGTCGTCCGCAAAGAGGACGGCAATTTCCGCTTTCTGCTCGGTTTCCAAAATCCCTACGGCGTGCTGGGAGTCAAAAAAAACTGGACGCGGTTTCTTACTTTCGGCGTCCGCAGCGGAAACTATTACTACGAATGCGATTCGATTGTCAATCCCAAAGAACTTCTTGACGGCAAGAAGCATTTTATTGCCGGAACGTTTGACGGTCAATGGATTCGCACCTATCTTGACGGTCGCGAAATCGGAGCGTTTCACAAAGAAGGCGCTTTCGGTTATGTCGCGAAAAAAGGGGGCGAAATTCATATCGGAAATTACGGCAGGGAAGGTTTCAGCGGAAAAATTCACGAAAGTTCAATCTATTCCAAAGCGCTAACCGCCGAAGAAATCAAAAAACTTTGCGACGGTCAGACGTCTTTTGAGTCCGAAGCGTTTAATACCGCAAAACAAATTTACCAAAAAGGTAAAGATATGCGGGAAACATTGTTCAATTTCATCGGAAAAGGGAAACAGGACGAAGCGGTACTTGTCGAATTGCATCGCTTATTGCAACAAGATTTCCCTGAAGAGGTCAACAACTTTATTCTCTCGAATCAGGAAGGTCCGTTTGATAACGCCATCACGTCGCGCGAGGAGTTTATCGCCCGTCTCAAAATCCTCGAACAACGCGCATTTGAATACATTCCTTTAACTCAAATGCAATGGGACGCTCTTTCAGACGAAGAAGCGGTCAAGTGGAAAGCGCTTGCCGAAGAAAAAGAGAAATTGGCAAACGATTATGAAAAGAAGTCGCTCAGGGAATTACAATTGTTGCAAACCAAAATGGAAGGAATGATTCAGGAACGTCCGCGTCAACACGAAGCGGTGGCGACTTATCATGTGCCGTCAACGCCGGAAACTAAAGATCGGACGGAAGACGAATCGCGCAAGGTGATCGAAAACGATTGGCTTTTCCAATGCGGCGGAAAACCGACGGTCGCCCGCGTTTTGGAGGAAATCGGATACGCCCGCAAATTAGCCGTCCGTATTGATAAGCAGGGATTTACGGAAGAATTAAAAAAACTCGCCGAACTTGAAGAACAAGCGAAAGCCAAACAAAAAGACACAGACGAAAAAGAGCTTTATTTTGCCGTGCGAACAATCAAACGGGAAATCATGTTCAAAAATCCCGTTGTCAATTTTGACACGATTCTTTACAACGACGGTCATTATCCCGAAGGGAGCGAATCGCATCACGAAACGCGGCATCTTCTTGGTTATCAGGCAGTTCCGGGCGGTCGGCTTATGATTCAAAAGGGATTGAATCCGGCGGGCAAAATGCGAAAACTTTTACCGCAGGAACCGTTGCACGGAACATTCTGGCGACCGGACGTTTCTTTTGACGGCAAAAAAGTTCTCGTCAGTTTCAAACCGCACAACGAAAAAACGTTCCACATTTACGAAATCAACGCGGATGGTACTGGTTTCCGGCAACTGACCGGCGGTATGTTCGACGATCTCGATCCGATTTACATGCCGGATGGTAAGAATATTATGTTCACCACCACGCGAGGATATTTGTATGTTCGTTGTATGCCGCCGACCAACGCTCCCGTGTTGGCGCGGATGCCGCTCGACACGAAACCGGGCGACAAAAACATTTACCTTGTTTCCCGCAACGGCGAACCGGAATACACTCCGTCGATGCTGGCGGACGGACGTATCATTTACACGCGCTGGGAATATACCGACAAACCACTCTGGCGTTGTCAATCGCTGTGGACAATGAATCAGGATGGAACGCTTGTGCAATCATTTTGGGGCAATCAATCGGTGTGGCCCGACTTGCTGAAAGACGCGCGACAAATTCCCGGCAGCAAACGAGTTATGTTTATCGGCAGCGCGCATCACGAATGGTTTGCCGGCAGTATTGGGATTATTGATCCCGCGAAAGGATTGAATTTTCCCGAAGGTTTGACAAAAGTAACGCAGGAAGTCGGTTGGCCCGAAAGCGGCAATGGTCCCATTGATCCGAAGGAAACGGAAGATTATCACCGTAGTCATTACGGAGCATATTATTCGCCGTATCCGTTAAGCGAAAGCGATTTTCTCGTTTCCGCGAATCGGCACGGAAAATTTGTTCTTTTGTTGATGGACGTCAACGGCAACCGCGAAATTATCAACGAGGGAGCGCATAACATTTGGGACGCTCAACCGTTGCGTTCCCGTCCCGTCCCGCAAATACAAAGCGACCGAGTGGATTGGCCCACGTGGGCAACGCGCGACAAACCGGCAACCGGCATTTTGTACAGCAACAATATTTATGAAAACGCTCCGCCGGAATTGAAAGATAAAGCAAAATACCTGCGGATTTGGTCTATCGAACACAAAACTTACACGTATTGGTATAAACGTCCTTACATCAGCACGGGACCGGTTGTTTCCGCCGTGCAAAGCGAAGGTATTAAGAAAATTATCGGCACGGTTCCCATTGAGGACGACGGTTCGGTAAATTTCAACGCTCCGTCCGGTATTGCGTTGCATTTCCAATTATTAGATGAAAATCAACGGGCGTTACAAACGATGAAGAGTTTTACCGGCGTCATGCCGGGAGAAACGCGCGGCTGTCTTGGTTGTCACGAATCGCATAATCGCTCGGTTGTGCAATTTGGAACGGGTAAAGCAATGAAACGGCAACCGTCCCGCATCAAACCCGTGCCGTGGAAAGATATTACGGTTGGATATGAACGTTATGTTCAGTCCGCATTAGATAAGCATTGCGGTAAATGCCACGAAGACCCCGAAAATGAAGCGTGCAAAAAATTCAATATGACGTTGCGTCCGGGACCGCATGGTTTTAAGGAACCGTACTGGACGTTGCTGGGAGCGCCGTCTTGGGGCGGAGCGTATCACGGCGATCAAAACGCCGACAATGGTTTTGGTTGGGCGGACACGATTCTTGTCGAGGGATACAGCCAGGTTGATCCTGCGGCATACGCGACATATCCGCCGATGAAAAAATTGTCTTACAAGAGCCGTTTGATTAATCGAATGGCAAGCGGCGAGCATCACGGCGTTAAAGTAACCGGCGATGATTTATTGCGGGTTATTTTATGGGTGGATGCGATGGGACCTTATATCGGCGAGGACGAGTTACGGCAAATTGACGATCCGGTATTTCAGGGAGTCGAGTGGATTTCGCAACGTCCGCGAATCAAGACGGCGCCGATAGTGCAACGTCCCGGACCGTTTGATTCATTCTTCACGGACGACGACCCCGCTTACCAGTCTCCTTCGCCGGAATTATTCAACGCCCTGCCATACGGCGTAAAACGGTAAGCGTTGATTCAACGCAAAACGTCAACGACGCGAATGACAATCCGTGTCGTTGATTTCTTTTTAAAATCTATCATTCGCCAAACATTTCGTCGCGGAACGGGATCGTTTTGCCGGTTTCCGCCGATTCCGCAATCGTCCACGCGATAATGTGAGACGGCAAAGCGTCTTCGCCGGAACAATTCAATTTTTCCGTTCCCAAAACCGCATTCGCAAAATTTGCCAAGTGCAACTGAATCACCGAACCGGTCCGCGCGACCGGAAGTTGATAAGGAACAACATTGCCTGTTTCGCGCACTTTGATCAAATTCGGGTCTTCGTCTTCTTTGGCGACGTTGACTTTAATCAAGTCGCCGCGGCGGAGAAATTCGTTCCATTTGGCAAGTCCCGGTTCGGCGTAAAGACGGAAAAATTCGCCGCTCAGCGACGTTTGCAAAGAACCGTTTTCGCCGAATACATGTTCAAACGGCAGAGTTCCGCCCGCGCTGGTTGTCGTCCAAACGCGGCAAATACCGCGCACGATTCCTTTCGGAAAAGCGTAAGTCAATAACGCCGCCGTATTGTCGAACGTATCGCCGTACTTGTAATAATCCTGCCCGCCGGACGCCGCGACTTCGCGGGGACGTATTTTGAAAAACCATTCGAGGACGTCCAATTGCTGGGCAAGAAAGTTCGCGCACTGTCCGTTGCAATACTTGCGGTATTGTTTCCAGTTCCGGTACTGACTCATGGATTCATAATTGTAACGTTTCAGAATTTCATCGGGCAACGTATCGCGTTCCGCCCAAATCAATTCCGAATGAACGCGGCGGTTTGCCTGCGTTTCCAAATGCGTGACGATTCCCAACAAAAGATCGCGGGATTCTTCCGTCTGCAAAAGTTTTCCCGCCGCGTGCCGGTATCTTGGATCGCTGCGACGTTCCAAACCGATTTGCAACAAACGCGAATGATCCCGAGACGCTTGAATCATTGCTCGTGCGCCGCTTGCGTTTGTCGCCATCATCGGTTCGCAATAAACGTGAAGTCCGGCGTTCAATGCCTCGATTGTCTGCTGCGCGTGAAGAAAATCGGGCGTTGCAATCACGAGAGCGTCCAAATTTCCTTTTTCTTTGCCAAGCATTTCGTGAAAATCGGAGTACATGGCGACTTCCGCGTTTTCGTCTTCCGATTCGCTTTCAATGTAAAGTTTCGCCGACCGTCTTGCGGAAAGCAAAATATCGCAAACCGCCGTTATCTTGATGTTCGGAATTTTCAATCCGACATTGATGATCGCGCGTCCTTGTCTGCCGCATCCGACAATTCCAACGTGAATTTGTTTCGCGGGTTGCGCGGCGTTTTTGACAATTTGCTTTTCTTCGGCGATTTGGTCGTCGGCAAAAATCGGAGCGCCCATCAATAAACCGGAACCAACGGCGGCGCTTTGAGAAATAAAATCACGTCGTTTCATTATGAGGTTACTTAAAAAAAGGTGGGAAAATGCAAATCCGCCCGTTTGGTAATCTTTCAGCGGATTGTAATTTTTCAACGAAGTTTGCAATCGTTCACAAGAAACCTTATTTTACTCTATTTTTCCGACAAAACAATCGTTTTAGGTTACAGGTTCCAGAGAACAGGAGCCAGTGTTGACGTTCCGTACTTTCGCGTGTTGAAAACCAATACTGGATACTATAACCTGACTTCGCGGTGAAAATTCCGTTTGCGAAACTTTTCACTCTTAGAGTAAGTCTTTAACCGGCTTTTTTGTATTAAAAAATCCGGAATTGGTATTGTAGGAAAACACAAAACCATGTTACGCTTCCGTTTTTGGGCATAGCAAACCTTATTAATGGAG
>JAISZO010000288.1 GCA_031269105.1 Planctomycetaceae bacterium | reverse complement strand
CGTGCTCCATTAATAAGGTTTGCTATGCCCAAAAACGGAAGCGTAACATGGTTTTGTGTTTTCCTACAATACCAATTCCGGATTTTTTAATACAAAAAAGCCGGTTAAAGACTTACTCTAAAAACTCTAAAAGATAATCATAAAGGACGCTCTCAATCTTGTAAAGAAGGAGAGGAGGTTATTAGAACCGCCCTCAACACTTTCAGGAATTTTCCAGCGTTGCCGCAAACTCCCCCGACGACTCTGGGAAACGCCCAAAACAACTTGTTGGGTTTTCCGGCAACGCGAGGGAATTTCAACACTTGAAGAGATATTGTACTTATTTCGTTTTGATATTCAAGGTAGGTTCCAGGTACCAGATTCCAAGCGCCAGGGTTGGCGCTCCGTACTTCCGCGTGTTGAAAACCAGCGCTGGTACCTGAACCCTGGCGTTTGGAATCTGACTAAATTCCTTCGTGCCTTGGCGCCTTTGTGTGAGAAAAAATGTTTGTGTAAGAAAAGATTTCACACGGAGGCACAGAGGCACGAAGAAGTTTGAGTTAAAAGTTAAAAGTGAACGTCATTTCGCCGCTAGCGCGGCTACTCGGACGCCAAGCGGAATTTTTCGCTCTGCGATTGAAATAATCGTTTGCCTAACTTTAAAAATTCTTCGCGGTTCTTCGCGACTCCTTCGCTTCTTCGTGGTGAATGTGTTGAAAACCAAATACTGGTACCTGGCGTCTGGCTCCTAGAACTGACTGAACTCTCGCTAACGCTCCGGGACGCCATTTTAGCTTTTCACTTCTAGCTTTCTTGTCTCTTCCGCGAAACAAAGTATAATAGTCTATTTCCTCGAGATCATGGTTTGCGTTCTATCATAATCATAACGTCAGCCCTGAGCGTAATTCGCGGTAAACGGCGCGTTTTCCTTTCGAGACGAGTTTCCCCTCATTTCACGTTAAAGAATATTTCTAAAAACTTTTTCACCACGAAAAAACGAAGAAGCGTTAATAATTTTTAATACATAACTTATTGAAACAGAACGGCTTATAAAATAATTTTAAAATTTCTTTCTGAAACATTACGTCCTTCGCGGCGAATAATAAAGAGGTTTTTAGAAGTTCCCTTCAACAAATCAATTTTCCTGAAACGTTGTAACAAAATCAATGACACAAAAAGCAACTTACAAAGACGCCGGAGTTGATCTGGATATTTACGCCGAATCCATGTCGCGGCTTCCGAAACTGGCAGCCGGAACGTTTACGCCGCGCGTGATGCGTCTCGACGGCGGATTTGCCGGACTCTTTCGACTGCAACAAGACGGCAAAAAATACGACGATCCGGTTCTTGTCAGTTGTACGGACGGAGTCGGCACGAAACTGAAACTTGCGTGCGCCGCCGGAAAGCATGACACGGTCGGTATCGATCTTGTGGCAATGAGCGTCAACGACGCAATTTGCTGCGGCGCGGAGCCGCTTTTCTTTCTCGATTATGTGGCGACGCCGAAAGACGATCCCGATTTGCTCGAAACGATTGTCGCGGGAATTGCCGACGGTTGCAAGCAAAGCGGCGCGGCTCTTATCGGCGGCGAAACGGCGATTATGCCCGATCTTTATCGCATCGGCGAATATGATTTGGCGGGCTTTTGCGTCGGCGTTGCGGAACGGTCAAAAATTATCGACGGTCAAACGATTCAAACCGGCGACCGTTTAATCGGCGTTGCGTCGAGCGGCTTACATTCTAACGGATTCAGTTTAGCCCGCCGCGTCGTTGATCTTGCCGGAATCAAAGGAACGGAAGTCGTACCGGAACTCGGACGCGCCGTATTCGACGCGATGCTTGAGCCGACAAAAATTTACGTGAAACCGGTATTAGCGATTCTCAACGAATTTGGAGCAAACGACGGCGTGCGCGGAATCGCGCACATCACCGGCGGAGGTTTAGAAGAAAATCTCAACCGCATTCTTCCGGCGGGAACTCGTTTGCAAATCACGCCGGATTCCTGGACGGTTCCGCCGATTTTTCGTTGGCTGCAAAAACTCGGAAATATCGACGACGGCGAAATGTCCCGCGTGTTCAATATGGGAATCGGACTTGTGTTGGTCGTAAAACCGGAACGTTTCGACGCGATTCGTCAATTGTTAAACGTTTTTTCGCTTGAAAATTTTGATTTGGGAAGAATTGCGGTAAAATAACGTTCTTCGCCGCGAAATTTTTCACCATGAAGAACGAAGAAGCGCGAAGAAAAATTCCGCTTGCGAAACTTTTAGTTTTTCACTTTTAACTCTTAACTTTCCCATGCTTCTTCTCATTCCTAGTTATAGTATTGAAGATTTTTCCGTAAACCGCGTCGATGCGGAAGCGAATCAGATTTTGTCGGCATGGTCGGCGTTGTATCATCCGGCGTTGATTGAGCGGGCGGAAAGTTTGCCGTCGTATGCCAACGCGTCGAATCCGCCGGAAATCACGGATGCGGAATTGATTGTGATTCCGCCGTGTTGCGAACATCTGGCGCCGGAAGATTGGTTGCGGGAAAAATCGGAAACGCATAAAATCATCAGGCACGAATCCGACCGCGAAACGATTGTCGCCGAAGCGTTGAAAGCGCTGCAACTTGAAGAACACGGTTTTGACGAGCCGTTTGTTGAAACGTTTCTCGCCGTCGGGACAAATTATGTTCTGAGCGAACTTCTGACGCGGCAGTTGCGTTACATGAGTATGCTTGACGAATATAAACTTAAAGAAAACGCGATGGAAGCGCTCAAATACCGGCGGGAAGGAAATATTGAGCAGTCGGAAGAATTTTTACGGCAAATGTTCGAGCAGTTGCAGCAAAGCCGCGAATATTTTTATCCGATGCAAGCGTATTTTCTGGAGTTGGTATTGACCGCGCCGACAACGTTGGGCGAAAAACTCCGCGAAACGTTAGACGAAAATCTTCCGCAAAGCGATAACGACGCGAAAGCGACAAATCTTGTTTTAACGATTTCGCAATTGAAACGCATGAAGGCGGAACACGGTGAAACGTTAAACGCGGTGAAACGCGCGGCGGCGGAATCGCGTTTAGAAATCGTCGGCGATCCGTTGGAAAACTCGCCTCTTGCGATGCTTGCAACGCCTGATTTGGTCGAGCGGCTGATGCGCGGCACGGAGTATTATCACGATATGATTGGCGTGCGACCGGTTGCGTTTATGCGGGAACAGCCGGAGTTTCTCGCCGTGACGCCGTCGTTGTTGTTGCGGGCCGGTTATCAGGGGACGTTACTTTACGCGACCAACGGATGGCGGATTGCGGAAAAGCGGCACAGTATGCTTCGCTGGGAATCTCCCGACGGACGCAAAATCGGCGCAATCACGCGATATCCGAGCGACGCAAATTCTAATGAAACGTTTTTGCAGCTTCCGCAGGAATTAGGGCGAATGTTGGAAGGCGATAACGTGCCGACCGTCGCGCTCGCGCATTATCCGAAACATACGCGGCGATGGCTCAAAGATTTGAAAATCGCGCATCGGTACGCGCAGGTGTTCGGAGAATTTTTTTCGTTGAGCGGTTATTTCAAAGCGTCGCAATATTCCGGTCTGACGAAACAGCTTGACGAATCGCTTTTCGCGAAATCCAAACAACTTGCCCGCGCGTCGGAACAAAAATTACCGAATCCTGTTTCAACGTGGAGCGATTATCATCAACTATCGCAACGTTGTCAAACGCTTTTAACGATGACGACGTTGACGGCAAGCGTTGCGGGAAAAAAGATGCGAACGCTTGAAAAAACATGGAAAGAAAATAAAGCGTTTCTTACAAAAGCCGACCGGCTTTGCCGGTGGTATTATCGTCAACTGTTCAACGATCCGCTTTTCCAGGAAGAAACTTTAAACGAGCGAAGTATTTTGGATTTTCGGGACGCTTTATTGAAACCGGATTGTCCGCCGAATTATTTAACGAATGAATTTGCGGCGTTTCTAACGTCGACGCAACCGGAAGAATTGCGTGAGAAAAATAAAAGCGTCGATTCGATGATACCGGAAGATTGGGGCTATTTATTCGTCAATCCGTTCGTCGCGACGCGAAAAGTTTTATACGGTAAAATATACGTTGAAATTCCTCCGATGGGTTATACTTGGATTCCTAACGAGACGACAAATCAAGAAGAATCCGTGAAAGAAACTCCGTCGCAAAAATCGCCGATAAAAAAATTGCTGGGCGGATTGTTCGGCGGAAAAAAGAAAGCGCCTCAAATAGCGGAATATATTGAAAACGACGGTTATTATTTACGAAACGAGTTTTTCGAAATGCGGATTGACGCAACGACCGGCGCGGTTGCGTCGCTTTTTTATTACAATCAGCGAGGAAACCGTTTGGCGCAGCAGCTTGCGTTTCGTTTTCCCGAAGAAATCCGCAAAACCGATGCGCGACCGTCCGCCGACGGTAACGCCGGTTACAGCATTATGACTGCCGACAAATTTGAAATCGACGCCGACAATCCGATGCGAGCGACGTTACAAGTGAACGGACGTTTGATGCACTTTGACGGTTCGGAAATTGCAACGTTTGAAGAAACGATCTCCGTAACGCGCGGCAGCAAAACCGTGCAATTTGATATAACAATTGAACCGGTGAAAAATCCTGTCGGCAATGCGTGGGACGCTTATTTTGCGTCGCGTTTCGCGTGGGAAAACGCGGGTTATGAACCGTTTGTCGGAATTGCGTCCGGTCGTCATGCTTGTTTGACAAAATTTGTCGAAGCTCCGTATTTTTTCGACGTGCGCGACGAAACGCAATCGTTGACGATTTTAGCAAACGGTTTACCGTTTCACCGCCGCACGTCCAACACGCGGGTTGATACGATTCTTATTACCGAAAACGAACAACGGCGGACGTTTCGCATTGACGTTGTTCTTGATACGGATTGCCCGTTTGCGCAGGCGTTGGAACAATTAACGCCGCCGCTTATGGTTCGCTCGCCGAAACCGAAAAATCCGACCGCGTGGCTTTTTACGCATAACGCAAAAAACGTCGTACTCATGCGTTGCGAACCGTTGTTTGACGAAACGCCGGCAATGCCGACGCCGCAAAATCCCGATTCAGAATTACAAAATGCGACGCAAGAAACAACATTACAAAAAACGACGTCGGAAGAAAAGAAAAACCGGATTGAAAACGGCTGGCGTTTTCCAAAACTTGCCGATTTACTGCCCGACTTGGAAGCGTTGAACAATGAAAGTATGGATTCCGATAAATCGCGGCAATTGACCGGCTTGCGTCTTTACTTTTTGGAAACGGAAGGACGAAGCGCCGAAACGACATTCCGCTCGTTTCGTCCGATTCGACAGGCGTTAACGCTTGACTTTGAGTTCAACGAAGAAAAAAAACTTGACGCAACCGACGACCGAGTCTGTTTTTCAATCGGCACGCATGAATTTTTGTTGATGGAAATACGGTTTTAGAATAAACTCCGCCGACGGAAGTATTTTTTCTGCAAAGCGGTCATTTTTCATTTGACAATTGCGTTTTTGGAATCATAATTGAAATAATTGTCTTGCGTTCTGTAAAATTTTCTCTTTCAATTTGTCAAAATGTCATGTCGCGCCGCTTTGTTATTATTGGAATATACGGTCTGATTTTTACTTTCGGAATCGTCGCCGAATCTTTCGCGCAACCTGCGTCGTCGGCAACCACTTCGACTTCGCGGCGTTCTTCGTTATTTGGAGCGTCGCGCGTTGGATTATTCAACGCTTCCGGCGAGCGGGGAATTGATCGCGATACGATCAAATCGCGGCGGCTTGAAGGCGCGGACTCTATGGTGCAGATGTTAGACACAAATGATCCGTCGCGAATGTTAGACGCGCCCGGAGTCAGTAACATGTCGCTTTTTCTGACAACGGGATCGGCAATACAAAGAGTTTTTAATCTGAACGAAACGACAACGACCGCAATCGACAGCGGACGTCTTGTGATTGGCGACATTGACACAACCGTGAACGCCGTGCAAGCGACAACAATTAACCGCACGACAGGAATCTATTCGCCGCGTCTGCGTTTTGTGAAAGACCCGGAAATCTTGACGGCGGAACAAATTGCGGAAACCAATCAACTCCGCGCCGCCGGTATTTTAAACGATATTATCAATAAATTCGATCTTTCGCCGGCTTCAAATCTCACGCTTGATTTTAACGGTTTCGCAATCCATCTTCAAGGACGGGTTGCCAATCCGGTTCAACGCAAAAGAATTGAAATGTATTTAGGATTTGAACCGGGAATCTATTCGGTGAAAAACGATTTGGTTGTCGATCCGTCATTGGTCGAAAATATCGACGCAAATATTTTGCGATGAAATTTTCTAATGAAAAATAAGGTTTTGAGTCAAGTAAAGTTTAAGAGTGAAAAATTTCGCAAGCGGAATTTGTCGCTTTGTGATGGAAACAACCATTTGCCCAACTTTTCATATTTAGTTTTTAACTTGTCTGATACCTATTGCACGCATAATTCCCTCTTGTCAAAATCCTAAAATCCGGTATGATAATTAAGTTTTATTGACCGTCTGCGGATTCTTGGCGGAGTTCTCGAATTTAGCGGCGGTTTGTTCCTCTATTTTGTTGAAAGAAAAACGTCAATCATGTCGGCAACAAGCGTTATCGGGTTACAGTGGGGCGATGAAGCCAAAGGAAAAGTCGTTGATATTCTCACCGGCAAAAGCGATATTGTCGTGCGTTATCAAGGCGGGGCAAACGCCGGTCACACGGTCGTCGCCGACGGGAAAAAGTACAAACTCTCGCTGATTCCGAGCGGCGTCTTTCGCCATAACGTTCAAAACGTGATTGCAAGCGGCGTTGTGATTGATCCCGAATCGCTTCTTAATGAAATCAATACGTTGCGAAATCAAGACGTCGCGATTGATACCAATCTTCTTATTAGCGACCGGGCGCATCTTATTTTTCCTTGGCACAAAGAGAAAGATCGTTTGCTTAACTCGCTTGCCGGACGAGAATCGATTGGCACGACGATGCGCGGAATCGGTCCGTGTTACAGCGACAAATACGGACGTTCGCTTGCCGTGCGGGTTGGCGACATGTTTCGCCCCAACGCAAAAGAACGATTACGCGAAATCGCAAAAGCCAACGCCGATTATCTTGCCAAAGCCGATCCCGATAAAAATTATGAAGAATTAACGTCGGAAAGTTTCTTGACGACGTATTTTGATTACGCCGCGCAGCTCAAACCGTTTGTCGCCGATACGACTACGTATTTGCTTGACGCGGCGGAAGCGGGAAAAAAGTTGTTGCTTGAAGGCGCGCAAGGCGCGTTGCTCGACGTCGATCACGGAACGTTTCCTTACGTGACCAGCAGTAATAGTTCGGGAGTCGGCGTTTCGTCTGGTTCCGGCGTTCCGGCATGTTATATTACGAAAGTTGTCGGCGTCTTGAAAGCGTACGCAACCCGCGTCGGCGGCGGACCGTTTCCCACCGAGCAAGATAATGAAACCGGACAAAAAATTCGGGATCGCGGCGCCGAGTACGGCACGGTGACGAAACGTCCGCGACGCTGCGGCTGGTTCGACGCGGTGGCGGCGCGATACGCCGCGCGTTTGAGCGGAGTCGGAGCGCTTGCGGTGATGTTGCTGGACGTGTTGAGTACGTTTGACGAATTAAATATTTGTATCGCTTATGAAATCAACGGTCAAAAAACGATAAATTTTCCCTCGCATGCGGACGATTTGCGGGCGGTTAAACCGATTTACGAAACGCATCGCGGCTGGCAAGGCGACCTGACCGGCGTGCGAAGTTTCAACAATTTACCGCGTAACGCTCAATATTATCTCAACCGCATTTCGGAAATTATTGCTCGTCCGATTGGCTTGGTTTCAGTGGGTCCCGACCGAGAACAGACGATTAATATCAATTTATAAAATTTTGGTAACATTTCAGCGGAGTTTGCAATTCAAACCCCGCGTCTTCCCGTCGGCGTCCACAAGTATCTCTACCGACGGGCGCCCCTCCACAGGAGGAGAATTTTGTTTTAGGTTGCAGGTATCAGGGTTGGTTTGCCATACTTTCGCGTGTTGAATACGCTTTTCACTTTTAGTTTTTAACTTCCTTGAACCACCCCGTCGGTCGGCTGCGCCGCCCGACACCCCTCCACAGAAGGGGGATTTTACGCCGGTCGCGTGCCTTCTCTGGGAAGCGCCTCTTCCCGTGCGTGGGTCGCCCCAATCTTGGGACATTGAGGACTGTTTGGGACTTTTACGACCAACTTGCGGCTTCGGGAACTTCTTCCGATAACGCGCTGACAATCCTAAGTCAACAGTTTCGACAATCCCGAAACATTGCAAATTGTCCCTTATTGTCCCAAGCCCGTACAAAATTCCCCTCCGTTGGAGCAAAAGTATCTCCCCATCTTTTATAAAGTTTGGCAGGGATTTTTTGAGGAGCACGCGAAGTTTTGCGATTTGGTTCAGGTCGTTGCCCATGGAATCCAGGTGGTCAAGGACTTGGAGCAACACGAATAATCCCGAAAGCAAGATTCCCGCGGTCGGCGGCTTGCCGCTCAAACGAGTCAACATGGTTTTGAGTTACTCCGCTTCCGGCGTCGCGCTGCAAACGCCGCGAAGCGAGTTAAAAATTAAAAGTTAAAAACTAAAAGTTTCGCAAGCGGAATGCGTCGATCTGGGATTGAAACAATCGTTTGTTCAACTTTTATCTTTTCACTTTTAATTTTCACTCACAACATATCCAGCGGGTCAATATCGACAATCCAAAGCGTATCCGTCGGCGGTTTCAGATTAACCGTCGCGAGTCGTATGACGTTTCGCATTCGTTCCTGATCCGAAAAATCATTAGCGTAATGAACGTGAATATGATAACGGTAATTTCCCCGTAATTTGGCAAACGGCGCGGGAGCCGGTCCGAGAACGCGGCATTTGAGACCGATTTCCGCCGTCTGCCGACGGAGCGAATCCGCAATCCGTTTCGCAAAATCAATCACGGCGTTTTCGTTCGGTCCGCGAACAATAAACCGCGCCATACGGGAATACGGCGGATAACCAAGCGCCTCGCGCATCGGCAATTCGCTTTTGACAAACGCAAGATAATCATGCTGCGCCGCCGCGCAGATTGCCGCGTGATCGGGATTAAACGTTTGCACAACGACCTGCCCGCCGCGTTCTCCGCGTCCGGTTCGTCCCGCCACTTGCGTAATCAAATGAAACGTCCGTTCCGCCGCGCGAAAATCCGGCAAATGCAACGCCGTGTCCGCGCTAATCACTCCAACAAGCGTTACGTTAGGAAAATCCAACCCTTTGGCAATCATCTGCGTTCCCAGCAAAATACGGACTTTTCCCTCGCGAAATTGCGACAACGCTTTTTCATGCGCGCCATGTCCCTGCATCGTGTCGGTATCCATCCGCAACAACGGCACGTCGGGAAAACGTTGTTTGAGTTCCTGTTCGAGTTTTTGCGTTCCGAAACCGCTGTAGCGAATACCGGGAAACGCGCACTTCGGACATCGGGACGGCGCGGGAATCTGATAATCGCAATAATGACAAACGGCGACGTTGGCGGTTTGATGATGCGTCAGTGAGACTTCGCAGTCGGGACATTTCACCACCTCGCCGCACGCGGGACATTGAATGTGCGTCGAAAATCCGCGACGATTCAGCATTAAAATCGCCTGACCGTTTTGCGATAACGTTTCGTCGATTGCCGCGTGAAGCCGCCGATGAATTGCGCCGCGCGTGTTCCGATCGCGATCCGCCGTGCGCAGATCAATCGTGGAAACATGCGGCAACGACAAATTGCGGACGCGGTATGGCATGGAAAGAAGCGTATATTCTTTCGTGATCGCGGCGCGGCGCCAACTTTCCAACGACGGCGTCGCCGAACCGAGAATCAACGTCGCTTGTTCTTCTTCGGCGCGGCGTTTGGCGACTTCCCTCGCATGATAACGCGGCGCGGTATCTTGTTTGAACGAACTTTCATGTTCTTCGTCAATAATGATCACGCCGAGATTCGGGAGCGGCGCGAAAACCGCGCTTCTCGCTCCGACGACCACCTGTACCGAACCGGACGCAATACGACGCCATTCCCGATTCCGCTCCGCGTCGGCAAGATGGCTGTGCAGCACGGCGACATGATCAAACCGGCTGCGAAACCGACCGACCGTTTGCGGCGTTAAACTAATCTCCGGCACGAGAATTACCGCTTGCCGACCATTTCGGACAACTTCGTCAATCGTGCGGATATAAACTTCCGTCTTACCGCTTCCGGTCACGCCGTGCAATAAAAACGTACAATGTTCATTGCGCCGCAGCGCTTCGCAAATTTTTTCAAAACACGCTTTTTGCGGCGGATTGAGTTCGTACGGCGATTCGCGCGGAATGGCTGGGACGTCGTCAAACGCCGGTTTTTGCCGACGTTCCGTCCGCACGCGAAAAAGTCCCAAACGTTTGAGATGTTGAATCGGCGCCATAGAGCATTTCGCCGCGCGCGACAATTCGTTTGCCGTCAACGGCGTTTCCGAAAGACGCAACGTATCGAAAACCTGTTGTTGTTTCCTTGTGAGAAGAACAGATTTCGCGTCGGGAATTTTTGCCAATGCCGCAAGTTTTTGTTGATAATCGTCCGGCACGTACAATACCGACGCAAGCCGCGTTCCGGCATGATCCCGCACGCCTACCGGAAGAACCGCCTCCAACACCTGACCTTGCGGACATAAATAATAATCCGCAATCCATTCCGTCAGCCGCAACATTTTATCGGAAAGAAGCCGCTGCGAATCGACGATAGAAATCATTTCCTTGAGCCATTGCGTTTTGACTTCGCGATGCGCCGCGTCGATACAATATCCGAGCGTTTCGCGGTTGCCGCGTCCGAGCGGAACCGTCACCCGTAATCCCGCCGAAATTTCCGCCGCCAAACGTTGCGGAACACGATAATCAAACGCTCCGTCAACGCCCTTCGGAAAAACCACCCGCGCAACAAGTTCTGTCGGAACGTCGTCTTGTTCCCAGTCGGGCGGAGAGTTGTGGAATAAATTACGCTGAACGTTGGTCATAAAAAGGGGAAAAACGAAAAGTTGAGCAAACGGCAGACGAGAACGAGTAAGCGACGATTCGCTCCTCGCTTACGCTCGAACTGCTATTGTTTTCTCGCCGTCCAAAGGATTAAATTGATAATCATTCGACGGGCTTGCTCAACGCGGAAATCGTCGTAATGTCCGAGCGCGGTATAAGCGACGCGTTTGCCTTGATAAAAACGAGTCCAGGTAAGCGGAGCTTCGCCTTCGCCGGTTGACGTCGTTTGATAAACCACCGCGTCTTTGTCTTGAAGAGGCGAAGTCCAATAAACCCAGCCGGCGCTGTGCCATTTTTCCGGTTTCACGCCTTCAAGAAGCGGCGAATCGGCAAGCGCTTCCACATTGGCGACGTTTCCGCCCAATTCATCTTTGCCGTGTCCGTGATAATTTCCGCCCAACACTTCGCGATCAAACTCCGACCAACTCGCGTGTCCTTCCGGGACTTTTCCAACAGAAAACGCATGACTTGCGGTTCGGATTCCTAAAACGCCGCCGCGCGGCGAATTGACGTAATCTTTGATTTGTTGCAGTTGTTCTTTCGGTAAAGCCAATCGCCGAACAAATACGACAAGCGAGTCGGCTGTTTGCAGTTCGGCAAGATTCGCAAACGTATTGGTCTGTTCGCCGTGTAAAATCGTGCCGTACGTTCCGTAACGATCGTCCACATACTCGGAAAATACCGGTAAAATCTTTTCCGCGTGAAAATGGTCGTCGCTGACAAGATAAACAATATGCGGACGTTTGTCTTCCTCGAACCGAAACGCCGGTTTGCTCAGCAAATCGCAGGTACTGATCGTCGGACATGTTTCCTCAATTTTGCGAACCAGTTGTTCTCGCTGAATCCACTCTTTGTTTTTGGAATAAATCAAATCGCGGACAACCGCAACTTTTTTTCCGCTCTCACGGCATAAAGAAACAAAAGTCAATAAATCTTTGGTTTCAGACGCCCAAGAACTAATAATCACGTTTTTTATTTTTTCATTTTTTATGAAATCTGATTTTGGGGCTGACGAATGATACGCGACTCTTAAACTTCCTTGTTTTTCGGCAAGTTGTAAAACTTCCGACACTCTGGCGTTGAATATCGGAATCCGTTTGACGCTGTCGGAATAATCGACAAACGCCGTTTCATCGGCTTTCCAACGCTCGGTTTTGTAGAAAATCGAATAATCGGTATATTTGGTTTCCGGTTTTTGCGACCGACTTCGCAGTTGCAATTTGTATTTCTGTTCGCTCGGTTGAGAATCCGCCGATTTCGTTTGAGCGTAAACCGCTCCTCCAATAACCGCCAAGCCGGCGATAACCGCGAAAAATAATTTCCAAACCCGCATTATGTCGTTCATTGTTTTACCTCAATTTTTATGGTTGTTAAAAATACTAACAAGATTATATTTTTCAACAAAATCGATTTGCATAAAAATTTACCAATCTTGTCTAAAAAAACGCTTCTATAATTTTCCCGCAGAAGTGTCTGCGGCAAGCCGCGCAATCATCGCTTGGGTCGCGGCGAGAACGGCGTCTTCCCAACGATCAAATTTTCCGACAAATTCTCCTGTTTTGTACGCAAAAATAATTCCGCGCGAATTATTGACAAGCGCTCCCAAACCGTTTGCGTCAAACGCTCCGGCAACGTCTTTTGCCGAACCGCCTTGACTTCCGTAACCCGGTACAAGAAACCAAGTATGCGGCATGATCGCACGCAATTCGGTCAGTTGTTCCGCCCATGTTGCGCCGACCACCGCTCCGATATTGCCGTAACCATTGGCAGAGGCGTCGGATACGTTCCTTGATTCGACATACTCCGCGACATGCTGATAAACCGGCTTGCCGTCGGCGATAATATCTTGCAGCATCGCGCCGCCTTTGTTGGACGTTTTGACGAGAACGAAAATTCCGGCGTCGCGTTCTTTTGCAATCTGCTCAAACGGTTCTAAACTGTCGTCGCCGAGATAGGGATTGACCGTCAAAGCGTCGCCGCCCCAAATACTCGATTTTGCTCCGATAAGTCCGTCCGCATAAGCCGCCGCCGTCGAGCCAATATCGTTTCGCTTGCCGTCGAGAATCACGAGCAATCCTTTTTGTTGCGCATATTGCACAATATTCTCCAGCACAAACAATCCCATTGATCCGTATTGCTCAAAAAACGCCATTTGTGGCTTGACCGCCGAAACAAACGGAGCAACGACGTCGATAATTCGATAACAAAATTGTCCGAAAGCAGTAGCAATCGTTTCGGGATTGAGATAATCTTCGTGATGACGACTTTCGCCGCAACATGAACAACCGGAACGTTTTAGCTCGTCCGGCAACATATCGTAACGCGGGTCAAGTCCGATTAGCGCCGGCGTTTTTTTCGCTCGGACGGCGTCTTCTAATTTTTCGGAAAAAGAGGGCATATTGTCTTGCAAGTCAAAAGAAGGTAACGACGTAAAAATCTTATTATAACCGTTGTGCAAGGAATGGACAGAGACGCGGGAATAAAAAATTTGTAACGCCTCATTCGCTAAAACGTTTTATAGCGTTTCTAGAACTCCCGAAACAACAGCGCGTTCACCGCAAGAAGTTTGGATTCGTAATGATCCGTCAGAATTGACGCCGCGACAAATTCCTTCAATAATTTCTGTTTCCGTGATAATTTTGATCGATTTTCCTTTGTTTTGTAAATGATTTTCAGTATTTTCGATAATCGCCGACAACCGAGAGGGGAAAAAATCTAATCGATTCAAGACGTTTCGAAATAACTCATATAAAAATTTGCGTTGATCAATTGAAGTTCCGCAAATATCGTAAAGTGAAATCATTTTATCATAGATTTCTTTGGGAGCGTCGTTTACGGAATTGTTTGTATTGACTCCGATTCCTACGACAAGATGTTTTGCCGTTGGCGCTTCGATTAAAATACCCGCAATTTTTCGCCCGTCTGCGTAAATATCATTGGGCCAATGAATTTCCATTTTAGGAAAAGAACGCCCTTTCTCTTGATTTATCATTTGAGAAAACGCCCAAAGGATCGTTTGACGGACAGCCAAGCCGACGGCTAACGAAAGATGAGCCGACGTCTGCGGCGAAAGAGCGTATTTTGAAATTTCCAGCAATATTGACGCCGCAAACGCTCCGTCGCCTGTCCACCATTGACGACTTCCGCGTCCGCGACCGGCAGTTTGACGATTCGCCCAAACAATAAACGGCAAATTTTGACGATTTAAAGAAGCGATGCGTTTTGCATAAATTTTTAAATAATCATTTGTTGAGCCGCAAGATTCTAAATGCAATAAGCCGCCGAAAATTCCCAGCGATTTCAAACGTTCATTTAATTCTTGGTCTGCTGGATTCGGCGAAAGGTTCATACTCAATCAATAAGCAAAATCTATTTTTGGAAATACAAATTTATTTTTATCAGACGCAGAAAAAATTATCTTGGCTCATGCCGGACAATTTCTCCGGTGGCAAGGAAAATTGCGTCTTCCGCAATATTGGTACAAAGATCGCCGATTCGCTCCAAAGTGCGTCCCATTGAAGTTAAAGCGTATAAAGCGTCAATTTTTCCTTGAAACAATCCTTCGCCGGCAAAAACTTCGGCAAGATATTCCCGAAACGTCACGTCGATCTGTTCCGTATCGCGTAGAATAATGGATTTGGCAAGTTCCACCTTTTGCGTTGCGGATAAATCTTTTTCAGCGTCGTGTTGTCGCGGCGAAACCAAAAAAATTGTCTGATGGTAAGCGTCGGCGACTTCGTCGGAAAGTTTTTGAAATGCCGGAAAAGTACGGATAGAAATCGCGTCTTCGCTGAGAATTTTTGACATTTTCGCAAGACTGCTGCAAAGATCGGCAATTCGTTCCAAGTCGTTATTGACTTTAATAATGAAACAAATTCGCCGTAAATCAATGGCTGCCGGTTGATAAAGAGCAAGCAATCGAATACATTCTCGCTCGATTTCCACCTCGCGTCGGTCAATTGCTTCGTCGGCGTTAATCACGGCGTCGGCGTCTTCCGGCGTATTGCTGGATACCGCATAAAACGAATCGGCAAGCGTTTGTTCCACAAGCAATGCCATGTGATCCAACTTCAAAAATAATCGATCTAAACGTTGAACTAATTCCGACATGATTTTCTTTTTTGATTGCGATATTTCCGCTGCAAAATTCTATTTCTCGCAGGCGACAAAATAAAATGTGAATCTTTATAAACGTTCCCAATAAAGGAATTTTACAACAAGAAATAGAGAGAATCAATAAATATTAAAAATTTTTACTTGTTTACGCGGTGTTTTTAAACGAAGCGCCCCGTTTTTTCCGTATCGTTATTGAGCGTTTTTTACGGCGACATGGTTCTTTTTTCTAATCGCAACCCCCAATGAAATTGCCAAAAGTATCTCCGCAAATATTTTACGATAAAACTTTCTAATGAAAATCTCTCCGTTAAAAACTTGTGTAGATACGTTTTGAACGTCGGCGAGCAAAGCGAAACGCAACAACCGT
>JAISZO010000283.1 GCA_031269105.1 Planctomycetaceae bacterium | reverse complement strand
ACAACTTCGTTGTCAGATTATGAGTACAGAATGGGACGCGACGCTGGATGCGTTACAGAAAAAACGTTATCGACGTCGTGATAAACAATGGCGTTGGAATGCCAAGCCATGCGACGCTATAAATTGAATGCGACGACCGGAAATGCGGAACAAATATCGATAGATACTTAAAAATGCGACTTTCGGGGGATGGATGAAGTGAAACTTTGAGGGATTGCTCCCTCCTCAACCCTATTTTCAAGGGATATTCGCTTTTTCAGGGACGACTAATTAGCGACGCTTTCATTGCCCGCGTCAATATATTGTTGATCATCTAAAATTGTCCAAGACGTATTGTTTTTTTGCAAATGTTGTTTTACGGTTTCCGTTTTATACTTTTTTTATTTTAAAATTCGGTTTTTGTTTTATTGTTTTGAACACGGAGATCACGGAATTTTTCGCGATTTTTTCCGTGCGTTCCGTGTTCAGCAACCGAAGTTTCAAGTGAGAAGAGTATATCCCAAACGGCAATTCCGATAATTTCAAAACCGCTCTTTTTTTATGTCGTAAAGTATGTTATAATCCTTGATGAAAAATCAAATTTCTCAATTTCATTTCGTCGGAAGCACAAATTTTGTAGCGTGAGCCGAGACCATTTCACGGCTTGTACAAGTGTACGCCCGGTCTCCGCTCGTCTCGCAGCGACTTTCCAGTCGCAAATGATACGGGGAATTTGATTTTTCTTTTTTCAACTTTTAATCATTTTTGAATCTTTGTTACGCATTCTCAAGTATTTTTATTAACGTCTTTTTATATAATTCTACCGAGTTTGTTTTGTTTGAAAATAAGGTTGTTGAGAAAATACAAAAAATTAAAATAAACAGATACGAGTGGACATATCAACATAATATTGTCAATGTTATGTTATAAATTTATTCTTAACATAAAGAAGTCGTTCCATGACAAATCATGAAATTTTGTTGTCGCGTGTTGTTTATAACTTAAACGCTTGTCAATACTGTACAAAAACCGGTTCGCCTTGTCGGGCAGACAATTGTTTCGGCAAGTCAAGCGTTGCATTTTTGTTTGCGTCCCATTTGCCGCAAGGAATAATTTCGTATGGAAAATCAGCGTCGTTTTGCGTCGGATGAACGACGCAAAGCGTTCCCGAAGTTGGAATCTTGTCGCTTTTTTCCGCGTCGGAAACGGAATTGTCGGTTTTCGTTACAAGTTCCCATCGGTCGTTTTTCTTCAAAAGATAACCGATCCACCAGTATTGCGGAAACGAAACGTCAAGCCGTGCATTGACGCGACGATACGCCGCGCTCATTTCTTCCGGCGTTGGAAAAGACATGCGGGTTAACGTTTTGCCGCATTTGTCGCGAAGTGGATTTTCGCCGTCCATCCAATTTGGAAGGTCGTTAAAATCCGGCGTTTCTTTCAAGTCGTTCGCGATTTTCTTAAATCGTTCGGCAAAGATCGGATCGCATATTGAAAAGTTTTCAATCATTTTTTTCAAGAGCGACGCCTTGAGAATCGGATCAATTCCGTCCGCCTGATAAAGCGTTTGCACAAGTTGATAACAAGTTTTCGACCAATTTTCAGAAGTGATTTCATCGAGAGCCGATAACGCATTTTTTGAAAAATTATATTGATTGACTTTCGGAAGATTCGCAAAAACCGAAGCGTCAAAAGTTTTGTTTTTCGGCGTTTCTTTCATACTTGTTATATGCGGATAAGACGTGCGCGGAAGTTTCGGCTCCTGCACGACGTAATACCATGAATCGGTCGGCGATTTAAAAATCGTCCAAACTTCCCGCTGCGAAAGTTCTCGAAACGCCGCCAAAATCGTTTCCAGCGGTTTTTCGTCCGCCAATGGATCGGGCGCGCGGTACTTGACCGTTTCCAGATACGACGCTGCATATTTTATAAAATCCGGCGAAACGAAATCTCGTATTTTTGAGAATTGCGTATGATAAAGCGCCACCGCTCGCGCCGCCGCTTCTTTTTCTTGCGGCAAATGAGAACGTACCGCCGCTAACGATTGACGAAACGTTTCCGCGTTCAACAACGCATTCCAACCGTTTGCCATTTGCGCTGATGCAAGAAAGTCCGCCGATTCCGATTGCTGCGGAAATTTTTCCGCGTATGCTTCTAACGCTTTCACAAACGTTTGCGCATTGCCGATACTTGCCGTCAGCGTTTGTAATTCGTTCGACCGCTTTTGTTCCGCTTCAACATTTTTTATTGTTTGCGCAAAATCGGCGGCGGCTTTTTTCGCGCGCTGCATATACGAATCGGTAATTTCCGACGTGCGCATCAACTGATTAAAATCTTCGGTAATTTTTTGTAAATGGTTTCGCCGTTCATTGAACGACATATTTGAATCCTTCAAAACAGTCGTCGTCCACCGCGAAAGTTCTGTTAATTTCGCTTCAAATGCCGCGTCGTTTTTCTGTTGTTCGCCGGCAAGATGTTTTTCAAAACGCGGACGAATCGACGCAATCCATTCTTTTTCATCGTTTCGTTTCGCCAATTTTTCCGCTTGTTCAAACGCCGCCGCGTCGGGAATTTTTCCTTCGGCGGTCGATTTTTTCGCCGTTTCAAACCGCTCTAAAAATTGTTCATGACGTTTTTTATCCGCGTCGATTTTTTCTTGAAGTTTGCCGTAAGATTCCGCAATTGCCGGATTGTTCAGCAATTTTTTATTTTTTGTTTCTAACTTTTGCAAAAATTGTTCCGCGCCATCGGGAGTTTCCGCTTCCAGAAATTGGCGGATTGTAGAAAGCGTAACCGCCCGACGATGAGCCGCGTTTTGAACAATAGCAACAGCAACAATCAATGCAAACAACGCAAAAATACTCGACGCGCTTGTGAAAACGCGAAGACGAAACCGCCGTTTGTTTTTGCGTTCCTGATTTTTCAAAGCGCCGCCGTACAATTCTTCAAGCTCGTCGGGAATTTCCGCGTCCGCTTCCTGCGCGGCAATTGTCAGCGCGTTATGCAGCCGCAAAAGTTCGTCCGCCGACGTTTCCTGTTGCAATTCTTCTTTGAGTTCTTCTAGCGCCGTATTGTATTTTGCCGCAAGTTTTCTACGCTTCTTTTCCTCGTTGAGCCACCGCGCCGCCGGTTCCGCCTGCTCGGAAATTTCTATCGGAACCGCCATTCCCGATTCACGAATCGTTTCCTGCAATTCGGCAAGAAGCGACAAACCGCGATCCGCATCCTGATCGTCGTGCGTTTGCAATATCTGTTCGACTAATTGTTTCAGCCGATTCGTTACCGATTGAAAATAAATTCCGCGAAACGCGACGCTCAATTTGTCTTTGAGTTCATTCGGAATCGGCGTTCCCCACGTTTGCGAAAGTTCTTTTTGCAACGCCCGCATCGCGTTTAAATTACCGGACGCAATCGCTTCTTCGACTTCCGCAGGCAACGTTTTGATCCGCTCCCGCTCGAACAGTTCCTGATCCTTGAGCCAGCCGGTATTTGTCGGATTGATTGCCGTCATCTGCCGCAACATGGCAAGCCGTTCTCCCAGCGGCGCGCGCTGAACCGCTAATTGACGGTATTTTTTGAGAAGCGGTTCCAGCGACGCGGTTTGCGTATAAGCGTCGTCAAGCTGCCGCGCCAATTCGCTCGGAAACGGCGAAAGTTGAAAGCCGAAAGAATCCAACACTTGCCGCCATTCTTCGCGTTCCGGGAAATCAAGCAGATTATAAATGTCAAACAAATTCGGCTCGGTCTCCGCCAAACGCACCGCTTCGGCGGCGTTGCCGGCATGAAGATAGGAAACGCACGAATTAAGCCGTTGCGTCATCTCGTTACACGCGGCGGCGTACTCTCCGGCAAGAGAACGGTAAAAGTCGGGCGAAATGGATTCGTCCGTCGCAAAAGCGCTGCGAATATCGTCAATCAATGCTTGATAGTTGCGCATTTAAGAAGGAAGTTAAAAGTTAAAAATTTCGCGATAGCAACGTCGCAAAAATCCTTTGGGGTTCTTTTTCATTGAAATGGTCAAAGGCGCTCTTTTGATTTTACATCACCGAAAATTGAGATTCAAGAGAAAATAGGTTTTTTGTTTCATTTTCAAACAACAAAGATTTAGAAAATTATTTTTTACGCGAAATTTTCCTCTTGTGGAAATTTGAGAAATTAGATATAATCATTAAAGTCCGTTTGCATTTTGACGATACCTCGCGGATAAATTTGTCATGCGTTTGGACAACACTTCGATTTTTGTTACAACATCTTTTCTATGGAGAGAACTTATGGGCACAAGGATTCCGATGAATAAACAAGACCTTATCGAAAAAGACCGCCAACGGAAGTTGGAGTTGAATACGTCTGAAATCGGTTTGTCTGTAAGAACGACAAATTGTCTTGAAGAACAAGGAATTTTTACCGTCGAAAATCTGCTTCACTGTGCGCCGAATGATTTGCTCAGCATTTCTAATTTCGGCGAAAAGACGCTCGAAGAAGTTTATCAATCGCTCGAAAATCTCGGTTTTTACCGTCGGACGCGGCAGCCGAAAAAGGCGATGGCGGAATTTTTTCAGTTGTAAACACGGCGTTTCAACCTATAATACAACGTATGCGAAGAAAAAACAAATATTAGCGACAATTTTCTATTGAACTATTGTTTTATTTGTTTTACGGCAAGTCCACAATCAATCTCCTGAAAAACTTGCAAAAACCATGCGTTGTAATTGTTGTTTTGCGTTTTCGTTTTTTCGTTCTGTTTGGCGTTCTTTTTTGTTTTACGCGAGACGGACGCCGCCTGCGTTTTTCTTGTACGGATTTTTGTTGGTTGTCGGCACGATATTTTTTATACTCCATTTTTATTCTTGGGTTTTACCGAATTGGAATTTCCAACGCGATTTTGAACAAACGGTTTGTACGGTTCTGGACAAAAAAATTGCGGAAAAAAAACGCGAAAATATCCTGTTTTACCGACCGGAAATTTTTATTCAATATCAATTTCACGAACAAAATTATCAATTATGGACTTGCGACGAATTGACGCTCGCCGGTTTGGAATCGGGATATATTGACGATTTGGAAACGATCAAAAAAATTGTCGAGTCGTACAAAATTCAGGAACAATATCCGTGTTGGGTAAAAATTTCCGATCCAAATTATGCGATTTTGTTTCATCCGTCTCCGATGTGGGGATGGTTTTTCCTGATGATTCCGATTTCGCTTGCCGGTTCCGGTTTTGTCGGACTTTGGTTGACCGTTTGCCGTCGCGGTTTTATCAGAAGACGTTTTACGAGCAAACGCTTTTCGGCTTTTTCGTTTCTTGGCAGTCAAAAAAAACAAGAGCAGTTTCCGACTGTTCCCGATCACGTTACGATCAACGATAGTCCCGGCACGCGGCTTGCGTTTCGTCTGCCGACGTTGCAAATTTCGATGATTCGCATTTTTGGAGCGATTCTTCTCGGTTTTTTCTGGAATATGATTTCTTGGGTGATTTTATTTTGCGTTTTTTTCACCGGCGAGGAAGAATCGGCGTCGTTTTTTTCGCGGTTTTTTGCAATTTTCTTTTGTCTTGTGGGCGTTGTTTTGATTGCGTGGGGAATCAATCTTGTGTTGGCGGCGTTAAGCGTTGGCGCAACGCTTCTGGAACTCTCCGATCATCCGATGATTCCGGGACGCAAATTCCGTTTACATCTGACGCAGTTTGGAACGTTTCGTATTCGTCAATACACGGTTGCGGTCGTGTGCGAGGAAGTCGCGCGGTATCGGCAGGGAACGGATACAATTACCAATCGAAAAACCGTCTATTCTAAAGAGATTTTCGCCAAATCGGATTTTGAAACAGTCGGCGATACGCCGTTAGAAACGGAAATTTCTTTTTCGCTTCCTTACGGCGCGATGCACTCGTTTATGACGGAACACAATGAAATTCGATGGAAAATTGCCGTATCCGCCGACATTGCCGGCTTGCCGGATTTATATCGCGAATGTCCGATCGTTGTGCGTCCATCCGCCGTTGCGTCGTCCTATTTTGCGGAAGACGACGACGATTTGTCGCCGCGATAAAAAATAGAAAAAAACTAAAAACGATCAAACAATCGTAATCATTTTGCATGAGCGTTGTTTATACGTTCATTTAATAGATTTCGACGTCGCATCGTTTCCTTTGCGAAAATTTTCAATCAAAGTTCGGTTGTTTAAGAATTTCGGCAAGTAATACCGCTTGTTGCATGGAATGCGGACGTTCCATAAGCGTCAAAATTTTTTCTGCAATCGGATTAGAATTTTCAGAAGAGGATTGCGTTTCCAGGATATTTGGAAAATTTTCATCTTCGTAAAATTTCGGACTACTCGTCGAAAGATTACTTTGCAAATGACGCTTCGAAAGTTTTGCGGAGCGCTCTTGTTCAGATAACGTTTTTTGCAAATCGCGAAAAACCGGCGGGGAAACAATTTGCGATTCAATATCAGACGTTATTTCCGTCTCCGTTTGTAACGAAGAAAATTGCGTTGTTTTTCGCGGAACGGGCGGCGGCTGAATTTGCGGACGGTAAGACGATACGTTTTTATTCTTCGACGTGTTTTTCAACGATTGACGCCGCTTATGTTTGGCAATCATTTCGGCGTATTGTCCGTCTTGTTGATCCTGCGTTTTTTGAGCAAAAAATGAAAACGTTTTTATTATAACGATAAAAAGCGTCAAAACAACAAAAAAGATTGTGTACACGTTATTGCCTGTTTTTTCTAAAAGGTCTCTATTTTTAGTCGATCAATATTTTTGTAATACTTCGATGGAATTTTCACAAGAATTTTGAGTTTTTTCAACAATATCTTATTTTTACCTGATTTTTTCAAAAAAACAATATCCGTACTGCGCTCCATCGCCGGTTATTCATAATGTCACAGCTAGCGCGGTTAATATTTTAAAGATACTACTGAAGAGTCGCATAAAATTTTTAGAATTTCTCTTATCTGATTAAGCCGTGTGAAAACAAATATTTTTGGCTTTTTTATTTTGTGGCGCAAAAAACAAACATTCTATTCTTTTGCTCTTGAAAAAAAATCCGCGTCCTATAAAATAGAAAATCTTAAAAATGTCAAAATAATCGCAAATTATTATTCTTCACTTTTTTTAATAAAAAGGAGTATCGTTGTGAGTCAATCCGTTCAATCGTTGCCGAAAACGCATAAGTCCGGCGTTCAATCAATGTTAAGCGGAGCGGATATTGTCGTTCGCTCGCTCGTTCAACACGGCGTTACAAATATGTTTGCGTATCCGGGCGGTTTTACTATTCCGTTGCACCAAGCGTTGACTCGTTATCGCGACAAAATTCGCGTGATACTTCCGCGTCACGAACAAGGCGGCGGTTTTGGCGCGCAGGGAATCGCACGCTCGACCGGCGAATTAGGGGTTTGCATGGTAACAAGCGGTCCCGGGGCGACCAATCTTTTGACGGCTATTGCCGACGCAAAACTCGATAGTATTCCGTTGCTTGCAATTTGCGGACAAGTCGCAACCAATTCGATTGGTTACGACGCTTTTCAAGAAACGCCAATTACCGAAGTTTGCCGAAGTATTACCAAACATCATTGCCTTATTACCGACGTCAAAGACGTTGCCCGCCTGATGAAAGAGGCAATTTATGTGGCGACAACCGGACGTCCCGGTCCGGTTTTGGTCGATATCCCGAAAGACGTGCAAACTGCACAATGTCTGGCAAATTTTGATATTCCGATGACGCTTCCCGGTTACAGCGGAGATATTCCGCAAATCACAGACGCCGAAATCAAAACGGTAGCGGATGCGATTCGCGCTGCGAAACGTCCGGTTTTGTATGTCGGCGGCGGAGTGATTGCGGCGGATGCGGCGGCGGAACTCCTGAAATTGGTAGAAAAGACGCAAATTCCTGTGACAACAACATTGACGGCGTTGTCGTCATTCCCGCGCGAACATCCGTGCAGCATTGGAATGCCCGGAATGCATGGTACGGTTTATGCAAATTACGCGATTGCGGAATCGGATTTGCTCATTGCGATTGGCGTACGATTCACGGATCGCGTGACCGGAAAAGTGAATGAATTTGCCAAGAACGCAAAAATTGTTCATGTGGACATTGATCCGTCGGAAATCAATAAGATCAAACAGACCGATACGGCGATTGTCAGCGACGCGGCGTATTTTTTGACGAAATTGAATCGCGTGGTAACTCAACCCGACGCCGATTTAACGCAATGGCGCTCAAAAATCGACGAATGGAAAAAACGTTACCCGTTACATTATGCGACAAGTTCCGATCACATTGTTCCGCAACAGGCGGTCGAAGAACTTTGGAAAGCGACGAAAGACCGCGATACAATCATTACGTCCGGCGTGGGACAGCATCAGATGTGGACGGCGCAGTTTTACAAATTTAAAACGCCGCGAACATGGCTGACGAGCGGCGGACTCGGTACGATGGGATTTGGACTTCCCGCCGCGATGGGCGCTAAAGCCGCTAACCCGGACAAATTGGTCGTCAATGTGGACGGCGACGGTAGTTTGCAGATGAACATTCAAGAGATGGGCGCGTGTTTTTGTGAAAAACTTCCGGTCAAAGTGATGTTGCTGAACAATCAGCATCTTGGAATGGTTGTGCAGTGGGAAGACCGTTTTTATGCGTCGAATCGCGGCAATACTTATTTGGGACCGATTGATCACCCGGAAGTGACGGGACAAGGCGTCGGTATCGGACCGGAGGTGCGTTATCCTGATTTTTGCGGAATTGCACGCGGTTACGGTTGGCAGGCAAGGTTGGTTTCTAAACCGGAAGAACTCGCCGACGCGGTGCGTGAAATGACGGAATCGGACGCTCCGTTTTTGCTCGACGTCACCGTACCGTATCAGGAACACGTTTTACCAATGATTCCCGCAGGAGGAACAGTGCAGGATATTATTTTGGGATAAACGTAGTTATGCCAAAAGTCCGATCAACAGTTCCAATCGCGTCATGCGCGGCGTTTTTCTGCGCAAAATATTTGCTTACGCGGTTGGAATCGTTGATGGATTTTTCTCTCTGTTAAAGTTTTAATTCGTCCATTTGATTTTTAGAAATCGTCTGACGGCACGTATGTTTCTTTGGGAAGAAAAAATTTGCGGTCATTTCCAAATAATCTTCTCCGTCGTATTGAGGATATTTTTTTTGCATCGACGTTTGAAATTCTTCCGCCGACGCGGATTTTTCCGCAAGGATTAGAAGCGTTTCAAGATAATGAATTTTTGTCTTCGCGTCGAATAAATCTTCCGGGACGTAATGCGAAGTTAAAATCAAATCATACCGTTTTTGCAGACAGTTTTTCAGCCGTGAAATCATTTCTTCGGCTTGTTTTTTTCCCGTAACAATTGAATGACAATCGTGACCAAGCATATGAATATAAATCGCGTTGATTTCGGGAAATTCCACGTCAAACGCTTCGGCGGTTTCCTGAATGTTCATTTTAATTCCGCCAAGCGTCGTCGTTCCGGTTTTGAAAAAATACTTGATTTGAAAGATGTTTTTGTCAAAAACCTTCTCGAATGTTACGGCGAAATTGTCCGCCATATTTTGATCGTCTTCTCTTTGACCGTCTTCTACGACTTTTTTTGTCGCGCGGCGTTCCGCTTGAGGAAGAAACAATCCGGTCAAATGATAAGCCGTTACAACTCCGTCCAATTGAAGATTCAGCAAGTCGAGGTACGTTTTGAGTTCCTTCATATTTTCAAAAAAATAAGGCGGTTCCAAAATTATGCCGTGTCCTTTTTTTTCCAGAATGAAAGCCATATCGTTCATCAGATCATTCGTTTGGTAAACGTGAAGCCGCATCATGCCAAAATCGTAAAGCATGATTTTTCCTTTGTTCAGCGGAAGCGTCTGATAATCGTGTTTTTTCATTTTTTCCCCTTAACGTTTTTGTGGAATATCTTAATCGGCTTGCCGTTCCTGTCGCGAGATTTATGGGAAAACATTCCTTGTCGCGAAAAAATGTACAATTCTTATGGAATACGAGTGAAAAACTAAAAAAATTTCATCGCGGGAAAGTTGAAAATACCGAAAGAGATGGAATTGTTTTTTATAAAAAGATGATCTTCCGACCGAATCCTCCCCGATTGACGCAGCGGCGAAAAAACAATAAAATTTACCGTTTGTCCGACGATTAAAAATAAGAAATCATTTTTCAGTTACATTAAGTCGCCAATCATCAATAATGCACGAATTGGTTTATACATCTGCGCCGCGCGGGCTGAAACCGGGAAGTCAAGGATTTTGTACGGTGGCATGTACTGCCGGAATCCCGCCGAATTTGACGACGCGGCTTGAAGCGTTGAGCGGATATCGTCACTTATTTCCGCCGCACGAATCGCAATCCGTTATCAATCCGATTGCATATTCGCATCTCATCCAAAATATTGGCGGCGTCGAATGGCATATTCTTTCCCGAATCGCCGACGCGGGATTGGATTACACTCAACGCGTCAACAAATTAGCGCATCACATTGCGTTAGAGCCGCACGAACTTCCGGCGGCGGGACCGGCGGCGTTTTTTTTGCAAACGCAATTATTTTTGCAACATTGGAACGACAATCCCATGACAATCGCAACGCCCAGAACCTTTCCGAATATAGAATCGTCGCCGCGAGTTTGTACGTCTTGGAAAGAAGTAACAGACGACGCCGGTTGGGGCGGAGCGCTTGCGGAAACCGCAAAAGACGGACGTTCGGTCGCGTTGATAGTTTCGCCGGAAATGAATCCCCTGTCTCTTTTTGAGGAGTCGTTGGCTCTTCTTCCGCCGGAACAGCGATGGCAAGTTACTTGGACAACTTATTACATGCGTTTTCCCAGCGGCGTATCGTGCCGATGGAAATGTTTGATTGCCGATTCTTCCGCTCCGCCGCCGATTGCCGCGGCGTCCGATATGCTGATAATGGATTTAACGCAATCCATGAGAAAACCGGTTCCGACCGCTCTCGTCAAATTAGCAAGAATTGGAGCGCCGCCGCGAAAAGTTCCGCTCGTCGCGGCTCCTCCTGCCGCGAAAAATCCTGTCGTCGTTCCGATTCCCGACGTTTCGGCGAGTTCTTCTTCACGGAAACCAATCGAAGAAACGGGAATCGCTCTTGTCGCGGAACAACGTCGGAACGTTGAGAACAAAAATATTTCGTCGGAGACGGTTTCGTCCCAACCCAAACCAAAACGTAAATGGAATGACGGAAAAGTAGAAAAAAAGGGCGAAAAAGCGGAAAAATACGCCGAATTATCGACGGAAGAAAACGAATCCAATAACACGCGCGGATTGTTGGCGTTAATTGGATTGGGACTTTTGTTTTTGATAGCGCCGATCATTACGATATTGGTTTTACTTTCTTATCGCGGAGAAAAAGCGACGTCGAAAAAAAAACGTACCGGCGTTCCATAATCGTCAGAACCGGCGTTTCGGTCGGAACGGAAAGCGGCTGCAAAGGCGTCGGAGAGAGGATGCGCGGAAATTCAATAAAAAGTTTTGTTGAGACGTATTGGAAATTGCGCAAATCATAAAATAAGGGAATAATGTTTGGAGAAAGAAAAATTTTTCGTCATACCTACCATTCTTGAATCTGCCGATAAGATTTGTTATAATTTTTTCCGGCGGCGAGAGAGCCATTTATTTTTGCGAATCGTAGCAATATTCCGGTTACGCTCCAAATCGGCGAACAAACGATACAACTTGCCCCGCTGGGTACATCCGTATTCCAAAAACAAAACGGACAAACAACGAATTGCTTGCCCGTTTTGCAAAAGTTCCTAGAGGCGTCGCCCGGACTTGAACCGGGATATGGTGGATTTGCAATCCACTGCCTTAGCCATTTGGCGACGACGCCCAAATCGTGAAAGTCATTTTAGACAAATTTTTATGGCTGTCAATAACCTCAACCTCGTGATTTTTTTAGAAAAATTTACAATTTACCTACTTTTTAGGAGACAATTATGTCAAATTTCGTTTCGCGCCGTCAATTTTTGGGAAATTCCGCCGCTGTTGCCGCCGGAATTTTGACCGCGTCGCAGATTCCCGGACAAAACAGTACAAATCATGCGATTTCAGCGCAAGCCGACGATTCGCCGAAATTCAAGACAAAGATATTCAAAGCGGCAATTATCGGCGAACCAAACGATCAGAAATTTGAATCGTTGGTCAAAGCCGGTTTTGAGGGCGTTGAAACGACGGCTTGGAACGTCGCGCCGGAAAAAGCCGCCGCCGGACGGATTCTTGCCGAAAAACACGGTTTGCGAATTCATTCGGTGATGCGCGGTTGGGCGGACTTCAATAACGTCGAAAATAAAGCGGCGCGTCAAAAGAGTATCGACGCAACCGCGACCGCGATTCGCGCGGCGGCGGCTTACGGCGCGGATACGATTTTACTTGTGCCGTGTAAAATCGGCAGTTTTGACCAAGCCGATTGGATTCCCGCTCCGCGAGAATTTAAAATTGATTTCGACCCGAAAACGCTAAAAGTCAATAAGGTGGCGGACGGCGACGATTCAAAATATGAACAATATATTCGACTGCAAAATATCGCGACCGAAGCAAGCTCGGAAGCGATTAACGATTTGATTCCTCTCGCGGCGGAACTCGGCGTGGTAATCGGCATTGAAAATGTGTGGAATAATTTGTGGGTGAAGCCGGAATTTTTCGTCGCATTTGTCAAATCGTTTGATAATATTTGGGTGCGGACATATCTTGATCTCGGCAATCATGCCAAATACGCGCCGCCCGAAGAATGGGTTACGGCGTGCGGTACGTCAATTATCAAAACGCACTGCAAAGATTTTCTCGTGGATAACGACAGCAAAGACGGCGGCAGTGTGAAAAATTTCCGTCGTTTGCATGAAGGAAATATTCATTGGTCTGCCGTCCGCCGTGCGCTCGATACGGTCAACTACAACGGCTGGATGTCGGACGAAACCGGAGCCGCTCAAGACGCGGAACTTATCCGCCGCATGAATGCCATTATCGACGGGGAACAGTTGAAAATCGGATAAAGTAAAATGACGTCAAAAACCGCATTGATTACGGGAATTACCGGACAGGACGGCGCGTATCTTGCCGCGTTGTTGCTTGAAAAAGGTTACGCGGTGCATGGTTTAAAACGCCGCAGCTCGCTGTTCAACACGCAGAGAATTGACGCTTTGTATCGTCGGCGTCGCGGTCTTGAGCCGTCGTTTCATCTGCACGATTGCGACATGACCGATACGGGAAGTTTGCTGCGTTTGATGGATTTGGTTCAACCGGATGAAGTTTACAATCTGGCGGCGCAATCGCACGTTCCTACGTCGTTTGAAACGCCGGAATACACCTCCAACGTCAACGCGCTCGGAACGCTGCGTCTTCTCGAAACGATTCGTCAACTTGATTTGATTGAGAAAACCCGGTTTTATCAGGCGTCCACGTCGGAGTTATTCGGATTGGTACAGGAAACGCCGCAACGGGAAACGACGCCGTTTTATCCGCGAAGTCCTTACGCGGTCGCCAAACTTTACGCTTATTGGATTACGGTCAATTACCGCGAATCGTACAATATCTTCGCGTGCAACGGCATTTTGTTTAATCATGAAAGTCCGTTGCGCGGCGAAACGTTTGTTACGCGGAAAATCACCCGCGCCGCCGCGAGAATCAAACACGGCTTGCAGGAAAAATTATCGCTCGGCAATCTCGATTCGCAGCGTGACTGGGGATTTGCCGGAGATTTTGTCGAAGGAATGCGGCTGATGCTTCAACAGGAAAAGCCGGACGATTATGTCCTTGCGACCGGCGTTCCAACAACCGTCCGCCGATTTGCCGAGCTTGCGTTTCAACACGTTGGAATGGAAATCGAATGGTCGGGAAAAGCGATCGAAGAAAAAGGACGCTGCCGTAAAACCGGCAAGACGCTTGTGAACGTTGACCCGAAATTCTTTCGTCCCGCCGAAGTCGAGTTTTTACTGGGCGATTCGTCGAAAGCAAGAGAGAAACTCGGATGGTCGCCGCAATGTTCGTTAGAAGAACTTGTCGAAAAAATGGCGCAACACGATCTCCAAAACGCGGAACAAGAAATTTTACTCCGCAAAAACGGTTTCGCTCCGCCGTTGTTACATTTTGTTTCGTAACGTTTGCAGAAAATCTTTCGCTTGTTGCGGAGTCATATTTTGCGAATCATAACGAAGAATGATGCGAATCCGTCCGGCATACGTCAGCGTTGAAATCGAAATCAATGTGCCGGGACGAATCGGCGGCGTTGCGTCGATCTCTTCTAAAACGGCAGAACCAAGCATCAGTTTTCCGTCGCCGCGTCGCGGAATCGAAAGTTGATCAAAGACGCGTCCCAAGTTGGACAAAACGCACGTTGCTCCGCATTTCGGCGATTTTAACGCTTGAGCCAAGCCGCCCGGCAAAAATTGACGCAACCGCAAACCGAGCAAAAGTACGTGTTTTTGCCGCGTCCGTTTTACCCAATTCATCTCGCGATGCACGCTTTGCAATAATCGTTGCGGGTCGGAAAAATCGCGTTGTTTGCGGTCGAGAAAAATCATCGTAACCGTATTCGCGGCGGGCATGTTTTGACGCCCTTCCGTCCGCACATTCATCGGCGCCGAAATGCGAATCAGTCCCGCGTCAAAGAGATTCGTTGCGTCTTGCGTCAGCCAACGTTTTCTCCAATCTCCAATCGTTAGAAACAAGTCGCGCAACATCAAATCATTGACCGTAACGCCATTCGTTTTGGCGTTGGAGAAATATTGCCGCGTTTCTTTCGACGACAATTCCGCCGAACAAATCGCAAGATAATCTGGATTTGCCGCGTTAAAATCCGCTTGAATCGACGGCGCGCGGGAATTTAACGGAATCGGCTTGCCGAAAAGAAGTTGTCGAGTCGTCACGGCGATATCAAAATAATAACGAAAATAAACGCCGAGCGTCAAGCCGCTTTTTCCGCGATAGACAAGAAGATTCGGATCAAGATTTCGCGGATTTTCCGCAGGTATTTTTCCTTCAACGCGGTCGGCGTAATCGGTCAGAATATCGGCGATTACCGCCATTTCGCCGATACCGTCCGAAACGCTGTGATGAAACTGTAGCAGCGCGACGCTTCCGTTTTCTTTTTCGGCGAAATAAACCTTGAAACCCGGTTCGCGAAACAGATCAATCCGTTTCGGCTGCGGAAACAGGCGCTCGTTTTCTTGGGATATTTTCTGAAAAAAGACCGGCTGTTTCGTTTCTTCCCAAATATAACGAGCGCGTCCCAAAAATCCTATTGTTTTTCGCGCAACGCTTCGCAGCATCGGCTGATAACGCGCAACCGCGTTGATCGACGCCTCAAGAACCGCCGCGTCAATTTCTCCCGAAAAATGCAACAAACGAAACGAATCCATCGGATACGCGGGACGGTCGTCCAACAGCATATATTCTTCAAACGGCGTGAATGGACGATTCATAAAACATGCTTTTTTCTGTGCAAGACTTATCGGCGGCGGTAATTTCTATGGATGTGATAAGAGCTTTTTTATTTTCGCCGCGTAAACAACAATATAGAGAATTAAACCAAGACGTCAACAAGGAAACGGCGTCAGGTTCCAGGAGCCAGGGTTGGTTTGCCGTACTTTCGCGTGTTGAACTCGCTTTTCACTTTTCACTTCCTTGAAGCGCCCCGTCGGTCGGCTGCGCCGACGGGCGCCCCTCCACCGGAGGGATTTTACGTCGGTCTTGCGCCTTCCCGCGCGGGGCGCACAACGAAAACGCGAGCGGTTGAGGCAATTGGTTCAAGCGAGTTATTCCCGCAAATCGCAAAAAAATGGGGAAGCGCCTTTATTGAAAATAAGAGGTTATTAGAGTTTTTTAACGATTTCTACGCCTTGTTCCTGCGCCGATTGTATGTTTTCGAGCGACGCAACATTTTGCTTTTCCTTTGCTCTGAAAATCAAATGATACAACCGATAACCGCCGCTCAAATTATAAACGTCAAAACCGTTTTGCGATAAAATTCGGCACGCGAGATAGCCGCGGCGTCCGACTTGGCATGTCGTATAAATTTTTTTGTCGCGGTCGAGTTCGTTCAATCGCTCGCGTAATTCGTCTAACGGAATGTTGACGAAACCGCCGATATGTCCGTTTTCATATTCCCTCCGCGTTCTAACGTCAAGCAATAGAATTTTTGCGTCCGGCTGTTTTGCCGTTTGCCGTAATGACTCCACATCGTGCCAGTGAAAGAGTTTGACCTTGCCTGTTAAAACGTTTTCTATCGCGAATCCCGCCATGTTTACCGGGTCTTTCGCGGACGAATACGGCGGAGCGTAACAAAATTCCAATTGCGTCAAATCATACGCGGTCATTCCGGCACGGAGCGCCAACGCCAAAACGTCGCATCGTTTATCAACGCCTTCGCCGCCGACAATTTGCGCGCCGAGTATTTTTCCGGTCGTTTTCTCAAAGACGATCTTTATCGACATATTCGCCGCGCCGGGGTAATACTCCGCATGACTTGGCAGCCAGAGAAACATTTTTTCATAATTCCATCCGGCGTTTTTCGCTACGGTTTCGTTCAGTCCCGCCGCCGCCGTCTTATCGAAAATCCGCACAATCGCGGAACGCTGAGCGCCGGCGTAACGCGAATCGTAACCGCAAATGTTATCGGCGGCAATTCTCGCCTGCTTGTTTGCCGGTCCCGCAAGCGGAATGTACATTTGACGTCCGGTCGCAAAATCCAGCGTTTCCGCCGCGTCGCCGACCGCGTAAATATTTGCGTCCGACGTTTGCATCCGCTCGTTCACAAGAATTCCGCCGCATTCGCCAACCGCAAGTCCGGCGGCTTTCGCCGGCGAACTTTCCGGCGTTACGCCAATCGACAAAATCATCATGTCGGCGGAAATTTCGCCGTTTTTCAACGTTGCGCGAATTTGTCCCGCGTTTTCCGCGACCGCTTGAATTTTCGTATTCAACAAAAGCCGCACGCCTTTGCTTTCGATATGCCGATGCACGTCGCACGCTATATCGTTATCCAACGGCGCAAGAAGATGATCGCTTTGTTCCAAAATAGTAACTTGCAATCCTGCGCGATGCAGATTTTCCGCCATTTCCAAACCGATTGATCCGCCGCCGACCACAAGAGCGGTTTTGGGATTTTGCGTCTCCAAAAATTTTTTGATACGAAAAGCGTCGGGAATATTCCGCAACGTGAAAATCTTTTCCGAGTCAAAACCGTCCGGTCGAATCGGTTCTGCGCCCGGCGAAAGAATCAACGCGTCGTAAGTTTCCGTGTAAGTTTCGCCGGTTTGATGATTTTTGACGGTTGCGGTTTTTGCCGCGACATCAATCGCCGCCGCTTCGTGCCGCACGCGGATGTCGACGTTGTACCGCGCATGAAACGCTTTCGGCGTCTGAAGCGTCAGCTTGGAACTTTCCGCGATTTCTCCGCCAATAAAATACGGCAATCCGCAATTGGCAAACGAGATAAACTCGCCGCGTTCCAACAAAATAATCTCCATATTTTCCGACAACCGCCGCAATCGAGCCGCCGCCGTCGCTCCGCCGGCGCTACCGCCGACAATCAAAGTTTTTTTGACGCAAGTCATTTTGTTTTACTGATTTTTAGAGAGGATTAGCGAACAAGCGGCGCGTCGCCAGTTTTCCAACGCTTCGCCAAGCGGAGCAAAACGAAAGGATTGCAGCAAATTTTGAAAACGCGGCGACGTTTTTTTCAAATTCGTATAATGTCGGAAACGGCTTTTGAGCGGCGCGTTAACGATACGAGGTTGTTCCGGGTCAAACTCCCAAGGATGAATGTAAAAAACAAACGGTCGCGTTTGATTGACGCGATTCAACATCATTTTTGTCAGCCAATATGGAAAAATCCGAAAATAACCGCCGCCGCCCGTCGGAATTTTTTTTCCAAAAAACGAAACGGTCGTTGGCGGAAACTCCCAGATCGTTCCGGCTTCCGTTTCAACCGGATGAATTTCTACCGGCGCGTCCGGGTCGCCGTACAAATCGTGCCGAATCGGAAAAACGCTGGAATCGTATTTGTAACCTTCTTCGGCAAGAACGCGACGTCCCCAAACCGTCCGTTTACCGATAGAAAAGCTCGGCGCTCGGTACGCCAGAACTTCTTGACCGCTCAAATCCCGCAATAATTTTCTTGCCCGCCGGACGTCTTCGCGAAATACGTTTTCCGACTGTTTGTACGCCAGTTGATGCGCGTAACCATGCGAACCGATTTCGTGTCCGGCGGCGGCAATTTCACGCACAAGTTCCGGGCGGCGTTCCGCTTCGTATCCCAAGACAAAAAATGTCGCTTTCACTCTGTAAGATTCAAGAATTTGCAGAATCTTTCGCGTATTGGCAACCGTGCGGGATTCCCATTGCTCCCAATCTTGCGGAGAAACGACCTTTTCAAACGCCGCCACTTGATAGTAATCTTCGACATCAATCGTCATGGCGTTAATTTTTTCTGTTGTTTGCATGGATTTCAGAATATCCGATTCTCGTTTTCTTGACGATTTTTATTTTTTCGTAACATTTCCGCCGGACTTACAAGCGTTGTCAGCGTATTCTGCATAAAACGTTTGGCGAGAATATTCCGAATTTTTGCAAATGTATCGTTGTTTTTCGTTATTGCCGACTTTTACACTTCCGCAAAATGGACATGTCAATGCAACTAAAATCATTCTTGCTTCTTCCTAACTGACTTAAAATAATGTATCAGATAAAAAAAAATTGTCAAGACAATAACTTTAGGACGCAACCGGCTTTGGTATATTGTATTTGAATGAAGCCTTAATTTGTAAATCGGAATATTTTATCTATTTAGAGCAACCGGAACGTATTTTTTATAAAAACGAGTAGATTAGTCAAAAAAGCATAAAGTTTCCTCCCTTTTTTTGAAAAAACAATCTATTCTTAATTATCATACATTGCTTTTTAACGTTTAAACTACCTAAAATGATTTTATCGGAATTTCGTCAAAAAATGAATGAATGGCGTTTTCCGGCTGAACGTACTAGTCAGGGAAATTATGAGAATTGCTCTCGTGACAAACAATCGGGCGAAGGATCGCCTCGTTAAACGAATCATCGGACGAATACGGTTGCGATACGGCTTTTTTACGCTGTTTGCCGCGACAATATTTGTGCAAACCATTTTGGGACAAACAAATATTATTGCGCAAAATCAACGATCTTCGCGTTTTGACGATCCTTTGGTACGCTTTTGGGGAATTGTTTCTAATAAAAACGCCGCCGTTCCATACAAGCAAGACGACGTTTACGTTCTTTCGTTACCGTGTCGCGTCAACACGTCGGAACATCCGCGATATTATCAATTTTCGATTGCCGTTCCTAATCCGTTGGAGCGTTCTGTACTTGACGACGCAAGCGACGGAATATGGCAAAATTGGGATATTGTTTCGTCTGCGCTGATTGCCGAAGGTTTGACCGACGCGCAAAAAGTGAAAGATTGTTCTTCCAAAGTTCGCGCGGTTGCGGAATCGTTGCGTCCGAAATTGAAAAATATTCCGCGAGAACAGTGGGCGAAAATTGTTTTCGAAGGACTGCATAAACAATTATTGATCGGCAAATACGATATTGCGTGTACCGATTTAATGCAATCGTTGGAGTCGGGCGATTTCAACTGCGTGAGCGCGACGGTGTTGTTTCACGCGATGGCTCGGCAAACGGGACTTGACGTGTGCGGCGTTGAAATGCAAGGACACGCGTTAAGCCGCGTTCGCGCCGGACAAGAAACAATTGATCTCGAAACAACGTGCGTCGAGTGGTTTAATTTATCGCCGCAAGCGCGCCTTCGCTCGCAGCAAGCGGCGATAACGCCGACAAAAGATAAAAACTCTCTTTCGGAAAAATCGTTGCAAGCATTACAAACCGCGTTATCGCAGACGTCTTTTACGTCGTCCGACGCAGACCGCGCGCCGACGCTTTCCGCGAACCGAGCGAATATTGCAAAAGTTTTACCGCAAAAACCGCGCGAGGTTTCCGACGTGCAGTTGATAGCGACAATTTATTACAACAAAGGCGTTGACGAATTAACCGCCGAAAAATTTAATGCGGCGATTGTTGCGAATTTAAAAGCGTTACAACTCGATCCGCAAAATGAAAACGCCTGGAAAAATTTATTAGCGACGCTCAACAATTGGGCAATCGCCTATGCGGTGCAAGGACGTTATATTGACGCGGCGCAACTGTTCGACGAAGGACGGCTGATTGATCCGAACTACGAATTATTCCGCTCAAATCAGGTTCATACGTATTATCATTGGATTAAAGCGACCGCCGATCAACGCGATTACGCAAAAGCCGCAAAACTGTTTCGATTGGCGGAAGACCGTTTGCCGAATCAACCGAATTTGCGTTATTTGAATTATGTGATTTTACGGAAAACGGCGAATGATTTTTTCGCCGCGAGAAACGAGCAGAAAGCGTTTGAGCAATACGACGCGGCGGCAAAAATCGTGCCGCCGGGAGTAAATATTGCCGAAGCGGAAATTCTCGACGTACTTTACTATGCGCAAGAGCTGACGGTTCAAAAACAATTTGGCGACGCGGTTCGATTGATTGATCAGGAATTATCGCGTCGTTCCGTTTCGCTCAATTCGTCGGACAAGACGCAAAATCTGTCGATAGAACAGGCGACTTTTGTTCAACCCTCGACGAAATCCGCGACATTATATTCGACGTCGCGTCCGATACAAAATTTGGACTCGCAAAACAATTCAACATTGCCGTTTACCGCTCCGATTGTTTTACAAACAGAAAATGAAACGTCGGATCATCCGCCAATTGTCGTGCAACCTTCGCCTTTGCCGCACAAGCAAAATTCTGATTTGACCGATTTATTAGAACGCCTTGTGTTGTTGCGCCGTCGGGCAATTCAACATGCGGAACGATAAATAGACGAATATTTTTTGCCGTGTTGATCACGTTTTCAGAACTCTGCGCAATTGGACGAGCCGCCGAAAAGTTGCAAATCTGCCGTCGGATCGCAAAAAACAGAATTTGTCTATGACTGTCTCAATTTGTAAATCCGCACTGTAATGCGTGGTACTGATCCCTAAAAATAAGAAACAAATTGACCAATGCCATCCCCTCTTTATTTTTCCAAACAAGAGAATCGTTACGACGTCAACTTAATGCGAACGAGTTGTCATGCGGTAACGTTTGACTCTTTGTAGGATTTGCCTATCGAAAAAACATCGGGAATTTACGACCGAAAAGCGTTTCAACGAAAGACCGCGTCGGGACGTTTTTCTATCGACGGGCTTTCCGCAAGATTACTTATCAGAAATTTATTTCATGCCCGCACTATGAATTTTATTACTCTTGCGGGATATTGGAACGTTTTCAATGTTGTTGGTAAAACGTATTGTACGTTTCGTTTCGATGAACGTATTTTACAAAAATATTCCCTTTCTTCAATTTTCAACGCAGTCGATTTTTGGACTGCGCCGCGTCGAAGCGCTTTTCATCGGAATAATTTTAACTTCCAGATTTTGTATAGGAGCAGTTCCGCGTTGAAGTTGAACGTTGACAACCAAGCGGACTCGCCCATCAACAAGAACGTAATTATCGTCTTGCAGCGGATTGACAAGAGTTATTTGCGACTCTGCCCTCTCAAGATTTTTCTTTTGCAATTCGGCAACTTTATTTTGAATCTTGCCAAGCAGCACACGGATATGCTGCAATGAAAGCGAAGTCGGCTTGTCGTTAATTTCTCTTTCGAGCGCTTGTGTTGCGGTTTCAGTTTCGGAAAGAATTCTTTCTTTCACAATGTATTCCGATTGTTTTTCAACGTCAGACAACCGTTCTGCAATTCGGATTAACTGCTCTATTCGTTGTCTGTCAATTTGGAATACTGCCCGCAGAGCGATTTCACACAGTAATGCAAAATGTTCGGATAACAAATTAACAGTCGGATATTCGGTTCTTTCAAGATTCCTCAAACTTGTTTCTTCTGCTTGTAAACGTTTTTGTTCTTCGGAACGCAACAAATCCATATTTTCTAATGTCAAGTTTTTACGCTGTTTTTTGCGGACTTCGCTGATAAACTGCTTGCATTTTTTCTCAAATTTATTAACAAAAAATGGAAAGTCATTTTGGAATTTTTGGCAAGCGGTCTCATCGCCGTCAAGCAAATTTATGGCGTATTCTAAAAATTGCTCGCCCAACTGTTGTTTTTTAACCAACTCGTTAGTATCAGGCAAATTTGTCAAATATGTAATGAGCAACATAGCAAAGGCAAAACTGATTTTGTAATCTGCCGTAATACTTAACGCCGAAGATAAAAAAATTCTTGCCGCTTCTCTTTCTTTCTCATAAACATAATTTTCGCCGAAAAAGCACATTGCAAGATAAACATTATTTTCGATTTCGTCTTCTGTGCAAAGAAAACGACTCATTGCGGATAGTATTATTGATAAAACCGCATTGCCGGTCGGGATAAAAAATCACGGTACCCGTTAATTGATACGGGGATGTTTCCGCACTCATCTTATTTTCTACCGGCAATATGACCGGTGTTTCTTCCTTGTAAAGCAATGCGACACTTTGAAACGCAACGGCTTTCGGTGATAATTCTTTTGATTCGGCATATTGTTTCTGATACGCAAGAACTGCCGACTCTTTTGATTCGTTGGCAAGTGCAAGGAATATAATGTATTGAAAATAATCAATCTGCAAATGCAGTTTGTCTTTCAAAGACATTAAGCCCGGCAGAGATTCAGACGGCATATTAAGCAAACAGCGTCCAATGCTTTTACGAAAGGCGTATCTTTTTCTTCAAGCGTTTCTTTGGCAAGTAATAAACGCATCAAACATTCACCTGCTTCTTTCCATTGTTCTTTTTGCATTGCAACAGAGATAAAGGCGATAAGTGAAATGTTGTCGTTTTGATTCCAATCCAATGATTTTTTTAGATAATCGTAAGCGGCGTTTCGGTTTGCGGGCAAATCGGGATTATCCTTCATTGCAAATAGAGCGCAGAGTTGCGGCAAAAGGGCAATCCGATGAGGGGCGTATCTGTTTTCGATGTCTTTTACATCGCGGTAAATTTTCCTAATTTTTGATATGTCGTGATTTTTAACGGCATTGTCAAACTTGCTTTTTGATTTATTACGGACGGTTTCAATATTCGTTCTTGACATTATTTTGCGGTCGATAATCTTCGGCGAAATGGTAAAAATGGGTTCGGGAATGGCAATTAAATTTTCACTTCCGCCAAACGCAAGGACGGCAAGTTTCTTTGCTTCGTCAAATTCTTTATCAATGTTTCTTTTCGGTTCAGGTAATGACTGCGTTGTCGGATAGAGTAATTGCCATTTTATCTCCAACAACACAATCATTTGAAAATAATAGGTATTTATTATCCCTCATTTTACCTCTCGCTTTCTATAATTGCATCTAATTTGCATAGGTTAGCACATAATCCGCAACCCTCGCAATCGCTTATTGTGATTTTTTCGCCGTTTCGATATATGTGTTCGCAAAACGTTTGTCGGATACAACGCCCGCAGTTTAGACATCTCGCCCCATCAACACATGCGTATTTCTGCGCTATTTTCGGCGGGGCAACAGGATAAAGAATTGACGCTTGACGGCACAATTCAGCGACATCGGTAATCCGTAAATTCGCTAATAACGTGTCAAGTTCGTTTTGCAATTCGCTGAACCGTTGAAAGCCGTTTAACAAAACATCTGTTGCTACTTGCACACTTGCCGCACCGAGAAATAATAATTCGGCAATATCCGAAACGGTTTTAATTCCGCCGCCGGCACACACTTCAAATCCTGCATCGCTGATAATCTTCGTGTAATTCCGCGTCAGCGGAAACATAAAATTGCCGAATACGGACAAGCCCGTTCCCAAGAAGTCGGGGTTAACCGTAACTTTATCGATGTGAAAAATAAGCGGTGCAGGCGAATGAACAGAATCCAATAAGGAAACGTAATGTATGTCCGTTTGTTTCAACAAATAAACAGCGTATTCCGCAGGCAAACCGAGATTCAATTTCGGCATTATTGGAATTTTCGAATGTCTAACTATTTCATTGATTAAGTTGGTAAATTGCAAAGCGAAATCGGGAAGCGATAAAAGATTTTCCAAATAAAATAAATCAAGTTGAATCGCATTTGCGCCAGCATTTTCCAAAGCCACACAATCGGCAAGCCATTTTTCCGGCGCTAATTCTGTCTCCGTGATGCTTGCGATAATTGGAATTTTCACGTTTACCGTCCGTAGTATTTCAACACTTTCATTTAACGGCATAATTTCACGTGGGAAAGTGGACTTCGCCCAAAATCCCCGCTTGTCAAAATAGCAACGCCGTTTATCGTTTTCGCCGAGAACACCGCCGTCCGTTCCTGTTGCGGTTTTTAATATGACCGCCGATGCTCCGTGTTTTTCGCATTGCCGAACTTTCTCTGCGTTTTCTGTAGCAGGACAAGACGCAGCAATGATATTACCGTTAAGTGTGTATCCTAAAAAATTCGCTTTCATACTCTTATGCCTTTTTAATTTTATCGTGAAAGAAATACATTTTATAAGGCGTCTTACGTTTCCTCATAAACGTTTCAATTTCTTCCTGCTTTGCTTGCCAGTATCTGTTAAAATTTTGCTTGGAATTATAAACCGCAACAAAATTGGCGAACACTTCGGGATAATGTTTTGCAATTAAATCGAGAACCGCTTGTTTGTAGTTTCCCCGCAGGTTAAGATTCTCAAAACAGATTTCGTCTGCATATTCTTCAACTGCCGACACGATTGCCTTGTAGTCGGAAAGAAACGGAAACAGCGGTGAAACAAACGCATATACCGGTATTTTGGCAAGATGCAACTGCCGCATTGCGTCAATTCGTTTGTCAGGGCTTGCCGCACTCTTTTCGGTGAGGCGGGCAAACACCGTATCGGTTGTCGAAAGAGAAATGCCGACACGGATATGTTTCATTCGAGACAGAATATCAATGTCCCGCAGCACCAACGGCGACTTCGTTAAAATTTCGATGTCCGCTTTGCCGTTTTCTAATTGCAGCAGGATATTCCGTGTCTTTTCGTATTTATTTTCCAACGGATTATAAGGGTCGGTCGCCGAACCGAGAAGTATGGTTTGCCCCGACATTTTTTCGGTCGAAAGAATTTTATAACCTTCTTTAACGTCCATAAAATCACCCCATTTTTCGCCGGTGTGTCCGGTGAAACGAGACATAAATTCGGCGTAGCAATAGACGCAATGGTGATTACATCCGATATACGGATTGATAACATAATCCGCATCAGGCAATTTCGATTTCGTCAGGATATTTTTGACGGCAACTTGTTTGATTAGCATATTTTCCTCCTTTCAATTCCCATTAGCAACAATGCAATTAACACGAAAATTGCGGCGGCTGGTAATGTGTAAATCAGATTATTGAACGAGATAAAAATAATTAAGCATAGCAGGATTCCCAACACGTGTCCGATATTTTCGGCAAACGTAATGTTGATATCTTGCGGGTTAATTTTCTTAAAACAAAATACGGTAGTTGCCCCGCAACCGGTGAAACACCATAAAATTATACGGGCAAAATCGTTTTCAATAAAGAACATTCCGAGTAACACACCGAGAAGTAAAATATGTCCGGTGATAAAAATGTTGTAATAATTTGTCCTTTGGTAAAACGGCAATTTTTCGCTGTATGTGTAAGTGAGCCAAGTCAAAACCCACAGCATTAACGCAATCCAAATTCCGCCTTTGTGACAAGCAAAAAGCAATGCCGCATAGCAATAAACGAAATAATGTAACTGATGAAAAATCATCGCCCAATTTAATTTCGTCAGCGTTTTCGGCGATAAAAATGTTGTCCTTATAGGCAATTCTTTTTTACTCTTAAAAGCGATACCTGCAACGAAAACGAGTGAAATTAAGGCAATTATAGGAACAAACGAGAAAGCCCAAAGAAAACCGGACGCGAAGCCGATAATACGGGTTGTCCGTTTTATTAACTGCGGTGAATTGGATTTTTTAACACTGCGAAGCGACTGGATAACGGCGGACGCAAACAAAACGGCAATGGATAAAATAACATACTGCAATGGGAAAGGCGGAAAACAACTTAACGCAATTCCAAAACAAAAAAGTGAAAGAGAGGAAACGGCAAGTGTAATTTTTCCCGATAACCGCAGCGGACACGGCACAAGATTTCCGATTTGATAACACAACACGGCGAAAAGAGTAAACGCTAAATTCCCGCCCTGTTGATAGATATACACCAACGGACCAATCTCGAAAAATCCTGATAATAAACTTAAAATATAAAAATTAAACATCGCAAAAACGTTTTATTTTCCCAAATGGTGAAACGCACATTCGGTATGACCGGCGCAATAACCCCGCCAATATCGGGCATTTTCACTTTCTAAAATTTCTGTGAGTGGCTGTTTTGTAACATCTCCGAGCAGAAATTTATCATCGCATAACACACCACCTTCTTTAACTGCCCAAAAACAAGCAATCGCCCGACCGTCAGGAAGAATTCCGATAGAATTTTTCACGCAACGGCAACTGCTGTTTTTCTCTGTGCCGGGCAAAAGATAGTGAAAATCAATTTTCGGTTTCTCGCCTGATTTGCTGTCGTAAATCTGCCGAATCCGCTTAACTAATTTTCGACACATTCATCGTCCGTGAGTTCCAAATACGGATACAACTTGCCTCGACCGGCGGGAAAAAATTTCAGAATACTCCAGTTGTCGATTCGATTTTCGTATAGATAATCGAAAAGATTTTCCAAAATATCAGGATTCCGATGATGCCGAGTCAGCACGGTTTGCAGTCCGACCGCAACGCCGTATTGTTTCAACAGTTTTGCACTTTCGCCAGCGGTTTTGTGATAATTTTTCGGACGAAATGGGAAATCGTGAAATTGCGTATCGGGAGCAGTGTCCATCGTCATTTCAACATCGGAAACAAGTACCGCCAACTTTTCGGCAACTTCTTTGGCGATTTCTGCGCCCGAACAACTCAAACCGACTTTGTCTTGACCGAGATTTTGCGATAGACGTTCAATCAGTAGAATATGGTCTTTGACATTCATCATCGGTTCACCGCCGGAAATATCCACACGGCAATTCACGCCGTTGGAAGTATCGGCAACCGCTTTGAGATAATCGGCAACTTGCAGTTTTTGTTCGAAAGTCATTTCAGAACGGCAAGTTTGAGGACTTGCGTCCATACAGCAAAACGAACAATCCCAGACGCATTTATTCGATTTGTTCTCGCACTAATTCTGTGTTTGGCGATATTTCGGCAATATCGTTCAGGACGGTTTCCGCTAATTTTTTATATGCTGAACCGTAAAAGAGATGAAATTCGTCAATATGAAAATTCACATTATCGGAAAAGAGAGAAATCGTTGGTCTCCAAGTTTGCCAACGGTCTTTCTCCGATTTTGGACGGTCAAATTTAGTTCCGAGAAAAGCGAAAACGATTTTACGCATAGCAGTTGTTCCTAAATTCAGTTGTTTGTAATTCTATGGTTGGTGTTATAAACGGCGGGGAAATAAATTACTCAAACTATAAACAGAATGATTTTGAAAAATACGAAATAGCTTTTTATCAATAGATTTTACAGATGATCGCAGATTTTTAAAAATACACCTGTGATATCAATCTATGAAATCTGTTGATAGTGATAAAAAATGGTGTTATTCATTTGTGATGAAAGTATTTCGTTTACAGTTTGAGTAAATTACAATAGGGCATCAGAAATTACCAATAGTTAAACCGAATCTTTTCCGGCGCTGGTTTACCTTGCTTGCGAAGTTGACAATACTTGCCGAGTTCCTTCAAGATTCCTTCGCCTTTGCGGAAAGAGTCCAAAGCTAAATCATAAAAATGATTCGCTTGATTCTTATTGTTGATTTTCTCAAACAACATCGCCGTCATCTGATAAATCAAGCCCCACGGATGGTCGGTCGGTAACGTTTCCTCGTTATTGCGGATAAACGTTAACATCTGTTCCGCCCAATCCGTTTGCTGTTCCGTATCGCCGAAAACATAAACTGCCTTCAACTTCAATGCCAATATGAACGGTTCTTCAAACGGACTTGTGTTTGACGGTAAATTCTCAAACACATCGTTTAACAAGTCCTGCGAATCGTGAGGGAAATCACACGTCAAATGTCCGAGATACACCCATTCCCGTTCAATGTCGTCCTGCTTATCAAAACATTTCAGAGCATCACGGAAACATTGCTCTGCCAGCGCTTTTCTACCTTGAAACGCAAACACTTGACCGCGTGAAGAATAAACCCAGCCGCGACGTTCTTTCGGAAAATCATTCGCATTACCGCCAAACATTTTAACTGCATTGTTTACAAAGTTCTCTTCTTTTGTTTCGGCTTGAATTAACACTTTTGCGGCTTCGTCATAACGGAATTCGTCCATCAGATTGACTGCCCGTTTGCAGCGGAAGTCGGTGTAAAATTCCATCGCTTGCTCTGCGCCGAGTGTCGCAAGTTGCGGTTCGAGTTCGAGATATTGCTCCCAATCATAATTTCCTAATTCAACGTTGCCGGTATGGTCGTGATACGCCATATCAATCTGCAAGGTATGCAAATACGTTTGTAAATCGTTGAGTTGCGATTTTTCGTGAACTGCATCGAGCAGCGTTTGCAGTTGCAAACCCTTCTTACGGTAAAACGGGTGATTGACATTCCGCAGCGCCGTTTCGTAAAGTTGATAAAACGGCGTTTTGCTTTGCTTGAAAAGAGCAGCGAGTTTATTGACGATTCCTTGATTACGCAAATCAGCAGGGGCAAACGGATTATCTGCAAGCGAACCGAGTAATGCCGTCATATTATCTTCGGCAATATATGACCTGCATTTAATAGCGGATTCAAGCGTTTTGCCGTATTCCAATGCTTCGAGTATCGGCACGGTCTGCTGTGCCTGTACGCCGTAATCTTGTATACGTTTTCTTTCTACGCCGAGGATAATGTCGGAAAGATACATAACAGCGGATGCGTTTTTGTTTTGATACTGCATACCGTCAACGCTGACTGATGCAAGTGAACGATTTGACTTGTTCCAACGGCTGCGCAAAGCAATACGGAACATTGCCGCTATATCGGATTGCCGAAGCGTTGCGGTTACAAAATAAGAGTTTGCATCTCTTTTATTTTCTTTAACCATATAACCAAGTGATTCATAAAGTTCCCTCAAATCTTCGTCTTTCGGAATGTAAAATTGACGAGAAGCGATATGCAGATGTATTTCCGCATCGTCCGTCAAGCGGGAATTTACTTTATCACTGACAAAACAGAGATATTCCACAAGCGTCCAGAGCATTGAAACATAACGGTTGTCGAATGATTGTTCGGAAAGAATATCGGCTGCATCGTAAAAAACATCTTCTTTGTGCTGGATGAAGACGCCGTAAATCGGCGTTTCGGTTCGCTTACGCCAATCGGTTAGATTCTCGGAAATGTATTGAGAAAAGGATTTGATTTGAGTTTGGGCAAGTTCATTGTAATGTACAGGATATTTTGCTCCCGACAATCTGCAAGCGTCAAGCATTGCGTTTTTAATACCGTCTTCGACAGCAGCATCGTATTGTCCGAAGAGCAGCACGCCGCCGATAAGAAGAAAGTCCCGCTTGCGGTTTTTAATGAAATCGCCGCTTTCGTCAATGAATAAGTGTAATTCGCTGTATTTTGTCATTGTGTTTTCCTTTCGTTAATACGGACATCGGTCAATCGGATTGTCTTTAATTATATCGTAAATCTTTTGCAGCGGTGCATCCGCTGGCGGCGCCGGGATATTCCGTTGCACTTTATATCCCGCTCTTTGTAATACTGCTCGTGTCCGCAAGGCAAGCAAGATAAAAATACTCTTATTATTCTCTTCTAATTTCGGCAATACTTCGGTAAGTTTAGTGATACAATGCTGCTTATGTTTCGTGTCAGGAGCAAACTGCAATATCTTTTCGTAAAATATCCAATTTGGATGTACTACCGTTTTAGAAAATTGACGGTCAAATCTTTTAATCTTTGTGTCAAGTTCTTTTTCATTTATATGGTTATCCATAATGATACGAAAATTTAATTCGGCAATTTTATCAAAAGCATCTTCGTATCTCTTCTTTTTGCACCAGTTTAAGAATTCGTCAACTCTTTCCCAACGCGGTAATCCTTGGTGAACTTTCCAATAGTCCGTTAAACATTCTATGCAATAATTGCGCTGACGGCGGAGAGTCGATTTCTTATCTATCCTTTCGGCAAATTTATAAATAGCGTCCCAATTATCGAAAAGGAAAATTAAATCGTGCCAAGCGGATTGCAATAACTGCTCAAACTGCTCATCACAACGAGCGGTTAAACGAGATTGAAATCGTTTGCGTAAAACACGAGTATTCGCCAAAGTTAACGCAGCAAAATAGTCGTTTCGATCGGCAAAACCGCCGTTAATTGCGTTTTCTAAATGCGCTAACCGATTGTCTAACGCCGTATGTGTTTCATCTTCGTCATTCCATATTCCTAAATCAATTTTAAGAATAGCCGTTGCAGCAATGCGTTCATAACGCAAATAATGTCCTAAATATCCGTTTGGTATTTTATCCCAAAGAAGCGTTTCAACCTGTTTATGATATTTCGCCGCTTCCGCTGTTTCGCCCCGATGCAAAGCATTACGTGAAAGAATATCGCTTGCAATGGATTTTACTAACTTGGAATCGCTTTCAAGAAACGTTTTAATAATTGTTTCGTTCTTTAATTTTCCTAATCTGTCTGCCGAATATAGCAAACGGGCAACGTGCCGGTCTTTCGGAATTGCACCCGTCAATTTCGGGTTGATTAACTGAAATACCGCAATGTTAGGGTCGGGATTTACCAACACGGTTTCAAGTGGACAATCAGTTGGAATATCTTGTTGTCCTTCCACAAGAATAATTTTTTTATAACCGAAACGTTTCGCACATTCGAGTTTTGCTGGAAGCGTATTAGCGTCAACCGGCAACAACAGTTGGTTAATCTTGTCGTAACAACCGGTTGAAATAATTGTGTCTTTCCAAGTAATTTCGAGAGTTCGTGAAAGAGCGGCAAGCATTGCGGGAAGCGATAGACTTGTTCCACCGCCGTTTTCGTCAAGATATAACTCAACAAGCGGGTCGCCGAGATCATGTTGAAACGGTTTGAATAAATCGAATATAATTTTTGCGGCGTTGTAAGCGTGTGATTCAAATTCGGACGGTTGCAACGATTG
>JAISZO010000236.1 GCA_031269105.1 Planctomycetaceae bacterium | reverse complement strand
TCCGTTTGTGCGTTAACTTTAACGTTAGGGATTGTTAATTCAAAACTTACGGCGCTGGATAGTACGGACTTACAACAAACGGAATCCACGGCGGCAGAAGAAACGCCGGCTCAACCCGTCGATCCTCCGATCAAAGAAAAGCGTTCCGAAGAGAAAAACGAAGACGAAAATAAAGGTCTTGAAGCTCTTAATCAGGCGACGGAAATAAAAATGACCGCCGAAACGTTAAGAGACTTGAATAGCGTTATCCGTTTGTGCGAAAAAGCCAAAGAAGACGGTTTTGACATTGGAATATTTTTTCGACAGGATAAACAAGAGAGATTGGAATAAAAAAACTTGTCAATCCTGTCTAAAAAATAAGTTTTTAGACGTTCCCAAATGTTTTTGGCTAAAGCTGGAATTTTATCCTAAATCGCGATCTTCAAACAAGAAAAGTCCGAGCGTTAGCGCTAATCCGCAATACATCACTGCGTAAAGCGCCGTGCAGAAAACATACCACCAAGTCGGCGGCTGATCCATTGCTACGTTAGTTTCCATATTAAAATGTTCCAACACCGGCAAAATAGCGCACGCAAAGTCAGCCACAAACGCGACTAACGCAATTTGTCCCACCGATGATTGCACGATCATCGGGGCGAGATGACCTATCACGTAAATCGCAAGGCAAATTGTCAGATTCGGCAACAATGAAAATCGCGTTGAAATAGCAATCGCAATTGCCGCGAGAATTAACGTTTCAAAAAACGATAACGTAAAACTGGGAATCGTTTTGACGACTTCGCGAGTGCAATCCCATACGGACGGAATATCTTTTGCGCTTTCGCGGGCGTCAAACACAACTTTATACGAAACGGTGTTCAAAAAAAAGAATCCAAGAATCAAAAAAATCAACGTGACGGCAAGAACGACACCGACATATTTTCCAAACACAAACTGACGGCGACTGACCGGCTTGGCAAGAATCATTAAAGCGGTTCGTCCTTCGATTTCTTCCGCAACAGAAAAACTCGCCGTCCAAACCGCGAGAAAAACCGCCATAAGTTTAATGAGCGTAAGCCCTTGCGTAATAACTAACTTAATATCTTCGCCAAGCGTGTGGTACGGAATGTACAAAAACATGAACAGCGCGAACAATCCGACAAGTACGAGAATCAAAAAAAGCGGCTGGTAAATCGCTTCTTTGAACGTCACCCAAGCAATCGCGCCGACTTTCGGCACGAAACTTCGTAAAAGCCAAACGAAAATCCCAAAAACGATAAACAAGACGATTCCTACGAGATCGACATAACTTACAGCCCGAATCCAGTTCGGAATTGCAGCAAATAACGATGTTTCCAAAAGCAAGGAGGTCATAGTGTTAAGTTTCAATTTGATTAAGGTTTCAAAAAATTAAAATAAACCGAATGATTTTTTATTCTTCAGAACGACCTTCATTATAGCAGCTTTCTTGAAAATATCAATTTTTCTCTACTCAAAATTTATTATTTTTGAAAAAATACGGAGCTAAAAAATTCCGCTTGCGAAACTTTTTATTTTTTATTCTTATCATTAAATTTATGTTTTGTAAAAACAACAAACATTTTTTCTATTTTTCTTCAAAATGTTGCATTAATTTTCATCGATTGTTATGCGCATCAAAAATCTATTTATTTGGGTTGCCATTGACTTATCTTTATTGCTTGCAATCACTTACAAGCAAAAAACTTGCCGGATATGAAAAATGATTATTTAATAACACATCTTTTCAAAGTATTTTTTTCACCGGAATCTTGAATTTTGATTTCAAATTTCAACATTTTTGTTGTTTTTTGTTTTTTTCTAGTTACCATGAAATACGATAAGCGTCAAATTTCCTACAACCCTGATACTAAACGTAAACAAATTGTTGATTATTTTCCCTATAATCCTTTTTAGACTCATTATATTATGATAAACATTTGAATCAAAAATACTACTTTTATTTTTTAGACGGCAAAACATTTTCGAAAAAAACCTTCCTGAAAAATTTTGATTCAACTTTTCTTCAAATTTCACTCCTCATTTTTCAGAAAACAAAACGATGACGAAAAAATACAACGCGACCCGAATTTTTCTCCTCCCGTTTAGCGGCGCGTTATTGATTGCTTCCGCTTGGGGATTCTCCGCTCACGCTCAGCAACAATATAATATTGGTAACGTTTCCGGTCAATCCCTTAATGTGAATATCGGAGACGTTACCGGCGGAACGGATATTAATATTACGGGAAATCGCGGTTATGTGGATTGGCGTAATCTTGGGATCGGGAACGCGCAAACGGCAAATTTTCAATTTGACGGACAAAACGGCGCAATTCTCAATCGCGTTGCAAACGGAGTGACGGAAATTAACGGACGTTTAAACTCTAACGGCACGGTTTATATTGTCAATCCCAACGGCTTGACAATCGGACCGTCCGGCGTTATCAACGCGCAAGGTTTTGTCGGATCAACCGCCGCGACGTCCGATGAACAACTCAACGCATGGATGAACGGATCGAATGATTTGGGAACGATCAACAGCGGCGTTATCAATCATCGAGGAAAAATTATCGCAAACTCCGTTCAATTGGAATCCGCCGTAATTAACACCAGCGGAATCATTCGCGCCAACGCTATTGACGCCGATCATCAGGGACGAATTTATCTTCGCGCAACCAACGGCAATATTAACATCAATTCATCGGTGATTGCGACAATCGGCGGCGGAAATATCGACGTCCAAGCGGATGCGGGCGATGTGAATTTCGGAATTGATTCGAACGCCGATCCTTCCAGCAATTCCACGTTAGTCAACGCTTACGATAACGGTCATGTAACAATAACGGGAAAAAGCGTGAATCTTGTTTCCAACGTTCCTAACGCTTATATTTCTGTGGGAGCCAACAAAGGGACAACCACCGTAACGACAACTTCCGGCGATTTGACGTTGCAAGCTCTTAACGGCGGTTATGCGCAAATCGGTTATCATTTCCGCGATACGGATTCCCGCATTTATAACCAAACGGCGGCGAATTCCGAAGATTCGCTTTTCTCCGGCTTTACTTTTAACGATACTTCAAACGACGCGAGAGAAGATCATGAACGTTTGGCAAATCTTTATTTGCCTTCCGGCGATATTGACGTACAGGTCAACGGCGGCGATCTTATCATTCAGGCGGCGTATCGCGAATCTTCCGACGTCGAAAACGCGCCGGCGGCGCATATCGGACACGCTTATCTGGCAAAAGATAAAGAGACGGGAAAAATTATCACATTGTATCAATATATACCGCCCACAGATTCCGGCGGCGGTTACTACATTCCTTTGACAAATACTGTTTCCGGTAACATTAACGTTCAAACGCCGGACGGCGATATTCGTATTTTAAGCGAAGGAACAAGCATCGCGAGAATCGGACATCATGTGCGTAATTTCGTTTCTCCTTATTACATAAGAGACGCGAATTTTGTTTTGCCTGATGAGGATTTAACGGTCAATAAAATTTACGGCGACATTTCCGCTCATTCGGGACGCGACGTCGTCATTCGAGCGGACGGCGGCGGAACAAGCGGTATCGGACATGTCGGCGAAGATTTCAATCAGAATGCAACAAACGGTTCTGTCGATCATTATGACGTAACCGCTTCGCGAGATATAATTCTTCAGGCAAACGGAACTCGCGATTACGGAAACAACAACGCGTGGAAATCCATCGCGCAAATCGGAAGTAATATCATGGGAAAAGCCGTTTTTGCCGGCAACGTCAATACGGCGAATAAGAATACCGCTTATGTCGGCGCAGAAATCAACGCGAATATTACCGCGTTGTCCGGCGTAAATATGATTCTGCAAGACGCAAACGGCGGGACTTCGGCTATCGGACACGCAAATAACAGCGAAGCGCCGCTTTTTTATCCGGGAGCTTCCGAGACTTCCCAATATCGTTACGGCGGGCGCGTGATTGTCGGTTATAGTTTCAATCGATACAAAAACCTGGATGAACGTTATCTTGCGGAAGCGCTGGGAACCGATCCGGCTTTGTACAAACAGTATCAGGAAAGTTTGAAATCGCGTTTTAATGGAAACGAAGAAGGTTATCTTGCGGTGGACGGCAATTCCCGTATTGGTAAAGAATTTGTTTCTTACGAGGAAAAACCTTCCGCTAACAATCAAAGAATGTTTGTCGGGATTTTCGGGTTCCGAAAAATGCAAAACGGAACGGACGACGCGATTCGTTTTGCGGACGGAGCGATCATTGGCAACGGTATTATGGATTCCGGTTTACCGCCGGGAACGTCCGTTCCTGAATCGGGAACTTTTTTCCGCTATAATATTGACGAGTATCCGGGAGATGGTACGATAACCGCTTACGCGGGCGACGATAGCCGCGTGGAATATTATGGTTATGCGTATGCTCAATATCAGGCGAATCGTCGCGAACATGAAGGCGTGTTTGGATATTTAGCACCGAACGATGTCGGAAAGTACGGAGAAAATACCGTCAGAATTTTTTATGCGTCAACGAAACCGGAGCCGGAAAAGCCGCCATACGTTCCGCCGATTCCTCCCAATCCTCCGGGACCTCCAGAGCGTCCCGAAAAACCGCGTTATCCTTGGTTTCCAGCGTGGTATGAACCGATTGTTTGTTGCAAGCCGATCGATCCTTGTCAGGTTGAGACGACATGCCGCGAATATATTCCGAAAGCGTGCGAGCCGGCGCTTCCCGCATGCAAACCGAACCATTCCGCAAGCAATCCGGCGGGAACAAACGTCGGTAAATAATGAACGCGGATTGATTTTAAGAGAATTTACAAAGAATATGAAGGATTCATTATGGCATATCATCGTGAACGACTGAAAGAGTTAATCCAAGAGAAGTCGTTAAAATTTGGAGATTTTACTCTTGCGTCGGGAAAGAAAGCGAAATATTATCTTGACGGCAAACAGGTAGCGCTGGATGCGGAAGGAGCGGCGCTGATTGGCGAAGGAATTTTGGAACTTATGCTTGAAAGCGGTAAAATTCCCGACGCGGTGGGAGGCATGGCGATTGGAGCCGATCCCATCACGGCGTCTGTGATTACGATCGCCGGAACGCGAGGAATTCCGTTGAAAGGATGTATGGTTCGCAAGGAGGCGAAAGATCACGGAACGCAAAAATTCGTGGAAGGTCCTGTTCAATCGGGCGATCGCGTTGTTGTTGTCGAGGACGTTGTAACAACCGGCGGTTCGTCGCTTTTAGCGATAGAACGTCTCGAAGCGGCGGGATTGATTGTAGATGAAGTGATCGCAATCATCGACAGAATGGAAGGCGGGTGCGATGCGTTTATTCATCGCGGTTACAAATTCCGCTCGCTTTTTACCATCAAAAATTTCGGTATTGATCCGCCGGAAAAACATTAACGCTTTCCCGTCCGTGAAAGCTACGCAATGGTACGGAACGAATGATCGGAAATCTCTGTTGCAGAAAGCGCGTCGAAATTTTGCGGGAAACTTAACGTGTCCGGTTCTAACGAATCGAGATTGGAATATCTGCCGTTTCCGGCGCCGGTCAGGCGTTGATTTTGATTGACGACTTCTTGTTCCCAGCGATGTTTGTAATCAAACGCTAAAAAGCCGATTCCAACCGCCGCCAAAACCGCCATCGTCGTTACGATGAGAAGCGTTGCGTGTTGTTTTTCCTGACCTTTCGATAAGAAACCGCCGCCGGTTTCTGTTTCGCCGGACGATTCTTCGGCGACAACTTTCGTTCCGATTTTTCCGGTTGCCGCGTCAAAGAGATAAAATTCGGCGTCCACTTTTTTCACCGAAACGATCGAACCGTCTTGTAACCTTGCGAACCATTCTTTCGGATTATCGGCTGCTGAAAAAATACTCTTGGCAATAATCGCAGCGACGTCGGACGCCGCGTTTGTTCCGCTTGCCGCCGAATTATTCTCGTTGGCGACGTCATGAGCTGCGTTATTGGTCTTGTTCTCCGCCGCGTTCGTTTCGATTTCGGGCGGCTTATGTTTGCCGTTTTTTGCCGCCAACGATAACTTGCTGATTTTTTCTAATTGTTTCCGTATTTCGGAATCGGTCACTTTTTTGCGAGCCGGTTCGGGAAGCGTTTCGTTCAGCAATATTGTTATGCCGGAATCATTCCGATTCGAGAAATTCCCCCGCCGCAACGATGACGAGCGATTGGAATTTCGAGTTCCAAAATCGGAAACAGCAGACGGCGTTGTTTGAGACGACGTTACGCCGTCGGCGGTTTGCGGATACTTTGCAACATACGGCGTTTTACCGAAGAGTTCGCCGGACGACGAAATGATCGGCGGCGCTTTCACGGACGACGGTTTGTCAATCGTAATCTTTCTCAGTATTTGCGTTTGATTCTTTTCCGGCTGTCGAACGCGAAACGTTTCCGCCGCCGTTATCGCCGAGACCGCCGCTTGTACCAATACAATCAAAAATATCCGAATAGAAAATCTCATGAAAGTCGTAAGGTAAAAAGATGACACGCGCCCCGAAGGGGCGATTGTTTGGTTTATCTCATTGTCCGTTAAAATCATTCATTTTTCACTTGCTTACGCTTCGCGTTTCCGATTGAGTTTGCGCGACGTTTCGGCAACGTTTCGTTTTTTTAACTTTTCATTTCCTTCGCCGGTTTACGGAACGCTTCGGCGAGCGCGTGCGGGACTAACGCTTCGGCGGCGGTGACGACGGCGCGGTTTTCCGCGACTTTCGCCTTCATTTCCTGCGCAACCGCTTGCGCCAAAGCGCGACGTTCTTCCGCTTTTGCCCGCGCAACGCGAGTGTCCGCCTCCGCTTGATCCACTTGCAGCCGCGCTCCGATATTTTGTCCGACCTCGATTGTCGCAATGTCAATCGAAACAATTTGAAACGCCGTTTGCGAATCCAAACCGCGGTTCAACACCGTGCGCGAAATGCGTATCGGATCTTCCATCACTTCAAAATGCGTTTCCGCCGAACCAATCGCGTTGATAATTCCCTCGCCGACGCGGGCAATGATCGTCTCTTCGGTCGCGCCGCCGATAAGCCGCTCCAAATTTGTCCGCACCGTCACTTTCGCCGACACAAGAAGTTCAACGCCGTTTTTCGCAATCGCATTCAGCCGCGTCCGTCCTCCTTTTTTGGGGTCGGGACAAATGATCACTTTTGGATTGACGCTTGTCCGCACCGCTTCCAGCACGTCGCGTCCGGCAAGATCAATTGCCGCCGCCTGATCAAAATTGAGATTCAAATCGGCACGCTGCGCGACAATCAACGCCTGAATCACTTTCGGCACGCTTCCGCCCGCGAGATAATGAGCTTCCAAGCGTCGGGTTGTGATACCGAATTGACCGCTGATCGGCAATCCCGCCTGTTTTGCCATGATTTTTGCCTGCATGAGAATCCGCGTATTCACTTTTCGCAAACTCATCCCGACAAGTCCCAGCAAACTGATTTGCGCGCCGGACATAAACCCTTGAAACCACAGCGCACCCCAATTAAACAGCAACACCAACAAAATCAAACCGAGCAAACATGCCGCTCCGACGCAAATTAACGCGATCATCGTTCCGGCATCCATCGTTCCCGTATCTGCGGCAAAAAGCGGAAATCGGCAGAGAACATCCAACATCGTTCACCTCAATTCTTCATTCTTTTTTCATGGGCAATCTCTAAAAACGCCTCAAAATCAACATCTAATCAATGATAAGCATAACGGATTTTCCGCAAAAATGTAGAGAGGAGATCGTTTTTTGCAAAAAAAAGTGAGGTTTATTGAATTTTGACGTTGATTTTTGTTTTTTGAGGAGAGAAATGCTGAAAAATCGCCGCGTCTTGAGCAAGCGGCTTCGTGCGGAAAATCATTGCGCGATTGACCGACAGTCCCGCGTCGCTCAAGAATCTTCGTTCCTTCGCGGACGATTTATTGTTAGAATTTACGCAATTTCTCTACTTGCTCCCATTCGCACTGAAGAGGCGCTTCCCAGGAAAGGCACGCGAACCGCGCAGGGGAAGGGTCGAGACTCGCGCTAGGGAAGGCGCGAGGCGCTCTTCTTGGAAGACGTGCGACTGGCGTAAAATTCCCCTCCGTTGGAGCAAAAGTATCTACACATCTTTTATAAAGTTTGGCAGGGATTTTTTGAGGAGCACGCGAAGTTTTGCGATTTGGTTCAAGTCGTTGCCCATGGAATCCAGGTAGTCAAGGACTTACGAATAATCCCGAAAGCAAAATTCCCGCGGTCGGCGGCTTGCCGCGTTTGCGATTCTTGCCGCTCAAACGAGTCAACACGGTTTTGAGTTCCTCCGCTTCCGGCGTCGCGCTGCAAACGCTGCGAAGCGAGTGAAAAACTAAAAGTGAAAAATCTCGCCCCGTGCAGGGCTTGATTGTTTTCGCGCGCGGCGCTTTCCGGCGGTTGCACCGCCGGTTACGCATAATTTCGCCGCTGCGCGGCTACGCCTACGGCGTTTGGCTTTCCCGTGTTGAATACCAAATACTGGTATCTGGCGCCTGGTATCTGGTCCCTAGAACCTGATTCCTGGTACCTGATACCTAGAACCTGCAACCTAAAACAAAATTCCCCTCCTGCGGAGGGGCGCCCGTCGGCGGGAGTCAGAATGTTTAGAATTGTTCTTCAATCTTTTCCCGGCAGAAAAACGAAAAAAATTATGAGAAAACATTTTTGCCCATTGTTTTTTTTGCAAACTTGCGGCATAATAATAAGGTTGTAAAATTTCCTTGCCGGAAATTATTATTACGTAACCACATGGTCTTTTTTATCATTTGCCGATTATGAATCTTGGAAAAATTGCGTGGCGAAGTATTGAGCATCGTGCGCTCGCGTCGATTTTGACGGCGTTTTCGATGGCTCTTGGCGTGGCGTTAGTCGTAACCGTTTTGGTCGTTCACAGCGTTATCAATCAGTCGTTTCAGCGAAGCGCTCAGGGCTATAACCTGCTTATCGGACCGAAAGGAAGTCAATTCGAACTCGTTTTTAGTTCGGTTTTTTATATTTCTCCGCCGAAATCGCGGATTCCTTATCGGCTTTATGAAGAGATTCAGAGCAAAAAACTTTACGCGACGCAAGTCGAGAAAGCGATTCCGGTTGCGATTAGCGAATCGTATAAAGACGCGCCGGTTGTGGCGACGTATCCCGAATTTTTCAATATGCGGTACGGAAATGATAACGGTTATCGATTTCGTCGTGGAGAAAGTTTTAAAGATTCCGATATTTACGGCGCCGTGGTTGGCGCGGAAGCGGCGAAACATCTCAAAATGAAAGTCGGAGACGCGTTTTATCCGCACATCGGATCGGGAACTTTAGCAAAAGACGAAAACCGCAAAGTTTTTGTCGTTCGCGGAATTCTCGCGTCCACAGGAACGCCGAATGATCAAGTGATTTTTATCAACCTTGAGGGGTTTTACGAAATGCTTGAAGGAACGGACAGCATGGTTGATCTTGCCGCGCACGGTTCAACGGCGATTGCTCAAGACGCGAAACGCGAGCGGGAACTCTCGGCAATTCTTATCGTTACGACCGAAACCGAAAGAAAAGCGGAAATGGTCAACGAGTTTGAAACCGGAACGGAAGATTCCGAGAAAAAAACGACGTTGTTCGGTAAAAACGAAAAGCCCGTTGATATTGATACGAGTAAAATGGGAACTTCCGAAACGTTTAATCCGGCGGTTTTATCGTTCCCGGAAATTGTCGAATCCAATACGGAGTATCAAATTCAGGCGGTTTATCCGGTTCGCGTCGTGACCGATCTTTTTGATCAAATCATTGGAAACATTCAATTTGTGCTTATCGTGCTGGCGTGTCTTGTGATCGTTGTCGCGGGAATCGGTATGATGGTCAGTATTTACAACACGATGAACGAGCGACGGCAGGAAATCGCGATTATGCGAGCGCTGGGGGCGAAACGGCGGACGGTCATGTTAATTATTTTGCTTGAATCTCTTCTTCTTTCGCTTGCCGGCGGCGTGGCGGGATTCGTTTTCGGTCACATGATGATTGGAATCCTTAGTCCTTGGGTCGGCGAATCGGTCAAAGTTCCCGTTTCCGCGTTGCAATTTCAGCCGGTCGAATTATTTTTGATTCCCGGTTTGACGTTACTCGCATCAATTGTCGGTTATTTACCCGCTATTATCGCTTATCGTACCGACGTCGCTCAATCGCTCAACCCATAAATCTTTATCCTAGAATGATACGGTTTCACGTCATAAAGATAAGAGTGAAAAGATAAAAACTAAAAGAGAAAAGTTTCGCAAGCGGAATGCGGCGTTCTGTGATGGAAACAATTCTTTGTCCAACTTTTCACTCTCGTTAAACCTACCGCTCTGGTCTGCTGTTTTCACTTTACCTTTTAACTCATGTTACGCACCTTTTTGCGCGTTTCATTTTCCCCAGTTCGATCCATGCGGCTTTGGAAGCCGCCCAGTCGATTTTCGCTTTGAGGGCAAAATGATTGAGTTTGCGAGCGAATTTTAACTTCTCCAGTTTAATAGACGCC
>JAISZO010000234.1 GCA_031269105.1 Planctomycetaceae bacterium | reverse complement strand
TCCGTTTGTGCGTTAACTTTAACGTTAGGGATTGTTAATTCAAAACTTACGGCGCTGGATAGTACGGACTTACAACAAACGGAATCCACGGCGGCAGAAGAAACGCCGGCTCAACCCGTTGATCCTCCGATCAAAGAAAAGCGTTCCGAAGAGAAAAACGAAGACGAAAATAAAGGTCTTGAAGCTCTTAATCAGGCGACGGAAATAAAAATGACTGCCGAAACGTTAAGAGACTTGAATAGCGTTATCCGTTTGTGCGAAAAAGCCAAAGAAGACGGTTTATCAAAAGATAATCTCGATTTTTGCAACCAATTACTGTCCGCAACTCAACTTCAGCGCGGCATGATGATTTCCGATCTTGTGCTGGAAATTCGCCCGCTACCGCCCGGCTGGAAAGAGTACAGAAAACTTGCAATTGCGGATTTTGAAAGTGCGGGAAAATATCTTGCTGAAGAACCTATGGTTTATTTATACATCTCACGGTTGAACACGTTACCGGAAGGCGACCGCGATTTGTCCGAGAAATACGCCGATAAAGCGATTGAATTAAGCAGTGGAAATGCGGAAATTCACGCTCAAGCGTTAGTGGTCAAAGCGGATTTGTTGGACGACGTGAAGAAAAAAATCGAACTCTTAAAAGAGGCGAATAAACTTTTGCCGGAAAATTTGCCGATTCTCGTAATGCTTGGCGGCGTTTACGCGGTCGATAATCAACCGGAAGAATCGCTCAATATTCTCCGCAAAGCGTTGGAAGTTGATTCCGACAATGTTCGCGCGCTTGAATTTAGCGCTACGGTGTTGGTGCAGCAAGAGAAATTTGACGAAGCCGTTAAAATTTACGATAAACTGGGAGAACTTCAACCGCGAAGTCTTGTGCCGCTTATGCAAAAAGCGGAAGTATTGCAACTTCAGAAAAAATATGACGACGCAAAACAAATTCTTGATTCATTGCGGTCGAAAGAGCCGGGAAACCCGCTGATTCTTTTACAAAGAAGCAAATTGTTCGCCGTTCAAAAAGATTATGAATCGGCGTTGCGCGACGTGGACGCGGCGTTGCGGTTAGCGGGTGATATTGCCGATTTGGAAGCGATGATTATTTCGGCGAAAATTGCGATTCTTTGCGAACAGGATAAATTTGCCGACGCGCTCGCGTTTTTGAATAAACTTCCGAAAACGAAACAGAATGATCCGCGTTACCGTTTGATGTTTGTTCAAGTTTATACGTCGGCAAAATCCAACGCCAAAGCCCTTGAGATTCTCGACGAAATACTCAAAGAACAACCGGATAACAATGCTTTTCGACGTTTTCGCGGCGATGTGTTGCTCGGACTCGGAAAGCATGAAGAAGCCGTTGCCGTTTACAAAAAATTGCTCGAAGACGGCGACGACGACGAAGGAACTTACAACAATCTTGCGTGGGTTCTTGCCACTTCGCCTAACGATTCGTTACGCAACGGCAAGCTGGCGTTGGAATACGCTTTGAAATCCAGCGAATTAACGCATTATAAAAAGCCGCATATTCTCAGTACGCTTGCTTCGGCATACGCGGAACTCGGCGACTTTGAGAACGCTCAAAAATGGATTGCAAAAGGTCTTGAAATTGCCGACGCCGACGAATATGAACAAAAAGGACATCTCGAAGAAGAGCAGAAAAATTATCAGGAAAAGAAACCTTGGCGCGAACAATTAAATGAAAACGAGCCGGACCCGTTATCAAAAGCGCCGCAAACAGACGCCGCCAAAGAATCCAATCAAGACGAAAAAAAAACGGATGAAGCCGAAAGGAAAGAATCCGACGGAACTAAAACAAACGAGCCGGACGACGCCGTTTTTGAAATGATTTAGATAAGCGAATTTTAGAATATCTAAAAATCATGGAGCATAGAATCATTGACGATTTGGGAGCGATGCAGCAAAAAACGTTGGCGCAAAAACGATTCGGAAAACGTATCGGCGTTGTACCGACAATGGGAGCTTTACACGAAGGACATTTGAGCATTGTTCGGCGAGCGAAAGCGGAATGCGATTTTGTCGTCGTTACAATTTTTGTTAATCCGGTTCAATTTGCTCCAACGGAAGACTTTGACAAATACCCGCGAACTCTCGAACATGATTTAGAATTGCTTAAACCGCTTAACGTTGATCTTATTTTTACGCCGACGGAAAAAAATATGTATCCGGCCGGTTATGATACGTTTGTTGAAGCGGGAAGTTTGACAAAGCGTCTTGAAGGAGAATGTCGTCCGTCGCATTTTCGCGGCGTAACGACAGTCGTATTGAAATTGCTGAACATAACGTCGGCGGACGCGGCATTTTTCGGTCAAAAAGATTATCAGCAATATTGCGTCGTGCGAAAGATGGCTGCCGATTTCAATTTGCCGGTCGATATTTTTGCCTGTCCGATTATTCGCGAATCGGACGGACTTGCGTTGAGCAGCCGAAACCGTTATCTTTCTTCGGAAGAGCGGACGCAAGCTCTGGCGCTTTCGCAGGGGCTTAAACGTTCTCAATGTATGTTGGAAGCGGGCGTCGCCGACGTTAAGAAGATTCGCCGGGAAATTCAAGCGATAATAGAAACGTCTCCGCTTGCTGAAATTGAGTACATTGCCATTGCCGATCCGTTGACGCTTGAGGAATTAACGGTTATTCCTAACAATTCTCATAACATTGCGTCGCAGCGTCATTTTTGGCGTTATATTTTACCGGAAAATCAATTGCCGCGAGCCGTCGTCCTATTGGCGGTACGATTCGGCAAAACGCGATTGATAGATAATTGTCTATTGTATTAGAGCCGCACGGAATAAAACCAAGTCCCGCAGGGACTATTTTTACTATTGTCACTAGTCGCACCATTTTGCAATATCTCGTAATTTAAGGCGCTTATGTTTTCCGTTGCGATTTTCTGCAAGCTATTTCCGACGTGTTCAGGTACGGATTTAGTACAAACGGGAGAGACCTGTTTCGATACTTGTT
>JAISZO010000191.1 GCA_031269105.1 Planctomycetaceae bacterium | reverse complement strand
CGTATCTTAAAAGATAGATACAGAAATCGAAGGAAAAGACACGAAATTCGGACAATTCTACTATGCGCTATCACAAACCACGAATTGACACTATAAAAAGGTTAGAGAAAAGGTCTAATAAAAGGAACGGACGGACTAAAAACTCTAAAAGATAATCATAAAGGACGCTCCCAATCTTGTAAAGAAGGAGAGGAGGTTATTAGAACCGCCCTGATAAAGTTTTTTTTAGCGTTGCGCGGAGAATTTGTCCGATATGCGGATTCGCGGAAACGCCCGTTTTTTCCAATTCTTTTTATTCCGGCGAGCGTTTGAGAATCCATCGAGCCGCGACGTTGTTGCGAAAAAGGATTGAGAGAGAAAATCGCACGGCGTTAAAACGGCTCTTTGAACGCGAATGAATTTCGCGAGACGAGATAAGCGTCAAGCGCTTGACGCCATGAAGGAAGTTTGGGAACGTTTGACAATGTTTGATACTTCGACGCGTCTAACACAGACCACGCGGCTCGCGGCGCCGTAAAACCATAATTCTCGGCGGCAATCGGTAAAAAAACGCGGCGCACGCCGGTTAATCGCACGATTTCCTGCGCAACGTCAAAAGGCGACGCGGCGCCGGAATTGGCAACGTGATATAAACCGGTGCAATCTTGCCGAATCATTGCAAAAACCGCTTCCGCAAGATGCTCCGCCCAAGTATAAGACGTCCAAAGATTAGAAACAACGCTCGTTTGTTCTTTTCGCCGAAGTGCGTTGAGTAATATTTCAACAAGATTGCCGACGCTGTTGACGCCGGGACGACCAAACAAAGCGCCGGTTCTTATAATAAGCCATCGCGGAGTTTCACGGGCGACGTTCTCGGCGTCGAGTTTTGTTTGAGCGTACACGCTTAACGGTTCCGGTACGCAATCTTCCGTCAGCGGCAAAAAGTCTTCCGGCAATCGATTGACGGAAACCGTATGCTTTTCGTTTTCCAAAAGATTTTCGGAATCGGCGTCGCGGTAAAAAAAACTTTCCTCTTCTTGGAATAACTTGTTCGATTCATATTTGATACGCGGCGCTGTTTGTCCAAAAATTTCAGCGCAGGAAATATGCACGAACAAAGCGCCGAATCGTTTTGCCGCGTCCCGCAAATTCGCCGTTCCTTGCACATGTACGGTTCGCGCCGTATTGGGTTTCTTTTCCAGCCAATCGATCCCATTGATTCCCGATGCGTTGATAATTACGCTTGGTTGAAAATCGCGGAATGTTTCCAACGTGAACAGCCGCGAAGCGACGTCAAATTCCGGCAAATCAAGCGACAAAATCTCTTTGCCTTCGCTCAATCCTAATTCCGACGCCGCGTAACGCAATAAAGCCCCGCCTAACAATCCGTTCTTGCCGACAATCGCAACTTTCATTCCCGTTTATTTCCTTTTCTTAATGATTTCATTGAAACGGCGTTTCGTCATTAACAATACTTGAAATCCCCAAACGTCAATAGTATAAAGTTTTGTAATAAAAGCGACAAGACGCGACGAGAAAGAAAAACGAAATTTCCCGATTGTTTTTCAGGGAAAAAAGGTTTATAATAAAGAATCAAAGGCGTATTTAACGTAGGATAAAGAAATTTTTCTTGCCAAACCAAAAACCAATCATGCCGCAATTGCCGAACAACGACAAACAGACGTTTGAGTCAAGTCTCGAATTAAAATGTCTTTTCTTTTTTGGAGTCGCGTTGTTGGTCGTCATTACGGTCAGTTTTTGGCTTTATTGGAGCGTTACGGAAGCGTTGGTACAAACGCAAAATCAAACGATGGCGCGGTCGTTAGCGAAAGAACATCTTGTTTTTGAACACGTCCGAAACGTCAATTCTTCCGCCGCTGAAATAGATTTTGGTAATAATACTGCAACCACGATTTCGCCGGAATTATCCAATCCGCCGTCTCCAACGCTCCGCGAACCGACGTTACGGAGAGGAAACGATAATCCGGTGCAAAACGATTTTAGAAAAGCGATTACGGAATTGCTTGGCGAAGATTCCGGTCGAAATCAGCAAACCCGCGTGATTCGCTCGCCGAATTTTTCGCCGCAAATCCCGCAGAAAAATCAACCGCGCGACAAATACGAGGAACAGCTTTTAGAACGTTTTCGCGTTTCGCCCGAAGTCGAATCCGCAAGAAACAACAACACGTTGATCAATCAAGACGACATTGATCGATTGAAAGCCGAAGGTTTAACTGATCTTGATCCGTTGTCGCCGCCAGTCGCGTTGCCCGACGTTCAAGTTGTTTCGCCGCTCGCCAACTTGCCGCCGGAACCCGCCGGAAATAAGCCGCCGACGTTTATTCAAAAAATGGACGGCGATGGACGTTATCATTATTATGAACCGCGATGGGCGCAGCCAATTTGTTTTATTTGTCATCGCGATAAATCGCCGCGTATGGAATTAGGCGATTTGATCGGAATTATTGAAGTGACAATCAACGATCCGCCGTCGAAAAAAGTCGCCACCGAATACTGGGTGAAACTTCTTGTCGCCTCCATCGTTACGGCGTCGCTTGCGATGTTTGCGTTTTACCTTATTATCCGCTTGATTATCATTCGACCGTTGCGGCATCTACGGAATGTCAGCGACGCGATCAGTCGCGGCGATATTTCTCAGCGCGCCGATCTTCACACCGGCGATGAATTTGAATCGCTTGCTATGGCGTTCAACCGCACCATGCGTCATATTCTCAATGCGCAAGAAAAATTACGCGGAACAAACGCCGAACTCGATCAGCGAATTGACCAACTGGCGCGGCTTAACGTACAGCTTTATGAATCCAACCGCGTCAAAAGCGATTTCATGGCGACGATGAGTCACGAATTGCGGACGCCGCTTAACAGCATTATTGGTTTCAGCGACGTTCTTGCGTCGATTAGTTCGCTCGACGAGAAACAGAAACGGTATGTGGAAAACATCAGCAAATCCGGGAAACTGCTCCTCAACATGATCAACGACGTCCTTGATATGGCAAAAATCGAGTCGGGACGGATTGAAATTCAGTTGAGTACGTTTCCCGTAACGTCTGTTGTCGCGGCGCAATGCGATATAGCAAAACCGCTCGGCGACCGTAAAAATATCGACATTCTATGCGATATACCGCCCGACCTTCCGCCGTTGCATCAAGACGCGTCGCGGCTGCAACAAATTTTAAACAATCTTCTTTCCAACGCAATCAAATTCACGCCGGAAGGCGGAAGAATCAAAGTTCAAATACGTCGAGCGCCTATTGTTTTGGCTCGCGCGGAAACGCAAAACGTCAATTATCACGTCAATCATAATCCGTCCGGTTTGTCGAAAACATTGTCCGACAACAAACCGATGCTGGAAATGAAAGTCATCGATACCGGCGTTGGTATTTCGGACGAGGATAAGCAAATTATTTTTGAGAAATTCCGGCAAGGCAAAAATTCTATGACGGAAGGCGACGCAATGAAACGCGAATATTCCGGTTCCGGTTTAGGATTGTCAATCGTCAAGGAACTTTGTCGGCTTCTCGACGGCAACATAAGCGTCGAAAGCCGTCTCGGACTTGGCAGCACGTTCACCGTCCTTCTCCCTTGGCGGCTTGAACCCAAAACTCGCATCGAGTCGGAAATCCTGGCGGAAATTCAGGAATTTTCTCAAACAAAATCCGGCGTCAAACGTCATCTTTGGGATATGACAAACGGGTGATTTGGGAAATTTCAAAAAAGCTATTCCGACGTTCCATCAAATTTTAGTAATACTTTCATCTCCTTCTGAATAGCTGCATTTTTTTACTTGCTCTTTTTAATTTTTTCGATATACACAAACGGTTCGGCGTCAAGATATTTTTTCTTGCCGATTCCTTGAATTTTTTTGAGATCGGCGACAGATTCAAATGGAGACGTTTTTTCACGATATTCAATGATTCGCCCCGCAAGCGTTTCGCCGATACCGGGAATTTGCCGAAGTTCCGACTCGGACGCTTCATTCAGATTCACGCGATATTTCAATTCGCGAGAAGAAATTTGTTGAATTGAATTTGTCGTTCCGGTAAAAAATCCGTTGATAGCGGTCGAAATCAGAAGTAAAAACAATAAAAGAAAGACCGTCCTCTGGTCAACCGCGTGAAACCGAATTACCGAAAGACGCTCTTCCCGACGCTTCGCGTCGTCAATTTGCGGTGACGCAACCGGAAAATCTCTATTAATAGGGGAAATCATTGCTGATAATTTTATTCATCACAAAGCCCGCGAAAATATTACTAACAGGTTATGTTTTTAGAGAACCTTCATATTTTCTTAGCGTTACTTCGTGGTGAAACAAGTTTTGAAAAATTTCCAACAACTGCTACCACATTGGCGGCGGATTGGAAGGCGAAATCGGCGGAATATCAGGAGATTGACGCATTGAATCGTCGCTGAAATTCGGTCTTATAGCGTCGTTCTGTCCTGGATTTCTTCCGCCGCCCGAAGGCAACATGTTTCTCATGAAAAACGGAAAATACCGTCCATTGCGTCCGCCGCTAAAACCGCGACCGCCGCGCATAAAGAAAAATGTTCCGCTGAGCAAATCGCCTCTAATGCGGTTGACGGCAAACTCCGGCGTCGCTCGCAAAATTTCATCACGGCGTTGCGGATGTAAAGACGCAAGATACGCTCCGTAAAGTTGAATGAGTTTTTGCGGATTACCTCGCAACAATAACGTTTCCGCATGGTTCGGCGGAATTTTTGTATAATGTTCCGTGTAATATCTTATAATGCCGATCAACAACAGATATTGTAACTGTCCTTGCCGATTTCTTCCTGACCGCGCTAGAAAACGACAAACGTTTTCTTCCAAAATATTTTGTTCGGGATTCAGCAACTTGTCTTGTTCTTCTTCGCAAAAACGCATCATCCATGTTCCCAGAAAATCCATAATTCCCGGCTCGTTGCTAAATCGATACAACAGCGAAATCAACGCCATTTTTTCGATTATATCCGGCGGCGTCTCCTTTTTTTGAACGTTAAGCGTTAAACCATTTTCTTCCTGCAACTCAAACAAATCCCGATAAAAAGCCCGAAATAACGGAAGATACGACCGTTGTTCTTCGGACAATTTCGCGATTGCCTCGTTGTATTTTGTCGCGAGCCATTCGTCGAATCGGCGGCAAAGCCGTGCGACGTCCGCGTCTTGTAATTCCGGCGGCAACATTTTTTGCAACGACGCAACGTCTATCATCGAACGTTCGTTGACCGAATCGTTTTGATTCTCTTGACGAATCATTTCCTGAATGGCGGCGACTCGTTCCGCAAGCGGTTTTTCCTGCAACTCGCGCATCGTTGTCGGATTTCCAATATTTTGCACCCATTCGACATAACGTTCCATCGTTTGCGTTAGATGTTCGCGGTCGGGATCGTTTTGCAATTGATAATGTAACGTCCGAAGCCGCCGACGTTCTTCGCTCGCAGTTTTAGAGGAACGCCGATAAAAATTGGCGGCGTTTGCTTTGAACGCGACGTATCTATTGGGATTTTTGCGTTGCCATTGTTCCAATTCGTCCGCCGCTTTTTTTCTCCGCGTACCGACGTCGCTGGAATACCACAATACTCCCGCCAATCCAAGCGAAAAACAAATCAATATTACAAGCAAAATATGCTGTTTCATAAGAATTATCTTTGCCGATTATTTTTCAATTCCGTTTTTAGAACACATTTTTGCATTTTATTTTTCAAAATTCTAATGAAATTTTAAAAAATCCCAATTTAAACTCATCTTAACAAATTTTGTGTTGTAAACAAGACAAATGAGAAAAATTTTTTGTTGTTAACATAAAAAACATAAGATTTTCCAACGAATTTTGCAGGATTTTTTTACACAAGAGTATATAAATCATTTACGTAAAATAACTTACGGAGATTTGCGACGAGGATTCATTGAAACTTTGTTATTGAAGCGTCGCCTTGTTGACAGTCGCCAAATTTTAGGTATGATAATAAAGTCTTTCGTAGGAAGTGGAAATACGAAGAGATAAAAATTTTTTGTTTTCTGTATAATGATTTTTTACGAATGGGTAGGTAGCTCAGTTGGTAGAGCACAGGACTGAAAATCCTGGTGTCGACGGTTCGATCCCGTCCCTGCCCACTTTTGCACAGGACTAGAAGTCCTGTGACGTTATTTTTACGCAAAAATTTTTGTCGTAAATATAATGGTAGTTGACATTTAGGGAAACACTGCTAAATTATTGAAATAATAATTTTGCAATGTGATTAGGGGAGTTGCCCGGCGTTCGCGAGGCGTTGGGGAGCCAAAAAAAATTCTGACCGGATGCTAAATTCGGCTTTCAAAATAAAATTGTTTGTGAAAAAATTTGCTTGTTGAACGAAAACGTTCTTTGTTGAAATTGCCTATCGGATTACTTCCGCAACAAATTGGTTTATCGGAATATAACGACGGGAACGCGATAAAAAATTAGAGACGCCTGCATTACGTCTTAAAATACCGATTACAGGCAAATTATTCATTGATTTTGGCGTAGTATTTGCAATACGTGTTCAATTAAGAAAAACCGATTGAAGTTTCCGTGAAATATGCAGGGCAACTATCAAATATCACGGAGATTCGATGAAAAATTTCAAAAACTATTTATTTCCCCAAAATGAAAAAAATAGTTTTAAATTTTATAAGATTTGGTTCGATATATTTAGAAATTTATTCGGAAACCGGTATTGCGTTTTTTTATGAAACGAGTTATAATCATAGCTCAATACGAATAAATTCTTAACGATTCTTTTATTGTCATGTTACGTCGTTTTCGCATTCAGACAACTTTTGCGGCAGTTTTTGCCGTGTTTTTTAGCGCGGTTATGCCGATTGGCTCTTGTTACTGCGCGGGTTGTTCGTGCGAAAATAACGTGTTAAAAAACAGCAATACTCCAAACGCTCAAACAAAATCGTGTTATTCCGGTCGTTCTTTGTGTTGCAAGGAAAAAATAAGCAGTCCGCAATCATCCGACACTTCTTCCTGTTGTCAAACAACGTCGAAAGAAAATTCCTGCAATTGCGGTTCTTCGGGCGACGGTTGCCAATGCAATAAAATTACGGCGTCGACGATCTCATTGCCGGACGCCGTTTCGCCGGTAAAAAGAATATTGAATCATAACGACGATTTCTGCGGAATCCTTGTTTTCGCGTCTCTTAATAACGCGGTTTACGACCACTCGGCGGCTTTGCGTTTCTTACGTTCGTCGCCGGAAGCGGCGCATGTTCCTTTGCATGTGTTGCTGTGCGTGTTTGTGATTTGATTTTATCCTTTGACAAAAATTCTGATTTGGTTTAAGCCGGTTGATGCGTTATTGACCGGTACGAAGATTTATTTCAAATTTTTAACGAAAAGGATAAAAATGTTGACTCAAATTCAAATGTTGTTTGAGTTCGTGCTGACGACGTTTCTTTCGCTGAGCGCCGCGTTCACGTTCGAGAACAAAAACAAGACAAAAAGAACGGCGTTTACGCTTGTGGAACTTCTGGTGGTGATTGCAATCATCGGAGTTTTGGTTTCGCTTCTTCTTCCGGCGGTTCAGGCGGCGCGAGAAGCGGCGCGAAGAATGCAATGCACGAACAATCTCAAGCAGATTGGACTTGCTCTTCACAACTATCACGACGCGAATAAAGCGTTTCCTGCCGGAAGCGCGGGATTTGGAGAAACGCCGAATTGGCTTAGTTTCCACGTCACGCTGCTCCCTTACGCGGAACAGTCCGCGCTTTACGCTTCGTTGGAAAGTCAGGGATTTCCCGGTTCGCAAAGTAATCCCCTTCCTTCTTCCGGCGGAACGCAAGGGATTTATTCTGTGTCGATCCCGTATTTAGCGTGTCCTTCGGACGGCAATGCAAAAGAACCTTTTGCGCCCCGTAACAATTCAACGCGCACGAATTATATGGGATCGTATGCGGACGCGATTAACGGAATAGGCGCTGGAAATGGTAATTCGCGCGGTTTGTTTTCCGGTCCGATGTATCATCCGCCGATCACGTACCCGACTTTCCGCACGTTTGCAAGTATTACCGACGGAACGACAAACACGGTTGCGTTTTCCGAATCAGTAACCACAAGCGGCGAAAGTAGCCGTAATGTGAAAGGCGGCATTGTTCAGATCAATTCGCTGACTCTTTCCGACTTGCAGCAACGAGTGGATAGCACAAACCGCAACGTTTATGCCGCCGCTTATGAAGTTGCTCCTTACGGACGCGGAATGAATTTTGCGGAAGGAAACGCGACCATCGTCGGCTTTCAAACGATTCTGCCGCCCAATGCGCCGTCGGGAGCGATGTTTGTTGCGAGCTTAAACAATTCGGAAACGGCGCCGTCAATCAGCAGCGCGAGCAGTCATCATACCGGCGGCGTGAACGCCGTGTTGGCGGACGGCTCGGTGCAGTTTATTTCCGATACGGTGCAGTGCGGGGATAGCTTGGTTTTAAATACGGACCTTGCAACTATTGATTTGCCGAAAGACGAACAGGGAGATTTTACCGGTATCAGTCCGTTTGGAATTTGGGGCGCTTACGGTACGATTGCCGGAGGCGAAAGCAAGTCGTTATAAAAATTTTCACACATTTTAAGCGGAAGACGGGAGGATTGATTGACAATGCTTTCACGGTTTGGAATTTTTACTCCGGTCTTTTGCTTGAATATCAACACATTTTACAATATGAAGGAGTATATGATGACTCGATGTATTTTGATTCTTGCCGGATGTCTGGCAAGTTTGAGTTTTGGTTGTTCGGACGCCCCGAAAGGGTTTCCGAAAGTGGTTCCGTGCAAAGTGATCGTTATGCAGGGAACGAAACCGTTGCACGAAGTGGACGTGACGTTGTTGCCGTCTTCGCCGAGAAACAGCACGATGTTTTTCGGTAAAACCGATCCATCGGGAAATTGCCAGGTCGCCACGACGTTTGCCAATTACCGTAAAAACGGCGTTCCGGAAGGAACTTACAAGGTCGTTCTCGACAAGCGACCGGAATTGGAGCTGACCCAAACGGAAGAACACGCATGCTGTGCAGACGCCCATTCTATGTCGCGCGATTCGCTCAAATGGCAGGCGGAAATCCAAAAGCAGCGAAAGAAGTATCCGAAAATCATTCCAGACGTCTTGACGCAATCGTCGTCAACGCCGCTCACACTCGACGTTTCCCGAAACGGCGCAACGCTTGCGGTCAATCTGGACGAATATAAATAAATTGCAAAACTGCAAAATGTAAACCGCAAAAAACGTTGGGCGGAAACGACGACGAGCGCCGCAAAGAAATCGACTGTATTGTTTCGGATCGAGTCGTTTCGTTTACTGCGTTCCCGCCTGACGTTTATGATTTTTAACATTCCGCTGAAATGTTACGATATTTTCCTTACTTTTTGAAAAAGCGTTTTGAGAAATGGCTTGCTAGAAACCCGGTTTTGTTAGGTCGATGATATTTTTTTCCGATTGCGCGGCTTTGTCGAGCGAACCGTATTGTCTTGCAATCTGCATGAGCCGATCTTTTCGGGAATCGTTTTCTGCGATTGGCAATTCTCCCCAAACAATTTTCGTTCCTCGAATCGTAAACAGCGAAAAAATCCGTCGCTTATTCCATCGCGTGGCGCCGACATTTTCCGCACGAATTGCCGCAATTTGCAAAAAGGTTTTATCGCGGTTGAGATGATCGGCAATTTTCGCCGCTCCTTCTACAACATCGTCGCCCCAAAGTTCTCCGTAATTTCCGCGCGGAGTGGATTCTACGCCGAGTATTTTTATGTAATGATCGAGCGACACGTTTTGACTTTTGAAATAATCGGGCGGCAGCGACACGCCGTGTTTGTCAATCGGCATAAATCCTTCTTTGTTCGGATATTGAACCATACAAAGCGCTTCGCGGTACGTCAAATCCACCGTGATCATTCTGGGAAACGACGCCCGAACGCAATCCACCGATTCGACCCAAGAATGCGTTTGAAACGCGGCGGCAAGTTTTTGCAAAAGTTCCGTGTCAATCAGCGTATTTTGCGTATTGATATCCATTCGAGAAAGGACGTCCGGCACGATCGAATCCGAAACCCAAGCCGGTCTTTTCGTAATGCGAATGGATTCCGGCGAAAAACGGTACGTCTCCGAACTCAACGCGCGCGGACGCATTTTTTGCCAGCTCGCATACGTTATTCCGGCAACCGCGCCTGCAATCAAAATCCCTAACCAAATGGGAGACGTCGCCTGAATCAGCCGCTTAAATAAACGGGGACGCTCCGTGAAAAATAATGAATGGTTTGACATCGTCTTGTTTCTTTATCTTTTACCAAACAAAGAATGGTACTTTTGCTGTCATTCTTGTGAAGGATTGGGGATTTCTTTGTATGATTGTTGAATCAATCTACTTTGTTTGTTCAAAGCAATAGAAATATAATTAAACTACCCCGCACCCGTTGTAAGAACGCAACGTTTCTTACCGCTATTGATTTTCCATTATTTTTCACTTATCTTGCGACGGGAACGCGCCGGGCGTTGGAGTCGCGGTCGCGTCGTTTCCGCATTTCACGCGGGTAATTTTCCAGATCGGCGGAACGCCGTCGCCCGGTTTGGATTCCTTCTCAACCGGATCGCCGATCCGTTTGGCTAACGCCTTTTTCATATATTCCGGCGTTTCCTCGCGCAATCGGGCGAGTTTTGCTTTTTGCTCCGTCGTCAGGATTTTGTCAAATTTCTTTTTCGGACGCCGGTTTTTAACCGTTTTTTTATCTCTGCAACCTTTGCGCTGGCGTCCGCAATCTTTTTTTGCAATGCCGCTTTTTGTTCCGCCTTTTGCGCGTTGGCTAATTCTTCTTCTAACGCTGTTTCATCTTTTAAAAGTTGTTTTATACTCTATTCGCTATCGACACGGCTGTTTCCAAACGATTTAAGATTTTCTGAACGTCCGGTTCTCTGTCGTCTGAAAAAGACGAAGATACTATCAAAGAACAAATCAGAAAAATTAAAAATGGTAAAAAAATATTTTTTTGCATGGTTGACGCCTATTTCTTCAAATTGACTTTAAATACATATTCATAACGAATTTTTATTGACTGTCCATAACGGGATATACAAAAATTCCGATTTTTTCAAAAAAAATTCCTAGCGTTCACAAATTGGCGTGTTAAAACAGATGAAATCTCAACAGAAATCATTGTTTTCAAGCAACAGACTCGTTTAAAAATCCACCTAAATTAACAATCGACATGGAAATGCTAGGAAAATTTTTAAAATTCCTTATTTACTTAATATTTATTTTTTTAGAAAAGAGCAAGTTTTTTTCGACTTTTTTTGTAAATTTATAAAATTTTCATATTTTTGTTGACTTCTATACGGTTGCCTAATTATATTAACTAAAGAGGTAAGATTTTCAGAAAGTCTTATTTTGTCGGAAATTCGGGGAAAACAAAATTTTCAGCAACCGCCAAATGAAACAACCGCGCGGTTAAAGGAGCATTCTCATCATGAATACGATTGGTAAAATTCTTGTCGGAGTGATTTTCATTGCAAGTATTATGCTTATGTCGTTGAGCGTTTATATTTACAGTACGCAACATAAATGGAGTACGCTTGCGAATAAAACGCAGAACGAACTCAAAAACGTTCAAAATGAAAATTCCAAATTGAACACGAAAATTGCCGAATTGGACACGCAAAAAAAAGAATTGGAAACGTCGCTTCAATCGCAAATTGCCGAATTGATTGACAAAAATAAATCGCTGGCAGAAGAAAATACAAAGTTGGCGGGCGAAGTGAACGGTTATCGCGATCAAGCGGATAACGCCGTCAAAGACGCGACCGCGACGCAGGAAAATATGAAAAATTTGAGCGTTGACGTCCAAAAACTTCGCGCCGATCTTGCGGACGCTCAAGCGTCGCGAGTAAAATTGCTGGAACAAGTGAGCGCGGCAAACGACGTCGCCCGAACGCTCGCGTTGGAGCTTGCAACGCTAAAATCCACGTCGGATCAATTGAGCAGAGATTTGGCGGACTCGAATTATCTTTTGACGCAGCTTGGTTACGGCGATTTGAAACCCGAAGAATATATGAAAACCGTGCCGCCGCGTATTCGCGGAACAATCACTGAAATTCGCCCGAATGGTCTTGTGGAGATCAACGTCGGGCGCGACGACGGTTTGTTGCAGGGACATAAATTGCACGTCATTCGTAACGGCGAAGACGGAGCGTCCTATTTGGGACAAATTGAAATTCTTGACGTAAATCCTAATAAAGCTGTTGGCAAAATTATTCCTGAATTACGTAAAGGAACGATTGTACGCGGCGATTCCGTGACTGCGGAAAACAAAAACATCTGACGAGTAACGAAAGATTAACCGATGGCTAAAGTTAAAAAAGAAAAACCAATTAAAGAAAAAGCGGTTAAAGTAAAAAAAGAAAAAGCTCCTAAAGCGCCGCGTCAGCCGAAAGCGAGTAAGCCGAAAATCAAATATAAAAGCGACCTTTATACTTTGATTTTGCTGCTTTCGTTTTTGGCGATGGCAACGGGATGTCTTTTCCTTTATCTCAACAACTCGTTTCACGCGGCAAATATGTAAAGGGAAATTCGAAACATCTTTAGGCGTCTTCTAAAAACCTTTAATAAACAAATTTGAAATATTTTTTCGACGGGATTTTATGGGACTTTTTATCTTGTCAATTCTGTCTAAAAATAAGTTTTTAGAAGTTTCCTTTGTTGTTTGCCACGAAGTGGGTTTCGTATTTTTTCAGTGCGTTCTGCGTTCAAAACCGAAATTTAAAGTGTGATGAATAGAGATATCGCCAAATTTTTCATTTCTTGTATTCCGCGATATTAACGTCCCAAGCGATTCGCGTACCGGCGGCGACATCTTTGGTCAACGGCGACGTTTTGGAATCGGTTAATATTTTCGGAATAACCGGCGGCAGTTTTGCGCTGCGGGCGGATTTTTCGGCGGAATAAGCCATCGATTGTTCCATCGTCATTTTCTCCAATTCTAGCGTCGTTTCCAAATTAGGCAAAGCAGTATTGACAAAAATCCTCCTTTTTGAGATAGTAATAGTATTGTTACCAAGAAGTTACGTTTTTCCCCAAAAGGATGCTCTAATGAACAAGGAAGCTATTATCGCTAAAATATTGACAAAAGTCAAGTCCGATTTGCAAAATTATGTGGGAGATTTCGACCAACCGCTTTCTCCTGAAAATGCAGAAATAATGACAAAGAATCTTGTCGCAACCGCCCCAGATTTTTTGCGAGGAAGTCATGAAAATCTATTTGACGGAACATGATATTGGAAACGATTCGCGAGCAAGAAGAAATTCCG
>JAISZO010000165.1 GCA_031269105.1 Planctomycetaceae bacterium | reverse complement strand
ACGACACGGAACTTTATAAACGCCGTAACGAAGTCGAACGATATTTCCGACGTTTGAAGGAAGGATTACCGCCGTGTTTTTACTCGTTACGATAAACTTGATATTATGTATGCCTCCTTTGTTACCTCCGCAATGATTTGTGAAACTTTACGAGAATAGCGTGAACACGCCCTAGCAAAAATCGGTGCGAAAAAATTCATCGCCTCTTTAACAATTGTCGGCGTTTGAATGATTATCATCGGAGTCCTTTCCATAATGCTATAACTTTTTTTAGTGCAATTTACAACACGTTGCTCCTGATATTATAGCGTTTTAGGTGATTTTGCAAAAATTCAGATAATAACCTTTAAAATGTAATACTCAGGATAAACGTCGCCCGCCGTCTCCTTGCCAAACGTCTCGCATTGAGACTTGGAAAGACGGAGTTCGTCTTTCTTATACAAACCCGTAAAATGCGTCTTGCCGTGATAGACATAATCGTCGTCTTGTCCCAAGTCGAAATACACAATGTTGATAGAATAGATTTTCTTTACTTCAAGATATTTCGCCCCCTGAACCATACGTTCGGTTATTGTCTTGCTGGTTCCGTACAACATGCGATGCAAATAATCCATCTCCAAGATAAATTGCAACTCGATCAATATAATCTCGTCCGATTCGTCTTCGACCAAAATGTCAACTTTATTGTACTTAGTTCCCCCTGAAAAAAGACCTTGTTTATTTTACGATTTTTTTTTGGCGATCGGAATGTTCGGCAAGGCGGTAACGAAGGCGGCGAGTTGATGAAAAGCGGCGATCAATCGACCAAAGTACCAATAAATCTTTGTAAAGTGCGAATAACTCTCTTCGTGAGGTTGCTAAAGCGTTTCATGAATCGAAATCCACCGTTGGACGTTGGGTGAAATTTGCTTCTGGTCAACGCCTTGATCGCGTGGATTTTTCTGACCAAAAATCAGGAACGTTTCGACCCGCAAACAAGTCTCTTGAACGAGTTGAAAAACGCGTTCTTGCTATTTGCCATGACCTCAAGACAAAAAGTATTCTTGGTCTTTATGGACCCGATGCGATTTATTCCGCGATGATTGAACGCGGGTATCATGAAGTTCCTTCGCGACGAACAATCACGAATATAATTAAACGTTACGGTCTTGTTGAACGGCGAATTTGTATTCGTTATCCATCCCCTCCTCCTGGTTGGTATTGGCAAGACCTCATCAAAAAGAAAGAAGAGCTTGACCGTTTCGATATTGTTGAAGGTTTGTATTTACATGGCGGTCAAGAGATTCCGTTGTTCAACGGAATTTCGCTTCATGGTTCGTTGCTCTGTTCGGTGGCTCATCGTGTGATCACTACGGAAATTGTAATCGATGCGTTGATGAAGCATTGGCGAGAATTCGGACTTCCCCAATGCGTACAGTTTGATAACGACATGGTTTTTCAAGGGACGCGAAAAGAAAATGCGATAGGAAGAGTGATTCGTTTTTGTTGGTCTGTTGGTGCGATTCCGATTTTTACGACGCCTTATCGACAAGGATTTCAAGGCAAGATTGAACGGTTCAATGGAGAGGAGCAACGAAAATTTTGGCGGCGAAAATATTTCAAAAATATTCGGCAGGTCAGACAACATTTGGAAAAAGAGGGACTCGAACATCGGTTGCGGCAACAACCCAATAGAGTGACCGCGCCATGTCGTAGGAAGTTTCCAAAAAATGGGAAGTGGGATGAAAAAGTGTTGCCGAAATTGACCAACGTCATGATTATTTAGTCGCGTAAAACGGACGCACTTGGTTATGTTTCCTTGTTGGAAAAAGATTTTTTGGTCCATAAAAATTTGATCAATAAACTGATACATGTTGAGGTTGATCTGGCAAAGGGGGCATTCGATTTTATTGGTTGAGACGGTCGGATTGGAAGAAACATCAATTCATAAAAAAACAAAATATAATCTACTAAAAATTCTAAAAAATAAAACAAAAAAAATAATTGACGTGCAAAAACTAAAAGGGCAAGCCTTCGCGGGACGCCAAATGACAAAACTCATCAGAAAAAGTGTCCCACGAACCCTTGACCTAATTGGATTTGTTACGCAATAAACGCTTTAACGCATAATCAAACGATATCAAAACACGCTCGCCAGTTTTCGTCGTCATAATTTTCTCCTCAATGTTTTATCTTCAAAAAAATAAGTTATTTTTAATAATCTTCAATTCCCGTTCCAAAACGTTTTTCCAGTGAACGGCGGTTTGTTCGACGGCGGTTAATGTTTTTCGTTTATCTAAAACGGAAAATTGCGGGCGAGTCGCCTGCGACGGATATTCCGTTTCGCTGATAGGAAAAATCGCGACGGATTTGTTTTTCACTAAACCAAGCGTTACGCCGATTTCATAAATCGCAACGGCAAAATCGTACCAACTTGCAACGCCCGCGTCCGTCCAGTGATAAATTCCGTAAGCGGGGCGTTTGTTTAATATCGTCCAAATGGTTTGCGCCAATGTCGTCGCGGAAGTCGGAGCGCCGATCTGATCGTCAATCACTTTCAGAACGTCCCGCTCGTTCATCAGCCGTAACATCGTTTTCACAAAATTATTGCCGTATTGAGAATAAAGCCACGACGTTCGCACAATATACGCTTTTTCCGAATAAATTTCTAATAATTTTTGTTCTCCCGCCAATTTGCTTTGACCGTAAACATTGATCGGATTCGTCTTGCTTTCCGGTTGGTACGGCTTATAATTTTTGCCGTCAAAAACGTAATCTGTGGAAACATGCACAATCGGAACGTCGCGTTGTTTTGCCGCAATCGCCAGATTTTCTACTCCCCGACAATTGATCTCGTACGCTTTTTCGCGTTCCGATTCCGCTTTTTCAACATTTGTGTAAGCCGCCGTGTTGATAATCCCATCCGGGCGCTTTTCTTCCATCAACCGTAAAAGCTGCGTTTGATTCGCAATATCCATTTCGTCAATATCAACAGAAATCAAGTCGTATCCGTCGGGAACGGCGTCTTGAAGCGATCTGCCGAGTTGTCCGCGACTTCCGGTTATGAGAATTTTTTTCGTCATCTCAATCTTTGTTCTTGTTGAAAATGAATATTTGCCTGATTCAACGGCAAGAGTTCCAAATCCTTATCGACAATAATCGGATTTTCAATTCCCCAGACGATATTTAATTGAGCGTCATTCCAAATAATTCCGCTTTCCGCTTCTTTGCAATATTCGTTGGTTACTTTGTAATTGATCTCCGTATTGTCTTCCAACGCCGCAAAACCATGCGCAAAACCGACGGGAATATACAACATTTTACGGTTTTCGGCGGAGAGTTCGACTATAACATGCTTTCCAAAATAAGGAGAATTTTTTCTTATATCGACTGCGACGTCTAGAATACGACCGGACGTTACGCGCACTAATTTTGCTTGCGCATAAGGCGAGTTTTGAAAATGCAAACCGCGCAAAACGTTCTTTCGGGAAACGGAAGCGTTGTCTTGACGAAACTCGTCGATAATTCCCACAGCGACAAATTCGGAACGTTTGTAGGATTCAAAAAAATATCCCCGCTTATCCGAAAAAAGACGCGGCGCGACGACAATAACTTCAGGAATCTCTGTTTTTTCAAAAGTAAACGGCATTTTATCGACGCTCGTTAAGGATTGTTAAAAGGTATTTTCCATACTCCGATTTTCCCAGCGATATCGCAAGTTTTTCAAGCCGCTCTTCATTGATAAAGCCCTTGCGCCAAGCGATTTCTTCAATGCAGGAAATTTTGAGTCCCTGACGATCTTGAATCGCTTTGATATAAGCGGTCGCATCGGCAAGAGAATCGTGCGTGCCGGTATCGAGCCACGCGAAACCGCGTCCTAATAATTTAACCTGCAATTTTCCGCGACGCAAATATTCTTTATTTACGTCGGTAATTTCATATTCGCCGCGTGCCGACGGTTTCAAATTTTCCGCAATTTCCACTACGTCGGCGTCGTAATAATACAATCCGACGACGGCGTAATGCGATTTCGGCTTTTGAGGTTTTTCTTCGATCGACAAGACTTTGCCGTTTTTATCAAATTCCACAACGCCGTATCGTTCGGGATCGTTGACGTAATAACCGAAAACCGACGCCCGCTCTGTTGTTTGCGACGTTTTCTCAAGGATGTTGGAAAGTCCGACTCCGTAAAATATGTTGTCGCCCAAAACCAAACAAACCGGATTTTCCCCAATAAAATCCTTTCCCAACACAAACGCTTGAGCAAGTCCGTTCGGTTTTTCCTGCACCTGGTAAGAAATATTCATTCCAAGCCGCGAACCGTCGCCTAACTGTTTTTCAAAGAGCGGCGTCGCGTCCGGCGTGGAAATAATCAAGACTTCGCGGACGCCGCTTAACATCAACGTCGAAAGCGGATAATAAATCATCGGCTTGTCGTAAATCGGCAATAATTGTTTGCAAAGCGCTTGCGTGACCGGGTAAAGCCGCGTTCCCGATCCGCCTGCAAGAATGATACCTTTGCGCGGTAAACTCATTTTTTATCTCCCCGACCAAGACGTTCTCCGGTATATTTTGTTTCGCGTATTGGACGCCACCACCAATCATTAGCAAGATACCATTCAACCGTCTTGCGGATTCCGGTATCAAAGTTTTCTTCCGCCCGCCATCCCAATTCGGTTTCCAGTTTTGTCGCGTCGACAGCGTAACGCAGATCATGTCCCGGACGGTCGGCGACAAACGCGATTAAGTTCTGATAACTTCCTTCCGAATGCGGTTTCAAATTATCCAACACGCGGCAAATCGTACGAACGACGTCAATATTCGTCCGCTCGTTGCGTCCGCCAACATTATAGGTTTCTCCAACGCGTCCTTTTTGAAAAACAAGCGTAATCGCTTTCGCGTGATCTTCGACGTAAAGCCAATCGCGGATATTTTCTCCTTTTCCGTAAACCGGAAGCGGTTTGCGTTCCAACGCATTCAAAATCGTCAGCGGAATTAGTTTTTCGGGAAAATGATAAGGTCCGTAATTATTAGAGCAATTTGTTATCACAACCGGCAAACCAAACGTGTGAAACCATGATTTCGCCAAATGATCGCTGCCCGCTTTACTTGCCGAATAAGGACTTCGCGGATCGTAAGCGGTTTTTTCCGTAAATAAACCAATAGAACCGAGCGAACCGTAAACTTCGTCGGTGGAAACATGATGGAAGCGGAATTTATTTTTTTGTTGAAAGGGTAATTGTTCCCAATAACTTCTCGCCGTTTCCAAAAGACAACATGTTCCCGCGACATTCGTTTGAATAAACGCGGAAGGAGCGTCGATACTTCGGTCAACATGACTTTCCGCCGCAAGATGAATCATTCCGTCCGGCTGAAAATCTTCAAACGCCTTTGCGACCGCGCCAACGTCGCAAATATCAATTTGCCGGAAAGAATAGAGCGGATTTTGTTCTATTTCCCGAAGAGAAGAAAGATTTCCGGCATAAGTCAATTTGTCAATATTCAAAACGTTCCAACCTAACGTCTTGACGGCGTACCGAATGACCGCCGAACCAATAAAACCTGCTCCGCCTGTGACGATGATTTTCATAAAATTTTAATAACCTCGTAATTGGATAACATTTCAGTGAAAATTGGTTATTAGACGTTTTTTGTATCTATTTTTCAACATTTACGCCTTTCCGCTTTCCAACGGCATTTTACCTACGATACGGGAAGCGAATGCGATATACATTACGTTTTTGAATTTTGTCGTAATATTTCAGCGTGTTTCGTTGCGGGAATTTAGAGATTTTTGATACATTACTCAAAAATCAAAGAATAGAAAAATAATTTTCGCTTTGATTCTATACTCTCATTTTAGTTTATCTCAAGATTCATACTTGTCAACAATATTAAACCACAAATTGTCAATTGCAAAAAGCGTAGCGATTTCCGTGCCAAATGAGAAAATTGTTTCATCGCGCCGAAAATATATTTTCCGCGACAATGAATTTTATTTTTCTTACGATTCCACATCTTTTGCTCTTCCGTCAAGGGTTTGTTACGATAAATAATATCGCATGCGAGGTTGTTCTTTTACCAGATGAAGAAAAGCAAGGCGGGAAAATTTATGTATCATTTGATAAAGAATTAGAAAAATTATCGGTTAATAGCGATCCTTCGGACATGACGCCTCAACAATCTGCATGGACGGTAAAACGTATGTTATTACTTATTTTATTAAACAGCTTCATTATAATTATACTGAAGCGATTTTAAATTCCGATTATTGAAATTGGGAATATCCTGATTCTTAAGGGTTGAATGGGCTAACATTGCCGGTTTTTTAAGTGAAAACGGTATATTTTTGTTGGCGTTATTGTTTGCAAACGTTTTCACAAACAAAATTAATATGGGAGCAATCCCCAAAAGTTTCCATTAACTCAAAAATTTTGTTATAATACTAGGGCGTGTTCACGCTATTCTCGTAAAGTTTCACAAATCATTGCGAATGTAACCAAGGAGGCATACATAATATCAAGTTTATCGTAACGAGTAAAAACACGGCGGTAATCCTTCAAACGTCGGAAATATCGTTCGACTTCGTTACGGCGTTTATAAAGTTCCGTGTCGTATTCCCAAGGTTCCTTGCGGTTGCTCTTGGGCGGCGCTACAGGTTGCAG
>JAISZO010000140.1 GCA_031269105.1 Planctomycetaceae bacterium | reverse complement strand
TTTTCGAGTTGTTTCTCGGTATCGAACATCGAAAGTTGCGTCATTGGAATAAATAAAAGGAACGGACGGACTAAAAACTCTAAAAGATAATCATAAAGGACGCTCTCAATCTTGTAAAGGAGGAGAGGAGGTTATTAGAACCGCCCTATTTTGTTTTTTCGCCTTTAATGCAATCTCATTCCCGGTTTTGCGCCGCTGTCAGGAGACATAAGGAACACGTCGCTGCCGCCGGGACCAGCGGCGACAATCATTCCTTCGCTGAGACCGAATTTCATTTGACGCGGCGCAAGGTTCGCTACGCAAACGACTAACCGCCCGACCAAATCTTCCGGTTTGTACGCCGCTTTGATTCCGGCAAACACATTCCGCCGTTCATTTCCGCCGAAACTGAGCGTCAATTGCAGCAGTTTTTTCGCTTCCGGTACTTCTTTGGCTTCAAGAATTCTCGCAACCCGTAAATCAACTTTGACAAAATCGTCAATCGAAATTTTTTCCGCCGTAAGCGGTTCTGCTTCAAGCGATTCCGCCGAATCGTTCCATTGATCCTGAATTGCGGCGTTGGCGTCGTCGGCATGATCTGCGGCGTCTGTTTCTTTGGAACATTCAATTATCGCTTTTATTCCTTCTTTCGAAACTCGCGTCATCATGTGCGTAAACGGAGCAACCGGCGTGCCGACAAGCGGTTGCGACGAGTTGTCCCAATGCGTAAACGTATCGTGCAAAAGCTCTTCCGTCTGTTTGGCAAGCGTCGGCAACACCGGAGCGAGATAAATCGTCAACTGCCGGAAAAGATTCAATCCGATTGTACAAATCTCTTGCAACAGTTGCCGTTTTGCCGCATCGTTTTTTAAAGTCCAAGGAGCGTGGTCGTCGATAAATTTGTTCGCCCGATCCGCACACTCCATAATTAATCGCATCGCACGCGCAAGGTCTGCCTGATCGTAAGCGTCCGCAATTTCAACGCCGGTTTCCGCCGCTTTTTGAAATAATCCGTTATCATTGGGATACGATTGCGATAGTCCGGTTTTTTCAACGAATTTTGCCGTCCGGCTCGCCAGATTGACCACTTTGCCGATAAGATCGGAATTGACTTTATTCTCAAATTCGTCAAGATTTAAGTCGATATCTTCATTGCGGTTACTCAATTTGGAAGCGTAATAATACCGCAAATACGACGGACTCAAATGTTTGGCGTAATCTGCGGCAAGAATAAACGTTCCGTTCCGTTTCGACATTTTTTCACCGTTGACGGTCAAAAATCCGTGAACATGAACTCGAGTCGGAAGGTTAAAACCGGAAATTTTCAAAAGAGCGGGCCAAAAAAGCGTGTGAAAATAAGCAATGTCTTTTCCGATAAAATGATGAATTTCAGCGTTCGGATCACGCCACCACGAATTGAAATCGCTACCGGTTTTTTTACACCAATCGAGCGTCGAAGCGATATAACCGATCGGCGCGTCGAACCATACATACCAATAATTTCCCGGCGAGTCGGGAATCTCGAATCCAAAATATGGCGCGGGACGGCTCACGTCCCAAGGGCGAAGCGGTTCGTTGAGAAATTGTCCCGCAAGATAATTACTCACTTCCGGTTGCAACGAGCCGCTGTTCGCCGTCCAATCGTTCAGAAATTTGTGTTCTTTTTCGAGTTCGACAAAAAGATGACGCGCAATCCGTAAAACCGGAGTGGCGCCGGTGATTGTACTGACGGGATCGATCAAATCGGTCGGCGAGTAAGTCGCTCCGCATTCGCAATTATCTCCGTATTGATCTTTTTTTCCGCATTTCGGACAAGTACCGCGCACAAAGCGGTCGGGGAGAAATGTGTTCGCCTGATCATCGTAAAGCTGTTCGACGTCGCGTTCTGCGATAATTCCCGATTTCCGTACAGCCGCCCAGATTTCGCCGCAAATTTGCCGGTTTTCTTCGCTGTTCGTACTACCGTAATGATCAAACGCAATTTCCAACGCCGCAAAGTCTTTTTCGTGCGACTTTTGCATCGTGTTGATAATTTCCGTTTCCGTCTTTCCTTCTTTTTTAGCGCGAAGCATAATTGCCGTTCCATGCGTATCGTCGGCGCAGAAATATCGGCAGTCGTGACCGCGAAGTTTCTGGAAACGCACCCAAATATCCGTTTGCAGATACTCGACCAAATGTCCAATATGAATGTGACCATTTGCGTAAGGCAACGCGCTTGTCACGAGAATTTTACGTTTTTTCATGGAAGTCCCGTCCATTTTTTGCGAAAGAATCCAAAAGAACAAAAACAAGTTCCCTATTATAATTGAATTTACGCAAGCGTAAACCATCGACATTTTCCCAAAACGTTTTGCAAACCCCAAAAAAATCGGCAGAAACTTTCATAACCGCCGTTCCATGCGGTAATCGTCCATAACGAATCCGTCGCCGACGTCGGTAATTATTGATTCCGTGATTACGAATCCGAGTTTTTTATAAATCGCAATTGAATTGCCGTTTTTTTTATTGACTGTCAGCCAAATTGTTTTTTTGTCGGGAGTTGCGTAATGGTCGATTAGATGTTGCAACGTTTTCTTTCCCAATCCCTGTCCGCGAAACGCCGCCGCGACATAAAACTTGCTAAGAAAAATCTCTTCCGCTTGCGGCTGAACGGCGTAATATCCCGCAAGCCGTCCTTCGCGCAACAGTCCGTAATAGCGATAGTTTTCTTCGATCTGGCGTAAAATTGCCTCGACCGACTGAAATTTGTCAAGCATATACTCGACCTGCTCGACGCCGATAATCGGCGCGTAATATTCCCGCCACACCGCGCGTATCAGCGACGTCAGTTCTTTAATTTCGTTAAAATTGCGATATTCGCGAATCATGTTTTGTTGAGTTTTCAAGAGAGAATTTTATGCGGCGCTTTGTTTCGTTCCTTGCCGTCAAGGAACGTAGCGAGCGACGGGAAGAAAGTTAAAAGTTAAAAAGTATTTTGTTTTTCGCCAAATTTTTCTCTGTGAAAAAGATAGAATACAAAAAATTATCCGCTTTTTTCCATTCCGTAAAACGTTTCCGTCAAAAGACGCGTCTCATTCCGTATGCGTTTTGCAATGGCGTCCAGTAACGCATTATCCAGCGGTTCCGCATATTTTTCCGCTGTTTTTCTGGCAATCGTGTAAAGTTGTATTCTTTGGATTTTTCCGCCGCTCTCGCAAATTTTTTGAATCCGTTCGACATACGCGCGCAATTCTTTATCAGAAATCGATTCGCCGTGAAGTTTAAGAAGCATCGTTTGAATAACGAGCGGACGTCGTTTTGCCAATGCGGTTATATTATTGATAATCGTATCAAACGATACGGAACATCGGTCAATCTTTTGATAATAAGCGTCGGTTCCGGCGTCGAGTTTTGCCCAAACTTCGCCGTGATTGTCAAAGAGCAAATCCATAGCGGCGGAAATTTCAGGACGCTGCAACTGCGTTGCATTGGTGATGACGACTAATTTGACGTCGGCGGCGTTCAATTCTTTTCTGACTTTCGCGGCGACTTGTACCGTCTGATGAAATTGCGGAGAAAGCGTAGGTTCTCCGTTGCCGCTCAATGCAATATCGTTGACGCGCCGCATCGCTTGCGGCGTTTGAGCAAATGTTCCTTGACGAAAAAGTTCGCCGTTCAGCGAAGCCGTCAACGTTTGCCGCAATTCGTTTTCCAACACGTCAAGAGCAATGGCGGGCAAGTTCGCGCGTTGACGCTGCGTTTCTTCCAGTCGGGACTCGCCAAGTACCTGACAATAAACGCAATGAAAATTACAAAGACCGGTCGGACTGATATTGATTCCAATAGAAATTCCGCGCGATCGCCGGCTGACAACAGGATAAACATATTGTTGTTGACTGTAAGTCCGAGAGTGATTTTGTATGAGTTGAATATTTTTATCAAAAACCGAAGATGAAGCCATAATTTTTAATACGTGCGAAATAAAACAAGAGCGTTTCGCTCAAATGTTCCCCAATATTTTATTTTGTCTTTTTCTCATAAAAAACGCGCTGAGCTTTGCCGTCCTGCCTCGCAAGTTCGCCCGGTTTGTAAACGTCTCCTTTGGGCGAAAAACCGAGCCGTTCTTTGAGATGTTTTTCCACCATATAACCCGTCACGTCGGGCTCCGCTTCGACATTGATTCGCACATCTTTGACGCCTTCCACGTCCTCAATGATGATTTGATAATGCGGATGAACGCCGGGAATTTCGAGCAAAACCTGTTCGACCTGACTGGGAAAAAAGTTAATTCCTTTCACAATCAACATATCGTCGGCGCGTCCTGAAATGGTTTCAATACGCGTATGCGTGCGTCCGCATGAACATTTTTCACGCGAGACAATGCGGGTCAAATCGCCGGTACGGAAACGAATGACCGGTAACGCTTGCCGCGTCAGCGACGTCGCGATCAGTTCGCCGAGATGTCCGTCGGGAACCGGTTTATGCGTCGTTACGTCCGCCACTTCGATATAATAATGATCTTCCCAAACGTGAATTCCTTGATGAGCGCGGCAATCCATGCCGAGCGTGCCGACTCCGCCGGTTTCGGTCATGCCGTAAATGTCAAACGGTTCAACGCCCAGACCGTTTCGTATCTGCTTTTTCATCGCGTCGGTAAACGACTCCGCTCCGAAAATACCGATTTTTAAGTCGGGAAGTTCAATTCCCATGTTGTTCATGATTTCGATAATTCGTATGCCGTAAGAAACGACGGCGGTGAATATCCGCGTTTTGAAGTCGCGGGCAAGGCGAATTTGCCGCTCGGTGTTTCCCGCGCCGGTTGGAATAACGAACAGTTCCGCTTCCCGCGCGCCGTGGTACATTCCAAATCCGCCGTTGAATAATCCAAACGACGGCGTAATTTGCACCGGATCGCCCGGCGCCGCGCCCGACATACGGTAACAACGCGCCATACAATCCGCCCATTGCTTGACGTCGTCCTTCGTGTAAGGCATAACGACAGGAACGCCGGTTGAACCGCTCGACATGTGAATTTCACGAATGATTTCTCGCGGCACGCAACACATTCCCAGCGGATAAGTCTCGCGAAATTCGGTTTTACTGATCATCGGCACGCAATTTATATCGTCAAGTCCGCGAATTTCCTGCGGCGTTATTCCCGCCTCGTTGAAACGTTTGCGGTAAAAAGCGTTGTTTTCATAAACGTAAGAAATCATCTTACGGAACAACCGTTCCTGATGATTCCGTGTTTCATCTCGCGAAACAAGTTCCGGCTGCGTTGCAAACGTTACATCGTCTGTTTGTGTAAGCGACATAAGGACTCATTTTCTAAAATTTCTTGTCAATGCGTATTCAAAAGAGTCAACAGAAAAATTTTTCTCTCCCAAAACCTTATTCCTTATTTTTACCTCATTTTCCGAACAAAACAACCTGTGTCGAAAAAATACGTTTGTACAAATCTTGGAGTAGCCGCGCCAGCGACGGAAGATTAAGCCGCGCACGCGGCGAGATAATGTGAAACGCTCGCATAAAATTCCCCTCCGGTGAAGGGGCGTCTGTCGGCGCTGCCGACAGACGGAGCGGTTCGAGAAAGTTAAAAATGAAAAGCTAAAAGTTTTGCAAGCGGAATTTTTTGTTCTGTGATTGAAATAATCATTTGTCCACTTTAAAAACACTTCGTGCTTC
>JAISZO010000105.1 GCA_031269105.1 Planctomycetaceae bacterium | reverse complement strand
CACTGCTTGTTAGCCATATTACGTACCACCCCCCCCGATACATTCTGAAGAATTTCTATAAAATCAAACGCCTTGTTCAACTTTTTCATAGTCGAAACTCCTTCTACATTTTTTTGTTTTTTGAAACTGAATGACAAAAATCACAGTGATCTTGTCAATTCAGTAAAGTGTATTACTCGTTATTATGCGCAAATAATCCGCGACGTCAATACGAATTGTCGGAAAATTGAAATTTTTTTGAAAATATTTTTTCACCACGAAAATTTACAAAATTCTCTTATCATTGAAAAACGAAGAAACACGAAGAATTTTTTGATACATAACTTGTTGAAACAGAACAGTTGATGAAATATTTTAAAAATTTCTTTGTGAAACTTTGTTTCCTTCGTAGTGAATCATAAAGAGGTTTTTAGAAGTTCCCTAAGAGTATCTCATGATTTTTATAAAACCTTGTTCGAGACTCGCGTTGTTGCTCAAAAAAATCACAAGGATTCGCTTTTTGTTGTCGATTCTCCAAGCGTTGGGAATTGCTGCAAAACTTGTTCTTCGACGGGGTCTTGTTCCTCATTTATGGCGTAACAGAAATGTCCAAGCACAAGTTCTTTCATCGCAAGCGTTAAAACCAAAAGCATAATATCAAAAAACCAAAGAACAATCAGCGCCGCCGACGCTCTTCGAACAAACATTAACCATCCGCCTTCATGGGTTTGGATTGTCGTAAAATCGCAAGTCGCAATAAGAACCAACAGTATCATCGGAAGAAGAACGATACTCGCAACTTGCGTCAATAACGCTTTATGATAATAATTTAACATCGAATTTTCCTGTTGGAAATCTAATCGTTGAACCGTTTAGCAACTAATGTCACGTTTTGTCCGCCAAAACCAAAACTATTGCTGGCAATAACGTTACATTTCAGTTCACGCGCTCTATTCGGAACATAATCCAAATCGCAATCAGGATCGGGCGTTGCGTAGTTAATTGTCGGCGGAACAATATTGTCGCGAATTGCCAAAAGCGAATAAATTAACTCGCTCGATCCGCCCGCCGCAATAAGATGTCCCGTCATACTTTTCGTGCTGGAAACCGGAATTTTATAAGCGTTATCGCCAAAAACCGCTTTAATCACAAGCGTTTCCACACGGTCATTGACTCCGGTGCTTGTTCCGTGAGCGTTGATATAATTGATTTCTTCGAGCGAAATCGCCGCGTCTTTTAACGCCATTTTCAAACTCGCAATCGCGCCGCGACCTTCGGGATGACAATCGGTCACGCGAAAAGCGTCGGACGTAGAACCGTAACCAGCCATTTCACCGTAAATCTTTGCGCCGCGTTTCTTTGCATGTTCCAATTCTTCGAGAATAAGCATCGCCGCGCCTTCGCCAATGACAAAACCGTCGCGGTCTGCGTCAAACGGACGCGACGCCGCCTCCGGATCGTCGTTTCGCATACTCAATGCCGTTAAAAGATTGAAACCGGTCACGCCAAATGGATGAATCATTGAATGCGCGCCGCCCGCGACCATCAAATCCACTTCATCACGGCGAATCAACTCGACCGCTTCTCCCACCGCTTGGCTACTCGCGGCGCAAGCCGTGAGACAGTTTGCATTTGGTCCCAACGCTTCAAACCGCGCGGCAAGATGCGCGGCGGGCATATTCGGTTCTTGTTCCAATTCTTTAATCGGATGCAGAATTTCAAGACCTTTTTCAATGAAACTGTTTTCGTCAAAAGAACCGTTCGGTTTCAATCCGGCGAGCATCATTTTCGCAAAATCGTCAAAATTTTGCCGACCTTCGCCCGCACCGGTATAAACGCCAAATCGTTCCGGTTCATAATCTCCGGCAGAGAGACCGGAATCTTGAAACGCTTTTGTTCCCGCTCCGACCGCAAAATGCGTATTTCTGTCCTGATTTTTCCAATCATCCGGGTTTTCGCCGATTTCAGAAATATCCCAGTCTTTCACTTCGGCGGCAATTTGAGTCGGAAAAGACGACGCGTCAAACAATGTAATTTTACCAACGCCGGATTCGCCGCGTAATAATTTTTGCCAAACGATTTCAACGTCTGTTCCCAAAGGCGTGACCAACCCAATTCCTGTCACAACAACCCGTCGTCTCATCTCCGAATATCCCTGATTTTCCGAAGTTTTTGTAATAGAATAAGTTACATCGTTTTTTTTGCGGGATCAACCAGCCGATTTCCGTCTGCATCCACCCCAATTTCATAAACGCCGAAAATCCTCATCATATCGATTAGACTTCCTTCGTTAAAAAGCGCCGTATCGGTAAACCCTTTTTGCAAGTGCGCAAACACAAGTTCTCCTTCCGCCATTAACTTTCCATTATTATGCACTGTTGCTGAAACCATTGCTCCTTCACGACTTATATTGATGACGTCAACAGAATAAGTGAGAACGTCGCCCGGCAAAGCAATTGTGTTGTGAAATTCAAATCTCGGAAGTTTACCGAGTACAACATTTTCTCGGTAATCATTGGCTTCACCTACCAATAACCCGCCGGCTTGAGCAACGCCTTCAATAATTAACGAAGCCGGCATAACCGGAAAGTGCGGAAAATGATCGTGCAAATATTCTTCAGCCAACGTTACCAATTTTAATGCTTTTGCACGTTTCGGACTTTCAAACAAAATAAACCGGTCAATCCAATACCAATGCATGAAAGGAGTTGCGATAATTAAAGTTCAATCAAATTCCATCATTGCTTATTACAGCAAACAAATATTTATTGTCGTTTTGGTTGTTTTCACAAAACGTTCAAGCGACAATTTTAGTTTCGATAAGGTAACATAAATCATTTACGGTTAAGACAGTGATGATGTTTGAAACCACCGGATTTTTTACAAACGTGTCTAAATTTGCGTAAGGAAGACGTTTACGAAGTTCGTCGATTCCGGCGTCCGTTAATTTGTCGCCTTGCTTAAACTTTGGCGAGTTAAGGAGATCGGAAGGAATAAATTCTGCCTGATCAATTTTGATTCCGAATGTTTTTTCCATCCGGTAAATAATGTCGAGAATATCAATGGATTCCGCGCCCAAATCACCGACCAACGTAGCGTCTAGCGTTACAGCGTCGTCATCGACAGCGAGCGCTTCCACCAAAGCGTCTTTAACTCCTTGAAAAATCTCCTCTTTTGACCGCATAATATAATAACCTCCTCAAAAATTAAATCATGATAACTCATTAAAACAAAGAAATTTCGCAAATTTCAAAATCAGCAGTTTCTTTATTTACGAGTCAAATTCATAGTTCAAATTAAAAAATAACCTTTGTTTATTTATCCAATTATTCAATCAACGATGAATGACGTCCGAATAATCCGACCAAAGCAACGCAAGATTTTCTTTAAAATACCGGATAAGTTTTTCATCCGCAAACGCGCGGCTTGAATGATAATCCGCCGCATTTGTTGACTGCAACACGAGTTGCGCGCGAAGCGTCGTTTTTTCTTCCAACGATCCTTCCGCTTTAACGTAAATGAAATTTTCTTCTTGTTTCGCGATACTTGACTCAATCCGAAGAGTTTGTCCGGGTTGCACAAATTTTCCATATCGTACGCTTTTTACTTCTTTCAGCAAAATTAAGCTATTCGCAAAATTTTGACTGACCCGAATCAACCACGCCGACGCTTGAGTTACCGCCTCAAGCATTAAAACGCCCGGCATGACCGGAAAATTCGGGAAATGATCGCGTAAGTATTCTTCCGCCATCGACAGCGATTTGGTCGCCACGATTCTTTCATTTGGAATCAAAATGTCAATTTTGTCAATGAGAGAAAAGTGCATATTTTATCAATTTATTTTTTGGGAAACACGATATTTCGCAGAAATTTGAGAGGTCACTATCACAAAAGCCCTATTATAATCACTTTTTCATCTATCGACAAGCCCAACCGAAATAAACTGGAATTTTCACAACCACAATTATCCGAGAACGCTGCGAATAAAATTAGAAAGGAGATAGCAAAGAATGTTTTCAAAACGCGAAAACACGTAAAAAACAATCTCTCCTATCTCCTGTTATTTGCGATTAAACAAGCAAGAAATACTATTTTTTAAGTTTTTTGGCGGTATCTTGCAATCCTTGTTTGATCATTTCAAAGGACGTATCATCCGACCAATTGATAAGAGCCGTTAAAATTTTTCCATCTTGTTTAATTTCTGCATTGATAATTAAATTGAGCAGTTTTTTCCCGTTTTCATCGACATTATCCGATCCGGCGGCAAACGTTAAAAATACTTTTCCCGCTTCCGCAAGGTCTTTCAGGTTGGTTGCCGTTTTTTCCGAAGTCAAAGTTATTTGAAGTTGCGATCCCGTTTTTTCGTTGAAATCGCGCGTGATAAAATCGACGCTCTCAATTTGTTCAATTTGCTCGATAATACGAATGACGTCTTTCGCGTCTTTGCCTGCGCCGCCATTATCAATTTTCTTTTGAATTTCCTGTTGAAAAACTTGTTTTAAAACCTCAAATAAACTTTTTTCCGCACGTATCCATTTCGCCGGAGCGTTTTCTCCAAACAAAAATTGTTGAATATTTTTATTTTGTAATTGATTCAGCTTTTGCTCAACGAACTTCCTGTCGCCGCTGAATACAACGGCATAAGTATCTGTATTTTCGATTTTTCTGCCGCCGGCATACACGGAAAAGATTTCATTCGGATCGCTGAATTTTACAAGAAAATTATCCGTGTCGGGTTCGATCAATTCGAAGCGAATTTTACCTTTCGCGTCTTCAAAATATTCGGTAATTCCCGCAAGTTCGGCAGGATGAAATTTGACGACGAAAGTTACTCTTATATTTTGTTTTACCCAAGTTGTCCCGGAAATCTCATGAGACGGCGTGTTTTGTTGCAAGTAGTCGTTATATGCTTTCTTGACAAACGCATCGACTTGAATCAATTCAAATTGATCGGCAAAGACTTCCAGGACGTCTTTTGAGGAAATATCCTCTTTTTCTTTGACTTCACGCACTTTTTTAAGCAAGAAATCGGCAAGTTTTGTTGGAAATCCGAATTTTTTTGACGCTTTATCATATTCGGCGTCAATTTTAGTTGTCAGAGCGTCGTAAAAATTCTTAAACTCTGTCGTCGCAAGGATTTCCTTTATCCAATTCAATTCTGCCGTTTTCGTCAGATTGACAGTGTAAACGACGTCTGGTTTAAGTTGTATTTCTTGTTGAGCAAATGCAGTCGTCGCAGTAAAAACGATACCGCAAATAAAACTCCAAACGCAAACTTTACACAAAATGTTTTTTTTCATTTTCACTTCTTTTCTTTTTTGGGGTAATTTTTTCAAATTCTTGATTCCGCGAACAAAGTTACGGAACAAACTTATAAGCATGACTCTTCAAAGAGCGATTTTGTTACTGTAATTTTTTTGTTTTTTTAGGAAAATTTGTTTTTTTGGCTTATAAAGGGATATTTTTTCATCTATTTCTCTATCGACTTTGTTTATAAGCGCTAAAATAAGGATGATTATGATTTATGCAATTTCAACAACAATTTTATTAAGAGAAACAAAATGACTGAAACTCGCGTTATTCTTGGCGTCAACATTCCTAATTTCGCAAAAAATTCGGGCGAAGTACAAAAGATATTTACGGAATTTGGTTGTAACATTCGAACACGTCTTGGTTTACACAATGTTACCGACGGCGCTTGCATTCCCAACGGATTGATAATTCTCGAAATTATCGGCGGCGTGAAAGTTGCCGATGATTTAAGTGAAAAGTTACTCAAAACGAATCTCGCTCTCGAAATCAAAAAAATGGTCTTTGAAAAATAAATTTTGTAACGAATCAGATATTGAAAAACCTTCGGCAAAAGATCGCCTACCTGAGACAACGAGGCGCCTTTGCGAAAGTGAAAACGGCGTTTCGAAACGTCAGCGAAGGTTAAATCGTCGCTGACGCTTCGAGACGCCATTGTAAATCTCGTCCCTGAAAATCGGCGGCTTTCATTTTTCAATTTGCGATCGTCAATTTGTAAATTCGCGATTGTCGAAGTCCGCGTCGAGAACGGCGGTTGCAGCGCCGCTTTCCCATCCGGTTTCATAATGAGAACCCCCGGATTTCGCCGCTTTTTTCACGCCCGAATTTGCACGGTTGTTTGAACTGAAAGTTTCGCCGTAAGAAAAATTCTTTTCCGATTCGCCGACGGCAGAATGATCGGCAGAATTTTCGCCGCTTGTTCCTCCGATTTTCATATTGCGAAGTTTGAAACGCGCGACCATTTGCTGCAATTTGACCGCTTGACTGTTCATCTCGCTCGACGCGCTTGCCGATTCTTCCGCGCTGGCGGTGTTCGCTTGAGTCACCGCGTCAATTTGCTGCAACGCCTGCGTAACTTGAGAAATGCCTTGCGCTTGCTCGTTGTTTGCGGCGGCAATTTCGAGAATCAATTTGGTCGAGTTCGAGGCATGCAAAACAATTTGATCCAACATCTCCGACGTTTTCTGCGCGATTTCCGCGCCTTCGTGAATTTGACGATTGTTATTCTCGATCATTTGCGTCGTTTCGCCGGCGGCTTTCGCGCATCGCGCCGCAAGATTCCGAACCTCTTCCGCCACTACGGCAAATCCTTTTCCATGAACTCCCGCACGCGCCGCTTCCACCGCCGCGTTCAACGCTAATAAATTCGTTTGGAACGAAATATCGTCAATCACTTTAATCACGCTTTGCACGTCGTGAGAATTTTTCGTGATTTGTTCCATCGAGTTAATCATCTGTTTCATCATGCTTTGACCGACGCCCGCCGCTTCGCTTGTGTTCTTTGCCAAATGACTCGCTTCGCCGGCGTTCTCCGCGTTTTTATGCGTTTGACTTCCCATCTCGGTCATCGACGACGTGATTTCTTCCAAACTTGCGGCGGATTGCGTCGATCCTTGCGATAACGATTCGCTGCTTGCCGCCACTTGTCCGGCGCCGGAAGTTACTTGTTGAACCGAGTTTTTCACCTGATTCAATATTTCATTTACTTGCTCGAACATCATGAAAAGATTTTTATTCATCTCGTCTTTTTTGCTCTTGATTTTAACGCGGTACGTCCAATCGCCGCGACTTGTCGATTGCCCCATTTCCGCAATGACGTGGTAATCGTTGATGATTTCTTTTGCCTGTTCCGCTAAATCGCCGATTTCATCGCCGCGTCTCAAATATTTTTCATCAATCACGACTTCGGTATCTCCTTCTTTCGTAATTTGTTTGAACAAATTGACAATTCCCGTGATACTTCCGGCAACAGAACGCGTCAACAGAAATCCGAGTCCCACCGCAATAACAAACGCCGCAAACGCCGTCACGTAAGCGGCTTTTTTAGAAAACATGATTACCGAATTTTGCAACTGAACGTCTTGCTCGGTTTCGGCGGCTGTTCGTTTCAACATTTTTGAGCAAACGTCAATAATCTGTTGAAATTTTGCAATCATGTTCTCTTGATTTTTCGTCAAAATTTTGACCGTATTGGTGTGTTCGTTAGCGGTATTATACCACGTTTGAATCCATTGATGGATTTCTTCATGTTTCTTTTTCGTTTCGCCTTCCATAATAAATTGCGAAATTTTATTGAACGCGGCGTCAAATTTATCGCCAAGTTCTTTTATTTTACTTTCGGCTTTTTTTCTTTCTTCATCGGTGTAACAATTCGCAAATTTCAAACGTTCCACAACCCGCGTATCGACCATCGTCGAACAAACCATAATTGCTTTTTCAAACTCTAATTTGGAATTGTCGGCTTTCGCGTTTTCCTCTTGATTTCCATTTTTATTCTCGTTCTTTCCGCTGTTGAAATGAACTAAATCGTAAAGTTCGTCAAACAAATGATTCAATTGCCCGGCTTGCTCGTGATAAGCTTTATTCAACGCCGTTAATTTTTCGTCGTATTCAACAAAATCTTTTCGATTGCTTTCAATTTCTATCGTACAATCTAAAACCTGCTTTGCTTCGGTTCGATTATTATCGAACTGCGTTTTTTTCAAGACGTCGTTTGCTTTTTCTTCCGTCTCTTTTATGTTTTTGTTCATATTCGCTATTAAGCTCGCGTCGCGCGTCGCCAGATACAGAAAAAAATGGTGACGCATCAAATTTGTCGCGTCGATCATATCGTTAGCGTGTTTCGATTCTTTAATTCCATGAACCACTTCGTTGGTCGTGCGCGTGATACTGGAGTAACTGTAAAGCGTTGCGATAGTCAAAGAAAACATCAGAAATATCATCACGCCGAAACAGAAAATAAATTTTTTGCCGATTCGCAATTTATTGAACATTTTTGTCTTTCCTGCTTTCTTTGTCGCTTTTTATTTGCCGCCGAAATGTCAATAACGTCAAGATATTGATCTTTCGCGTTTTCCATGTCGTAAAAAAATAGAATGAATTTCCGCAACGAAAAGACAAAAACACAGAATCGGCAAATTTTACGGGATCGAAAAGAATAGACCAATCTTGAAAAATCTATCGTTCTCTCTCCGCGAGAGCCGGAATTGTAGAGATTTTTATCGAATGACGCGATTTTCGGCAGCCGTAATTGTTTGCAGCGTCGAATTCATACAAGCGATCAACTCTTCCGGCTTAGTAACGCCGTTGATTCGCTGCAACGACACGCTTTGCGCCGACATAAATTGAATCGTCGGCGTCGCTTCCACATTCAACTGACGGCAAAGCTCGCGATGTTGATTGACGTCCACATTCGCTAAAATAAATCGTTTTAAGAACGGTTTCACCGCATCCGCTTGAAACGTCGTTTCAAGCATCTGCCTGCTGTAAACGCAATTCTTTGCCGTGAAAAGTAATAACATCGGTTTTTCTTGTTGACGGGCAAGTTTCGCGGATTCAACAAAATTGTCGTAAAAGACGGGAGGATCGGAAAAAGCGGCGTTAAATGCCGGATTCGGAAGAAGAAGCGTTTTTTGCGGAGATTCCGCAACTTTTTTATTACGTTCATATCGTACAATACCCGCCACGCACAAAATCAGCGATAAGGTCGTCAGGAAATAAAAAAGAACGCAATTGCGTCTTATTATTTTATTAAGCGTCATAATCCGATTGAAATTTTTTGATAACTGATAACGAGACAAAATTAGTAGCCGACATTCTACAACCAAATGATTTATCGGCGTCGTTTCAGGAAAACTTGATTTTAATTTTGTTCGTTTTAATATTTCAGCAGAATTTTCAATTTTTGCGTCAATGCGCAAAAGTTTGTATTCCTCTATTGTTTTGTTTGAAAAATTAGGTAGAAATGAGGTTTTCGATAAAACGTTGAATCGCCAAAAACTTAACGCAAATTTCACGACTTAACTTTTACCTTTATTTATGATTTCCGATTACGAAAGCGCCGTCCGTTTTTTGCTGGGGCGGGTGAATTATGAAACGTTTCGGCAAATACCTTACGAGCAAATGCGGCAGAATCTCAATCGGCTCAAGCAATTTCTCGCATTTCTCGGGCGTCCTGATCGACGTTTTCCAATCGTTCATGTCGCCGGTACGAAAGGAAAAGGTTCCGTTTGCGCCATGCTCGACGCCATTGCCGTCGCGTCCGGTTTGCGAGTCGGACGTTTTACGTCGCCGCATCTTTATTCGCTCAATGAACGTTTCACGATCGACGGCGTTCCTTGTCCCAATTGCCGCGTGATCGAAATCGTGCAATCGCTGGAAAAAGAATGGACGCGGTTTGCGAAAAAACAATCGACGCCGCAAGAACTCACGTTTTTCGAGTGGTCAACCGTATTCGCTTTCGCATATTTCGCGCAGGAGCAAGTCGATCTCGGCGTCGTTGAAGTCGGGCTTGGCGGACGTTTCGACGCGACAAACGTCTGTCAACCGACGATCGGCGTTATCGTCGGCGTCAGTTTGGAACATACCGAACAACTCGGACATACGCTTGCCGCAATTGCCGGAGAAAAAGCGGGAATTATCAAGCCGCATATTCCGATTGTCGGCGGCGTTGAATTTTGCGAGGGCGACGATCCGCGTCGGGTCGTTCGTCAAACTGCGGCGGAACAACAGGCGTTATTGTTCGAGAAACAACGCGATTTTTCTCTCGACAAACATTCCGACGGCGCTTTTGATTTTTTGTGGAATCCCGTTGCGGAACGCGATTTGACGCAATCTTCCGCGCCCGTCCGAATTGAACGTTTGCGTTTGAAATTGTTAGGCGAACATCAAAAGCAAAACGCGGCGGTTGCGCTGGCGGCGATAATGCTGTTGCGTCGAAGCGGATTTGTTATCGCCGATGAAAACATACGCCGCGCGTTGGCGACATTGGAAATTCCGGGACGCGTCGAGCTGCGTCAATGGCAAACGTCCGATTCTTCGGTCGCGATAATTCTCGACGGTTCGCACAACCGCGCGTCGGCGGAAGCGTTATTGGAATCGCTGCAAACGTTGAACGCGGAACGGCGTTTTTCCCGAAAAATCTTACTTTTCGGCAGCGCTCTCGGCAAAGACGTCGTCGGAATGTTCGAGACGCTTTTGCCGTTTTTTGATCGCGTGATTCTAAGTCAATGCACGTCGAATCCGCGAGCGTTTCCGGCAAAACAATTACAAGAAACCGCGAAAAACGTCGCGTCAATGCAAAAGATAAGACTTCCGCCGCAAATAGAAATGATTCCGGCGATTTCCGACGCATTACAAGACTTGCGTTCCACAGCGGAAAAGAACAGTTTAATCTGCGTAACCGGCTCGTTGTATTTTATGGCGGAAGCGGGAAAAATTTGTAACGGCGATATTTCATAGAAACCGTCGATCGTTCCTTCGCGCCTTTGTGTGAAACCTTTTCTCACGCAAAGGCAGGCGCTGAGGCGCGAAGAAATTAAAAACTAAAAGTTTCGCAAGCGGAATGCGGTCTAGGATTGAAATAATCATTTGCCTCACTTTAAAAATTCTTCGTGATTCCTTCGTGGTGAATGTGTTGAAACCAACCCTAGTACCTGGATACTGGAATCTGAAACCTGTCGCCTAAGACAAATTCCCCTCCGTTGGAGGGGCGCCCGACGGCGCAGCCGACCGACGGG
>JAISZO010000384.1 GCA_031269105.1 Planctomycetaceae bacterium | reverse complement strand
AAGATCAAGAAATTCACCTTGACGATAAAATGAAACAATTTGTTCATTTGCCAAAGTATCGTTGAGATGTTCTACTTTAAGCGTTTGACCGATTCCGTTAAGAATATTGATTGCTTCGTCGTGCGGAAATTCGATTCGTTCAAAGGCTTCGTCGAGTTTGATGAGTTTCTGCATTTCTGTTTCGATTTTTGAAAAATCTTCTTCAGTCAAATGGTGATCCATCCAAAAATCGTAATAGAAACCGTTTTCAACAGTGGGACCGAACGCGAGTTGTACATTTTTTTCTGTATTGCCGTAAAGCCTCATCACTGCACGAGCCATCAGGTGTGCAGTGGAATGACGCAAAATACTGAGCGATTCCGCGTCTTTTTTCGTCAACAAACGGAGCGTAACTTCTCCATTATCCGGCAATTGCGTATTCGCTCCCTTGATTTCGCCGTTGACAACCGCTCCAATTGTTGCTTTTGCTAAACCGGAACCGATTTCGGCGGCAACGTCAATCGGACGGACAGAATGAGAATATTCCCGAACAGAACCGTCGGGCAGCGATATTTTTAACATATTTCAATTCCTTGAATAATTTTTCACAAATTTATAGATTTGTTTATAAAATTGCTTGATTGAGAATTTTGTAAACTTCGATAATCCAAAGTTTACGCGGAAAACGGCTTTATGACAAGCGTCGTTTGGAAATTTTTAAGGCATTGCGGAAGAAATTTTGCGTTTCTATTCGATTGGTTTTATGACTCGGAAAGTCAAAAAATACTCAAGGGCAGTTCTAATAAGTTCCGTTTTTATTGAGGGTTCCCATCCTCATTTTCATCAAACGCCCGCTTACTTGGGACTCTAAGGACTCATTAGAACGACGGGGACTCCTTAAAACTTTTTGGACGAAGCGTCCGACGCCGTCCTATAGAGTCCCTTCAGTCCCAATTGTTCCCAAAATTTACGGGAGAATCGCCTGACGCAACTTTATGCGGGCGTCGTCTTTGGCGAGTATCTGCGAATGTTTTGCGCTGCCGGTTGTTGCGGGAACGCCGTCTAAAAATTTTCTGAAATCGCGTTACGAATTTTTTCTTCGCTGTTTTTATTGGCGACCAGTAATCCCTGTTCGGATTGTACGACAATTAAATTTTCGACGTCAACCAGCACGACCGGATATTGAGAGGCGCCGCCGCGCACAATATTGTTGCGAGAACCTACCGCCGTCATTTGACAATTCATCGCCAAATTTCCCATCGAATCATGCTTTTCGCGATTCAGGCGATCCAAAGCCGACCACGCTCCAACGTCATCCCAGAAAAATTGCGCCTCGATAGCGACAATTGAATCGGCTTTTTCCAAAACCGCATAATCAATGGAAATCGATTCCATTTGACGAAATTCCGATTGCAGAATTTCATTGTAATGATTCGTGTTCCAAGCATCCGCAATTTTTTTTAATCGACGTCCCAAATCAGGTTGATATTTATCAATGGAATCAAATATCTGCCTCGCTTTCCATACGAAAATTCCGGCATTCCAACCAAAATCGCCGGTTTGCAAAAATTTTTCTGCGGTTTCACGATTGGGTTTTTCCAAAAAACGGGTCACATAAAACGCATCGGCGAACTTCGACCATTTTTGGCAAACCGGACTGTTCAATTTCGTTTTGCGTTCGACGTATCCGTAAGATGCGGAAGGAAACGTTGGTTTCACGACAATTGTTACAAGACGTTCCGGCGATTCATCGACGATTTCCGCCGCAAAACGAATCGTGTTGCAAAAGAGATCGTACGGCTCGATGATATGGTCGGAAGAAAGAACCGCCATTGTCGCATCGGGATCGTTTTTCAAAAGATGAAGCGCCGCAAGTCCCAAACAGGGAGCGGTATTACGCGCGACGGGTTCCGTCAGAATATTTTCATGACGCAGCCATGTCAACGTTTCCGTTACAAGCGGCGCCATAGTTTTTCCCGTGACAACAACCACGCGCTCGCGCGGAATCAGGGCGTCTAACGATTCTGCGGCGTTTTGCAATAACGGGCGTTCTTTGTGAAGCGCCAGAAATTGTTTCGGACGCTCTTTTCGACTTTCGGGCCACAACCGCGTTCCTTGTCCGCCCGCCATGATAACCGCATATAGCATTTTCACCCGCTTTTTTCCGCGTAAAAATTTCAACAAGTTTATGACGTTTCGTCATAATACGCGCCCGATTCAAAATTGATAAATTCTCCGCAAGAAGAACGTCTCAACATGATAAAACGTCTTGTTTAGCCCTCTGATATATCGTTTGTCGAAACAATTGTTTTCAATTTCTTAACAAGTGAAACTCTTCACTTGAAACGGCTGTCCTTCGGGCTATTTATTCTTGCGTAAACTGTTCTCTTTTAATTGACCTATTCAATCATTCGTTTGAGAAGTACCGCGTTATCGGAATTCAATTTTTTTCCGCGTCGATAACCAAACGGAATCGTGCGGTCAATGATGTAAAACGCCCGATGACGCCGCACTTCGCCGGTATCGATACCGACTTCTTTACCGAGCATGTAACCGTCGGGGTAAATCGCGTTAAAACGAGCGCTATCTATCGAGTCATTCAAATTATAGGAAATTCCATTATTACCGGGAATCGTTACAGTACCAGAATTTGGCAACTTTTCTACTTCAAAATATCCGAGTGTAATCCAAACAGCGAAAACGTTGGAACGTGTCGTCGTCATATCGCTGAGCCGTTGGATTCCTTCTAATGCCATATAGGAGTTAGGAGCGGCGGTTGAATCGGATATATTTTGAGCAAAAACAGGCATATTTGGGTTTTGCGACGCTGCTGGATCGCGAAGTACAGACGCATCGCTACGTAATAACGTGGAATCAGTTTGCGAAGCATACGCGCCATTTTGCGTCATCAACCATGAAGACGCGGAACTACGATAAGGCGCTTCGTCGCGATGACGGTCAAAATTCTCAAACCAATCCGCACCGATACCGCTTTCATTGAGCGGTCTGTTTTCTAACGCGGCGGCAATGGACGCTCGCGACGCCGTATTGATGTTGATTTTGCCCGGTTCGCGGAATCGGGAATAATAACAAGCGTTTCCGTTTGCGTCAGGATACCAATCCCGCGTTCCGGCGAACCGCGACGGGACGTTGAGGAAATTGAGCGCGTTTCCCAAATCCAGCGACACAAATTCCGCACGGGTCACTTCGTAAGGATCATTAGGATTTGTCGGAATGTTAAAATTCAGATGCGGATAACCAAACTGAAGTTGTCGAGGAATCAAGGGAGTGTTAATATCATCATTATCGGCAACGGTTGGTTTTACTGACAATGTTGTATCAATGACTGGCTTATTTGTATCAGTCAACAAACTATAATGCGCGTGTTGGAAATTAAGCAAATGTCCAAACCGCACATTGGAACCAAGCGAACCGGAACGTTTTGTGATATTTTTAGCACCATCAGAATCAAGTGGCATTCCTGAATTTCCCGTTGTTAAATCGGGCAACGTTGTCCATAACTGATCAACCAATAAATAATTCGTCTTACTTGCTTTCGTATCCTTCACTTTATCCACAAATTCTACGCCGAAACGACCAGGCGAACTTGCCGGAACCTGCATCGCTTCATACGAATTGGCAAACGGAGCGTTATTCCATGCAAGATTTTGGAATGTAATAAGCGGTTTAACGGACGGAAGAACAATCGGTAAATTTTCAGGTAAAAATGGCGGCATTTGCATATTGACTCGAATAGGAGAACCATAATACTGGATGTTATTAACATAGCTATATTGCATAGATAATGTTTGCGCCTGTGTTTGACTCATCGGTACAATAATTTCTCCTGTTAGCGCTGGCAGATTCGGGTGCATAAAATCAGGTGTTGTCGCCAATCGTCCAAGCGAATGAACCGGAAATTGCGGAAAAGCCAAAGCATCAGCAGTAACAGGAACGGAGTATTCCGGTTGATAAGGAAGGGGAATATTTCTGTCTGCGAATAATGAAAAATCAATTGATGAAAAATCAATCGCCTGAAAAACACCGCTTTTTTCCGCTTCTGCCACACCTGTTGAACTGTCCACCATTGTTTTCGGATCGTCAAAAATATCATCGCTCAAATCCAAATATCTGTCCCAAAGATTCGGTAACGGACGAGAAAATCCGGTTAATGTGTTTTCAATTCCCCATTGACGCGATGAAAAATATTTTGTTGCCGTTCCTTCCTTTAACGACGGTTCAAAATAATTTTCGCTTTCATCATTCATATTACTTCTTTCACCCGAATAAACTTTCAGATCAAACATATTCCAATCCACCGTAATATAAGGATTCGTTTCAGAATCGTATTCCCGTAACGGATCGGCAAGCCGTTGTAAAAACGCAGATTTATAGAATGGTGCAACGCCGTTTCCAACAAGACCAGCTTCAGAAATTGGCATTGTACCAGTTAATTTTTCCTGCGGATTTGCAACGGTTGCTTCATACGTTGCCGTGTCCGGATCTTTTGTCCCTAAAGGAAAATACGCGTGGTTAGGGTTTGACGGTTTAGTATAATAGGCGGAACGGTACGGCTCGGAGATGCTGAATCCTAATCCAACCGATTCGTTCAATAGTTCTGTTCCAAGCGTAAGATTTTGTTGATAATCCGTCCAAGTTGTTCCCCAACCCGGTATTGTTTCTGCTAATGTAGGATCAGGAACTTCCGCCGCCGCAATCATCGCTTTATATGTACCTATCGACGACGAGGTATCAATGAGAGCGTTCAAATCAATTTTGGGACACCCTAACGTGTTGCCATAAGTTCCCGCGCTTGTATAACTTTGTGAAGTCAAAAAAGTTTCCACTCGCGGACCAACAACAAGGTATTGGTTAGGCGCAAGCGTTAAAGGCGTAGTTGTTGTATTTTGGGAATGGTTGTAATAAGTCTGTTCTGCATCAGTACCAGTAGGTTTCATGGAAGTAAACCATACAATACGATCCAAGTCTATTGATTTTGGTTTAAGTTCCGCAGGAACCCAGCTTCCTTTTAAAAGAGAAGGATTACTCAATTGAAATGAAAATATCTCGCCAAATTTTTTCAGATTATGCAAAATACTGTAATCCATATGAGCTTCCGCAACATACTGACCAGTACTGTTTCCTGCGGTTCTTTTATAATTACTGTTTCCAACAACCACTCGCCAAACAGGGTAACCATTAGCAACCAAACGTCCTAAATCCAATTGTTTATTTATATAAAGTTCTTGCGGGAAATTCGGACGATTCGAATCGGCGGCACAGTACAATTCCAAAAAAGCAGGACCTTCCGGCATCCGAATTTGATCGTACATTGAATCCAGATTGTTATTTATATCTGCGAGGATAGTTGGATCAGAAGTATTAAAACTATAACTCCATGTCCCATCCGAATCAATATTGACTTGAAAGTATTTTAAATTAGTTGAATTAATTTCGTAATAATCTTTAGTTAATACTTTCCCACCGCATTCCGTATCCGCCACATTTCTCTTATGAAACGCCAATGTTTCCGTCAAAAGCAAGTCGGGGCGTTCCATTCCCCAAATGAGGCGGTAATCATTATGCGCCGCGCTTATACGCGAAAATTCATCAGTGAAAAGCGATGCGCCGATGGCGTCCGTTCCCCAACCGTCGCCGTCAAACGGGTTGACGTCGAAAATAAACGGCGTCATAATTGCGTCAATGTCGGTAAACTCAACAAGGTTAATTGACCATTGCGCCAAACGTGTTACTGCCAATTCGCGGCAAACTTGATAAAAGTCAATTTTTGCCTGAATTTGATCATCCGTTAAAGTCGTCCCGTTAACTTCTGCCGTATGAAATTTTTGATACAAGTCATTGATCGCTTCCGCTTCTAAAAACGACGGTTCAACATAAGGATAGACAACATATTGTTCTACAGCCATTCCGCTTTCTTTAACGCCGTACAATTTATCATACGACAACGCCATCAAAATAATGTAAATCCCGCGAGCGAATTTCATCCGTTCATAAAGGGCTTTTTCATAATCTTCCCCAGACAATGCGATTAAGTTCATCATCGGGTCTTCGACCAATTTGTTCAAATTGATTTTGCCGCCCTGACGTATTTCTTCCGGCAACATTAAAATCAACTGATTCGTAATGCCGTCAACGTTTAAAGTTGTTCTCGCTCGTTTTTCTTCTTTTCGCACACATTCACGAATCAACGCAAAAATGCTCGAAAATTCCTGATCGGCAAGCGCCGGACCGGGAACCGGCACGTCGTTCGATATTGCGGTTGTGTTATATCGGGCAAGTTTCAAGACGCCGGGAAGTTGAGCAATTACGTTTTCTGCCGAGTCTTTTTCATCGCGGAATATTGACCGCAAACGATCCGGCAATGAATCTTTGTCGCCGTCTTTGTTCCGCAAAACCGCTTCCAATTCCGCCAATGTGAAGGGTTGGTCATACGGTGTTTTTCGATTCGGATCAAATAAATAGGGAAATGTTTCGTAAGATACTGGAAAATTCCATACAATATTTGTAGCCGGAAATTCTACTGCATAGGGATTAGTTGTATAAGTATTGTATAAATTTCCTAATGGATCAAATGCCAAATTTCCTTGATCCCAAAAATCAGGTAATTTTCCATAAGTATTGATTAATGGATTCGCGAGCGGCAAACCGCCAAATTGCGTTAAAAGTGTTTGCGTCAATGCGGAAGAATCTCGCGGAATAAATTCCGTTTTTTGCGAATCCGCATAACGTCCATTGAGCAACTGTTCTACAATATCTTCAGGAATAATGCTTCCTGCTGCCGATGGATTTGATTGAAACAATGAGTTCACTCCCATTGTCAGATTGACTCCCGCCGGACCATGACCAACGCCATAAGGCGTCGTTGTTAATTGTTCCGCCAGATTTCCGTGAGCGTTCACATTTAATTTGCTATCGAGGTCTTCAATAAGAATTCCGACCAGCGGTTTGTACGGTTGTCCTTGCGCATTAAAGCGAACAGGAAGTCCCACGTCAATCCAAACGCTATCGAGCACTCCGTCGCTGTCGTTGTCGAGATCAAGATGTTTTCCGGTGGTATCGGCAAGTCGTTCCGCCAAAATAATGGGCGTATCGTTTGCTAATGTCGGATTGGAACCGTCAAAATTCTGATGATCAAACGGCAAAGGACGCATGACAAATTTTCTCAATAAATCATGAGCGGGATGCGGATCCGCTGGGCGAGCATTTGGGTTATACAAAGAACCAATTTTAGCACGATAACCTTCAATAAGCGACGGTCGATGATACGACGGAATCACAATGGAATTTACGGGATCAATTGCCAAATCATTTCCGTCAGCCGTAAACTTCGGATCAATCCACGCAAGGAACGGATTGCGCATGTCCGGCGCAGTGTAATCAGGATTGAGAGACCATGCAAAAGCGTCAAGCCGATTTCCAAATTCAGGAAGCCCGCTACTTGTTGTCGGCGCATTCGGATTCAATTGCAAAGCGTAAGGAATAGAAACATTTTGAACGCCATTATTAGTAACATAATTATCGCCGTCTTCAGCCGTCAATCTTGGTCGAATGTAATTGACGCAAAAATCCACAATCGGATTACTGCTTACATCAAGAGGTAATTGCGGTCGCACATATCCCGCGCCGGTTCCGCTGTACGCCGGCGGATTGATGTAAAAGTTGTAGTCTGTGACACTTCCTAGAATTGTTGTTGGGTCTTGGAGATTTGCAATGGGCCAAACATCGACATAATACTTCTCCAAATTACTATCATAATCCGCATAAACAATTCTCGTACTCAACCATTTTTGCGGATCGGACGGATCGCGGACGGTAAACACATTGCCAATTGTGGATAACCAATTCACATAACTTGCCGGTTCGTCGCCGGGAGCATAATTAAGGAGATAACGCTGCAATTCTCCATCAGAATTAAGAACGCCTGTTTTTCCAATCACGTTGTTACCCGCATATTGCGCATAACCAGTCAAGCCGTGAATCCCATGCGGTTCGCCGTACATATTTTCCGCAATGCTGAACGCGCGGATGACGGACGATTTGGAATTACTGCCGACAAGAATCGCGTCTAACGCCTGCTGAAGATCGTCGCTAGGCGAAGAATCGGCGTAGCGTCCTATTTTCGACGCGCTTTCCGCCTCGCGGTATTGCTGGCTCGTTACGATTAAAAACGTCGCAATGAGCATCGCAAACATCGTCATCATCGCCAGTACAAGCAGCAAAATCACCCCGTCGCGCCGCGCCGCATTTTTTATTATCGTTTGCGTTATTGTTTGTATTTGAATTTTATGTGTCGTTGTCATGATTATTCTCCTTTGGGAGTTAAAAATTAAACTCATCATCCGTTTCGTGTTGATATATCGCAAAATGTTAAAAATCGCCAGCTTTTACGCTGTAGGCGTTCCCTATGAATAACCCCCAGTGAAACTGGGGGCTTCGAATCCCCCTAATTATCTAACTCCGTAGGAGTTACCCCCTGTATTACGGAAATGTCAGATTCAAAAAATAAAATGTTCATCCGGCTTAATTCCTGCTTCATGTAACAAATGTCGATATTCATCTTCAAATGTTACTTTTCTATGATGTTCTTTTTGATTCTTAATATATTCAATAATCATATCTCTATCACGATAGGAATATGTCAATGCACACGAACCTTCTGCCCACCCCGTAAAAAACGGAAAATTTCCACTTTTTTTCATCCATTTACTGGACGCCACGTTTATTTCTTTGATATAATCGGACAATGCTATTGTCGGGTGTAAATCGGAAAGGATGTGTATATGATTTTCCGTACCGTTCATTCGATACAATTTTCCTTTTCGGTTTTGTATTACGCCCCAAATAAATTGATACAAAGGTTTGTGATATGTTTCAGGAATTGTATTTTTTCTATTGTAAGCACAACTTTTGCCCCCAGTTTCACTGGGGGTTATTCATAGGGAACGCCTACGGCGTTTGACTTTTTCGTACTCGTTGATTTTGTTGTTTAGCTCTACACTCTGCACTTACTTCACCATTCTTTCGGTTTGAAATTTTCAGGAACTTCTATTTTCATAGTATCGCCGGATTGCGTGATGACATACATTCCGGCATTGATCACCGCTTGTTTTACACTACTCGAAAAAACGACGCCCGCAACTGCGCCGATGATTTTCTTATTCTCGCTTCCCTTAATTGGGTGTTTTCGTAATATCTCCAAACGTTTCGTATGGCGTGAAATATCTTCTTCTTTGGGTTTAGTTTTAACTTCTACTGCAACAATTGACGTTTCATTTTCCAAAAGAATGTCTATTTCCGCTAATTTATTTCTCGTTTGTTTGTCAAAAACGATTGCATCCGCACTCGCTCTCTCAAAATGATAACCGAGTTCATTAAAACGATCGACAATACCCGGTAACACTAAATGTTCCGCCATTTTGCCGAAACTATTATGCAAACCGCCCATCTGTTTGCTAAGTTCGGTGATTTGTTTATCAGTTTTCTGTGCCTGTTGTTCGAGTTCTTTTAACAGCAAAGCATTTTCCTGCATAATCGCCCAAACGCTTTCAAATGTTGCACCTCGCGGTAATTCGGGAACTTGTGACATTTTATAATCTCCTTTAAAAGTTAAAACTCATTATCCGTTTCGTGTTGATATACAGTATAATGTTAAAAATCACTGGCTTTTACGCCGTAGGCGTTCCCTATGAATAACCCCCAGTGAAACTGGGGGCTTCGAATCCCCCCTAATTATCTAACTCCGAAGGAGTTGCCTCCTGTATTACGGAAATGTCAAATTCAAAAAATAAAATTTTCATCCGGCTTAATTCCTGCTTCATGTAACAAATGTCGATATTCATCTTCAAATGTTACTTTTCTATGGTGTTCTTTTTGATTCTTAATGTATTCAATAATCATATCGATATCACGATAGGAATATGTTAATGCACACGAACCTTCTGCCCACCCCGTAAAAAACGGATAATTTCCACTTTTTTTTATCCATTTGCTGGACGCCACGTTTATTTCTTTGATATAATCGGACAATGCTATTGTCGGGTGTAAATCGGAAAGGATGTGTATATGATTTTCCGTACCGTTCATTCAATACAATTTTCCTTTTCGGTTTTGTATTACACCCCAACTTTTGCCCCCAGTTTCACTGGGGGTTATTCACAGGGAACGCCTACGGCGTTTGACTCTTTCGTACTCGTTGATTTTTTTGTTTTTTATTATCTCGTCTCACATCATATTGTTTAGCTCTACACTTTGCGCTTTGCACTTACTTCGGCATTGTTGTTTGATAAACGTTCACCACGCCGTCGCATAACACGGCGTAAACCGGCGAGGCGTTCGCCCCTTCCCATTGCGGTCCAATGAGAAAAACGCGGCGTTGAAAATTTGTTTCGTTTTGCGTCGTTATCTCGTCGCTTCCGACAATGCGATACCACTGAGCGACAAGAGCGCCGTTTTTTGTAGTCGTATAAGTTTGGTTCAATCTTGTGCTTCGACCTGTCAGCAAAATCCATTTAATCGACGATAAATCTAAATCGTCGGGATTACTTGAATTAAGCGTAATTCGTCCTCCGGCGGCGTTGATTATATCAGTATTTGTTGGATTATCATAATTTGTTTTCAATCTTCGTATTTGTTGAAATATATCACGTCGATTGAAAATGACTGCTGCAACACTGTATTCTTTTATATTTTCCGGCGATGTATAACCTGCTTTTTCTACGTCTGTACGGGTTACTGTATCTTGTGATACAACTGGCGTTACCATATAAAGCCAACTAAAGTCACCGGCAGCCGCTCCGCTTGGTACTTTTGTTGGACGTAATGATGCTGACGCATTGTCTTGTGCAAAAATCGTATCGTCGCCCCAAACGAATTTTTTATCTAAATCAGTTCGATTCGTTCCAAAAGGATTAAATGCGAATAAATTATCATAGATTACAGTCGCTGGATAAAGTGCAAATTTTTCAAAGCGAGGCGAACCTGAACGTTCCAATAATCCTAACGGATCAATGATAAACGGATCGGCAATAATATCACCATTAGGAATAGCATCTGTAGTAGACGAATTGACCAATTCATTAATTGCAGTTATGTCGTTCAGCGTTTCCGGTTTTTGCCAATCGGCGAGTCGAATTTGCGCTAACGCGCCGCGTCCGCACGCGCCGCTGGAGTCGAGTATGTTCATTCGGTTGAGCTGATACGCGCCAAACGGAAGAGCCGAGAGAACCGCCATCAGTCCAAACGCCAACACAAAGACCGTCGCCAATATCTCCATCAGCGTTAAACCACGACGCGGCTGCGCTATGTTATGATTCTCATGGAATGCGATATTCAAACAGGTCATGATTTTTCTCTCCGAATTTATTTTATGATAGACATTTTATTTTATTGGGAACTTCTAAAAACCTTCAATAAACAAATTTAAAATATTTTTTTCGACAGGATTAACATGATTTACAGGATAGATAGGAATAAAAAATCTTGTCAATCCTGTCTAAAAAATAAGTTTTTAGAAATACCCTATTGTTAATTATTTCGCTTCGTCAAGTTGGTTATTTTACTTCTCCGTCAAGAAGACTTTGGGCAAATTCGCGGGATGATGAAATTTTACTTCCTCTGTTACCAACGGATTTTGCTACGCGATTAATACGCACTAAACCGTTTCGGGGAAAGATTGTTACCCAATAATTATTCATATCCATATAATTACGCAAACCATCGTCTGGTAAATAAGTATTTTCCATTTTGTTATTAATCCAAGAACCGGCGCGTTCCCAAGTACCAATATTAAGAAAAATCAAGCCGGAAGGAATAATTCCGCCTGTTCTATCAATCTTGCCTGAAACAATAGTCGTTTCATCATCTGTAAGTCCATCTTTTTTATTGGCATAAACTCTATCCACTTCTCCTGTTGGTGAAAACATAATTGTTACGGTAGTTTTATCTCTCGAATCTAACGCGGCAAAATCATCCCGTATTATTGTCGGGTATTCATTTCTACGAATAGGAATTGTTGTTTCATTATAAAAACACTTTTCCATTCCCGAACAATCAAGGTCAACAACAACGCCCTGCGGAAGTGCGACCGGCGGAGCCATAGTCGGCGCGATTTTATCCGGCTGCGGCTGACGATAAACGCGAAAACGAACCGGCTTATCATTAGGAGTTAAAGGATCGGAAAAATTGGGTTCCGGCAGACCATCATTGGAATTTCTTCCCATGTCGATAGAAAATGTACTACCATCTTTATCTTTAGTAATTGTATATTTCGGACCTTTGAAGGCGCATTGAATTAAGTCGCCGTCTGAAACAAGTTTACTCCAATAAGTTGATTCTGTCGAATTATTAACCCAAGTTGAAGTTTCGCTGTTCCAAGTACAAAAATTGATTCTTCCCCCAGATGAATCAATAATCGCATAAACATCTTTCACCGATCCCGAATACGGTTTTGGCTCAGCAACTTGACGCATAACAAGCGCCGCGCCGTTGTAGGGATAATTACCGCTTTCCTCAATTCCGGTATAACGCTCGAAACGCACGCCGACGGCGCGTCCTTCTTCCATCGCACGGGCGCGGGCTTGGGTGAGGTAAGTGGAAACGGTTTCCGCACCGTTTTTGACTTTGTTCGACGCCAACATCGGTTTAACCGCCGGAATGCTTACCGCAACAACAATCGCCATGATCGTGATGGTCACGAGAAGTTCCACAAGCGTTAAAGCCGCGCGATTCGTCATTCGCGTTTTTCGCATGATGATCACCTCAATACCGTATGATTGTGAATGATATTATGATTTGCGCCGCTTGACAATGGCGCTCCTAACGGAAAGTAAAACGGATCAACAACCGAATCATGAACTTTAGGTCCGTTAATTGTATAGCTATTTGACATGTCGTTTGTCGGGTACATTTGAATACCGAAGTTGTACCAAAAACCATCATCAAAATCGGCGGCATTATCGCTTTTATCATTTCCATCTGTAACGCCTCCTGAAGACATAATGACCGGTAACAAAGTCCAACCTTTAAATGACGTTCCCGACGTTTCTAATTTTATCCAAGTTTGATTCTTATTCGACGAGGGATTCTGCATTAAAGTTCCACCGACTTCCGTTGGATCAAGCGGATCGGGCGTTTCTTCAGCCGCTTGAGATTTTTTAGTTGTCGCTGAATCCCAATGAATTTCCATTTGATTTGGTTCTAATATATTCGGTTGACGGTCGCTTAACGTTAATCCCGGCGCCCAGCGAAGAAAATAAATCGGATTTCCCCAACCATCGACAAAATAGCTTAAACCGTCTTCGTCCGTCCGAATTTCATGATCGAAAAACAATTCCCGCGCTTCGGGATTGCCGTACATGACAATCAAATACAAACATTTCGCGGAACCAAAATGATAAACTTTTTTAACCGCGTCGTCTTGCGATAGATTTTTTTCCCGTTTGACTCGTTCCACCGCGTCCTTGAACGTCGCTAAATACATTTTTTTGAGAGGAGACGTTTCAGTATTTGCCGACGCCGCATTAACGCCGCCGATTCTAAATCGAAGTTGCGTATAGCCATGGTTGTCGTTAGCGTCGTAGTAACCGGTTTTCAAGTCGGATTGCCGCACTTCATCCCAATTGCTTGGCATTTCCATACGGATTAAATCGCGTTTGCACCAAAGAATTGCCGCTTGCGTTACCTGTGCTCTCATCTCTTGAGTCATCGTTGACGCTGTTGAAATTCCGGCATTCGTTTCTACCCGCCGATTATCATAATTGGCGTACATTTCCATAATCACGCGGTCGATTTTGCGGATAGTCATTCGCGTTTTTTCAACCCGCGACGTATGATAAACCTGACGCACCACGCTAATCGACAACGTGGACATGATTCCGAGAATCATGATCACCAAAAGTAATTCGATCAGCGTAAAACCGGACGTTCTGAATGTTATGATGAATTTTCGGGGCATGGTTATCTCCTTTAAGTTAAAAGTTAAAAACAAAAAATTAAAAGTTGAGCCAATGACGATTTTAATCACAATGCTACAAAACAGGAAACTTTTCGTTTTTAACTTTTAATTTTTCGCTTTATTAGTTTCCCGCCGCGTCAATCGTTACGCCGCCGAAGTTCGCTTCGTTGTCTTCATCTTCTAATGTGATCGCAGTTTTCACATCATTTGACGGATCAATAACACGAAATGGTGCGCCGCTTACCGATCCAAATTTTCCATCCAACCCGGGATGAATCAACTGAAAGCGTTTCGGATTGTGCCAAACAATCTTTTGAATATTATCTTTGGCAACTGTACTACTTGGAGGAGGAAAATTATTTAACAAATTTTTCGCGTATGGAACAACAAGTCCCATTCCATTTGGATTATTAGTATCATCAACAAACCTTTTTAGTACATAATCATCATCATTAGAATTTCCTGTTCTATTCAAATATCCGGCAGTATTTGTCGGAGTAAAATAGACGATTGGTAATTTATTTGCAATGATCGTATAAACATGTTTGCCATTAACAGTGTATTCTCCTACTTGATCTCCTAATGTGAGTTCTAAAAAAGGCTCTTCTCTCTGATTGGAAGCTGTATTGAATGGATCGGACGGATCAGCGGAAAAACCGCCTAACATTCCTGTAGAAGGATCAAAAAGTCCGCCCAGCCAAAATGCCGCCGCTCCAAGATGTCCAATTCCATCGGGATTCAATGTGATTGTTGCTGATGTACCACTTCCCGTAACGGTTGCTATTTCCCATCCGTTTTCAACGACTGCGTTAAAAAAATCCGCTTCTGATCCTTTATACGCTTTCCAACGTTTACGAACATGACGCATTACAACATCTTTGTCTGAAAAATCCGGCGGGTATTCGCCGTATTTTTGGTGATACGCTTCCAACGCCATGTCCACCTGCTTGATTTGCACCTGAATCATTCCCCGCCGCGTGGAATTGATTGCCGCGCGTCCGCCGACAAACGCCATTGACGCAAGGATGCCAATGATGACGATCACCACCAAAAGTTCAATCAGCGTGAAACCGCGACGGATTTTATGTTGTCTGTTGAAATAGAACGACATGATTATTGCTCCTGTTTATAAATGTTCGTGATTTTTGTTCCTGTTTTTTAACAGGATTGACTTTTACCAGTCTCTCTTTGTCAATCCTCATTTTTCACTGAGAGAGATTGACAGAGAAGGACGACAGTTTTTATTACTCAATCATCCGACTTAAAAAACCTTTCGGTCTCTCTTATTTTCTCTTATCTTATTTACTACTCGACAAGTCTGTAATCAATGAAATAAGCGGCATGAACATCGCGATTACGATAGTCCCGACAATCCCGCCGAGAAAAATCACCAGCAACGGCTCCAACAAACTCATCAAACCTTCCGTCATCGCTTCCACTTCTTCTTCGTAAACGTCGGCAACCTTATACAACATCGTATCAAGCTCGCCGGTTTGCTCGCCGACGTCCACCATGTTAATTACCATGTCGTCAAGGATTTTCGCGCGCAACCGCATCATATACCACAACATGCCGATCGGTCCCGCCATAAAACAAAAGAAAAAGAATAACGCGCCGGGATGGAACATCGGAATACGATTCATTTTCATGGGATTCGCAATCGTATCGCCGTCGCGGATTCCTTCCAGCACTTTCTGGAACATAATTTCAAAGACCGCGTTGTTGCTTGTTTCTTTCGTAATGTGAATCGCTTCCAAAATCGGCACGCCGCTTGTGACAAGCGTTCCGAGCGTTCGCATGGTTCGGGCGACAATGGTTTTTTCAATCAACATTCCGAAAATCGGAATACGGAGACAAAACAGGTTAAACCCATGCCGTCCGTAAGAAAAACTTGTGGTCAGCTTGACAAACAAAAAAATTCCCAACGGAATACCCGGCAGCAAAAACCAAAAGTCCCGGATAAAATCTGTGGCGGCAATTAACGCTTTAGTCAACCAAGGAAGGGGAACGCCGAAATCGTCAAAAATCTTTTGGAATTGCGGCACGATCCATAACATAATGAAAATCACGATGATCGTCGCAAAAAACACGACCGCGACCGGATAAGTCAACGCGGAAATAATTTTTTTCTTGAGCCGTTCCGAACTTTCAAGGAACTCGGCAAGACGCTGTAAAATCGTTTCGAGCGCGCCGCCCGCCTCGCCTGCTTTAATCATGTTGACAAAAAGCCGATTGAACGCTTTAGGACATTTTGCCATCGCTTCGGACAAACTTGACCCGCTTTCAATTTCGGCGCACACGTCGATTAAACTGTTCCGCAACGCGCCCGGCTTGGATTGCTCCATTAAAATATTCAAGCTGCGGAGAATCGGCAAACCGGCGTCTTGTAAAATTGAAAGCTGCCGCGTGAACGTGGTCAGGTGTTTCGAGCGGACTCGTCCCAACGAAAACGTCTTGCCGTTTGATTTTTTGGCTGCGGCTTTAGCTTTCCGCTCTTTGTAAAGGACGATTTTCGTGATGACGTATCCCATCTGACGTATCGTCGCCTGCGCTTCTTCCTCCGACGCAACGTTGTCCGTCACATCCTTAATCACCTTCCCGGTCTGATCAATGGCTTCAAACTTAAATCGTGGCATTTTTTGCTTCCTTAATATATGAAAAACAGTGAAAAATGGTTCGACAATAATTTTGCGTTTTTATAAACGCTTGTTACGCGTTCTCTTAACGTTGTCATTTGTATTTTCTGTAAACTGTAAATTACGCTATTTTCAAGTTGTAATTTTACAGTTTTCTTAACATTATAATTTTTTATTAGTATTGCAATTTTCATTTTCGGTTTTTAATGACGCCCCAAATAAATTGATACAAGGATTTATGATGCGTTTCAGGAATCGTATTTTTTCTGCTGTAAGTACAAAAAACAAGGTGATACACGATTTGGCGGTAACTGTTCATTGTTCTTGGGTAACTCCTACGGAGTTGATTGTTTTTGTTGTACTTTTTACCCCCAGTTTCACTGGGGGGTATTCATAGGGAACGCCTACGGCGTTAAACCTTTTCATACTCATTGATGTTAATTGTTTTTGTTGTGCCTTTTTACTATCAGTTTCACTGGAAGTTATTTTATAGGGAACGCCTACGGCGTTATATCAAATAAATCATAGTTCAAGACGCTTTTAATTTTTAGTTCTTAACTTTTAACTTTCTACATTTCCAGCGCCGTTTCTCTGGCGACTTCCTCAATCGTGGAAATTCCCTGATAAATCTTTTGCATTCCGGCGTCGCGAAGCGTGTGCATTCCGTAACGTTGACTGGCGGCTCGCATTTCTCCGCTGGAGGCGTTGCGATTAATCAGTTCGCGGATTTCGTCGTTAATCAACATAAACTCGTGAATCGCCGTCCGTCCTTTGTATCCGGTGTTGTTGCACGCGGGACAGCCGCGTCCGCGATAAAACGGTTTACCTTCCGCGTCGCGCGGCGACATGTCTAATTCTAATAATTGCTCCGGCGTCGGCACAAATTTTTCACGGCATCCGGTGCAGATTTTCCGCACAAGCCGCTGCGCCAAAATCGCCTGAACCGTCGCGGTAATCAAAAACGCCGGAACGCCCATATCGCGTAGCCGCGTTATTGTACTCGGCGCGTCGTTGGTGTGTAACGTGCTGAATACCAAGTGACCTGTCAGCGACGCTTGCACCGCAATATCCGCCGTTTCTTTGTCGCGGATTTCTCCAACAAGGATTTTGTCCGGGTCCTGCCGCAAAATCGACCGCAAACATTGCGCAAACGTGTTGCCGATATCGGAATCAATCGGAATCTGCACGATTCCGTCAATGTCGTATTCCACCGGGTCTTCCGTTGTCATCAGTTTATCGGTGATGATATTCAATTCGCTCAACGCCGCGTAAAGCGTCGTCGTTTTTCCCGATCCGGTTGGTCCCGTTACTAACACAATTCCATTCGGTACTTCAATCGTTTTGCGGAACTGTTTCAATAATTGCGGATCCATTCCGACATTGTCCAGATTCAGCATCACAACCGACTTATCAAGTATTCGGCAAACAACGCTTTCTCCGAACATCGTTGGCAACACGCTGACGCGGAAATCAATCGGGTGTCCCGCGACTCGCATTTGGATTCGTCCGTCCTGCGGCAAACGGCGTTCCGCAATATCAAGATTCGACATCACTTTAATACGCGTCGTGATCGCCGAAGCCAAATGACGCGGCGGCGGAACCATTTCATACAACGTTCCGTCCGCTTTAATCCGTATTTTAAATTCGTCTTCAAACGGCTCAAAATGCAAGTCGCTGGCATGATCTTTGATTCCCATCAAAAAAACCATATTGAGCAATTTTTTGACCGGCGCGCTGTCGATCAACGCCTCGACGCTCGCTAAATCAATTGTATCGCTTGATTCCAACGTAGACGCCATTTTTTGCAGTTCTTTGTCTTCCTGAATTTCTTTCAAAATCGACTCGACAGTTTCCATGTCGGCGGCGTAATAACGTCCTAACGCTTGTTCAATATCTTTCGGCGTTGTCACCACAATGCGAATTTGATAACCAAGCGAGTTCCGTAATTCGTCAATGGCAAGCAAGTTATCCGGTTCGCATGTGGCAATCGTTAAGACGTCGTTCCGAAAACTCACCGGTACCGCCTTATACAACACCGCCATCGGCTCCGACATGTGCGCCAAAACTTCCGGCGGAATCGTTAAGTCAATCAAATTCACTTCTTGATAACCAAATTGTTCGGCAAGCGCGTGAGAGAGTTTATCCTCGTTAATCAATCCCATGCTGAGGGCAACTTGCCCCATTTTTTCGCCGTTTCGCTCCTGATGTTCCTCGACCAGAAGTTCCATCTGTTCGTCGTCGATGTAACCCAAATCGACCAAAACCTGTTCAAGTCTGCGTGTCGCCATTATTGTTGTCTCTTATTTTTCTGCGTTGTCTTAGTATTTTTGGATGAAGTCGTATTTGCCAAAACATTTGTAAAATGAAGGCGTTTGAAAAAACGATGTGTCTTTAAACGGTGTTGTTTAAAATTCCCCTCCAAAGGAGGGGAATTATTTTGCGAACGTTTTTGTTTAAGTTGATTTCATAACAAAACTTCTGAAAGATTCCCGGCTTTCCTTAACTCTCTTGCCTTTAACCGTAGAACAGGATTGTAAAGAAGTCGATTATATTTGACGGATTCTCTCATAATGGAATTTTATGTTTTATGCAATTCATTCGCACATATACAACACAACACTAAATTCTTAACCACCCCGTCAGTCGGCTGACGCCGACTGTCACCCCTCCAAAGGAGGAGAATTTCAAACGGAGCAAATTTTGCGAATGTGTTCATAATTTGAATGAAAATATTTAGAACAACTTTCTTAATTTTTCTTTTTATACTTTTTCACGATTCGTCGTCTTCGGCGAGCATTTCGCCCGCTTCCCACCGCTGTATTTTTTTTTCAAGCATTTCGGGAAGATTGGATTTGATAATTACGTCTTCTTTGGTTACGATTCTATCTTTCCACAATCGGAACAAATGATCGTCCAATAACTGCATTCCTTGTTTGTGTCCGGTTTGAATGGACGACGTAATACGAAACGTTTTATTTTCACGGATCAAGTTGGCAATAGCCGGATTTACGACGAGCATTTCATACGCCGCAACACGTCCGCCTTGTATTCTCGGCAAAAGTTGCTGCGACAAAATTCCAATAATGGACGTGGAAAGCTGCGTCCGAATTTGGTCTTGCTGCGTTGTCGGGAACACGTCAATAATACGGTTGACCGTTCCTTGCGCGCCGGTGGTGTGCAACGTTCCAAATACAACGTGACCAGTTTCCGCCGCCGTAATCGCCGCTTCAATCGTCTCTAAATCCCGCATTTCACCGACGAGAATCACGTCCGGGTCTTGGCGCAACGCGCGGCGGATAGCTTCGGCAAACGACGGCACGTCCAATCCGACTTCGCGCTGATTTACGGTCGATTTTTTATGGTTATGATAAAACTCAATCGGGTCTTCAATTGTTATAATGTGATGGTCAACGTTTTGGTTCAAATAATCAATACATGCCGCTAAAGTTGTTGATTTTCCCGAACCCGTCGGACCTGTTACGAGAATCAAACCTCTCGGACGCATTAACAGGTCTTTCATAATCGGCGGAGTATTTAACTGTTCCATCGATAACAAGGAGTTTGGAATTTGCCGCAAAACCATGCCCGTATTTCCTTTTTGTTTGAAAATCGAAACACGGAAACGGGCTTTATCGCCAAAAGCAAAACCAAAGTCGGAACCGCCGACTTCCTGCAATTCCTGTTGACAACGTTCCGGCGTGATACTTTTCATCAAAGCCGTTGTATCTTCCGCTTCAAGAATTTTGGTTTCGAGTTTGACAAGTCGCCCATGCAGACGGATCACCGGCGGTTGTCCGACAGCGATATGCAAGTCGCTTGCTCCGCGAACCACAACGGTTTCCAACAATCTGTCAATTAAAACTGTTCCCATAATCAATCATTATTTCTTACGCCGGATTTTCTCCGACAACGTAATTATTTGTAAACAACCCAACTTTTAAAAATATTTTTTACATTTTTCAGATTTGGCATGAAAAACTGTTTAACAAATCAAATTATGGTATTTGATTGTGAACCCCTATCAAAGAGAGTTCATCGAGCAGAATTTATACCAAACATAAAATCATTCAATAAATTTTGCGAAACTTGTTTTATTGCAACATTATTCTTCAAGCCGCGCGACTCGCATAACTTCCTCTACCGTAGTAATTCCTTTCAAAACTTTTTTGATTCCGTCTTCATAAAGCGTTGTCATGCCTTCTTTACAGGCAGCGCGGCGGATTTCTACCGTGCTTGCCTGTTGAAATGTCATTTCTCTTATTTTAGAAGTCATCATCATAAGCTCGAAAATTGCCATTCGTCCGCGATAACCTTTATTGTTACAAGAACCGCATCCTTTTCCTTTCATAAAATTAGCTTTTGTCGCCTGTTCGGAAGAAATATGCGCTTCAGCAAGTTCGGAGTCCGACGGCGTATAAGGTTTCTTGCATTTTGGACAATTCACGCGGACAAGACGCTGTCCCATGATTCCAATGACCGAGCTGGAAACCAAATAAGGTGGTACTCCCATATCGACTAAACGTGTAATAGCCCCGGGCGCATCGTTCGTATGTAGCGTACTAAAAACCAAGTGTCCAGTTAAAGACGCCTGAATTCCCATTTGTGCGGTTTCTAAATCCCGCATTTCGCCGACAAGAATAATATTCGGCGCCTGACGCAACATTGCGCGGATAACGCGGGCAAAATCTAAACCAATTGAGTGACGTATTTCACATTGATTGATACCCGGAAGATAGTATTCGACAGGATCTTCTGCCGTAATAATTTTCCTCGTCGGCGTATTTAACTCATTTAATGCAGCATACAAAGAAGTTGTTTTTCCTGATCCTGTGGGACCTGTCACGAGAATAATTCCATTCGGGCGGCGAATAAGTTGATGAAAACGCTGATAATCACGTTCCGAAAATCCCAAATGCGTCAAATTGACGCGAATGTTATCTTTGTCCAAAATTCGCATAACAATTGATTGACCGTGACTTGTTGGTACAACGCTCACGCGAAGGTCGAGTTCTTTATCGCCGAGCGACAATTTGATTCGTCCGTCTTGCGTTCGGCGGCGTTCTGCAATGTCTAGCCGCGAAAGAATCTTGATACGCGAAATCAAAGGACTTTGCATACGTTTCGGAATTGCGTCGCGTTCCACTAACATTCCGTCAATTCTGTAACGTATTCTTACGCGATCTTCAAACGGTTCGACATGAATATCGGACGCGCGAAGATTGACCGCCTCGTTAATAATCTGACTGACCAAACGGACGATTGGACCTTCGCTTTCGTCGTTAGCTGTTGAAGCGCCGCCAGCGACGTCTGTTTCAATCGACGTAAAATCAATCGCCGTATCGGTCATCTCCTGCATCATGGAGTCGGTACTTTGCCCAATGATTTGACTGTAATGGCGATTAATCGCCTCGTTGATTGCTTCTTTTGCCGCTAAAACAATTTCAATCGGGCGATTAACATAAAATTGAATTTTTTGTATCGTTGCAAAGTCATTCGGATCGCTGATGACGATGCGGAGAATATCGCCGTCCTCTTCATAAGGCATGATCGAATTTTCGCGAGCCATAGATTCCGCGATCAATTCCACTACTGACGGACGAATCATCACGTCCGTCAAATTGACGTATTCTTTGCCGTGTTCTTCCGCTAAAGCTTTGGCGATATCTTCGCTTGTGGCATATCCCATGCGAATCAAAGCGTCGGGAATTTTGACGTCGGTCTGATTCGCCATCTCCACCGCTTCTTTGATTTGATCGCGACTTGCAACGCCATTTTTCACTAAAATGCCCAGATAATTCGGTCTTTTGGCAACCATAGATTTGTCCTGACGAGTAATTGAAAATTGTTCAAATATTGCCGACACGTCGGCGCTTCATTTCGCTATGCAAAAAGCGAATGCGAGAAATTAAAAAAGTCAAAACTCAAGAGATTAACGGTAATTTTTTCTTGATCTGTAAAATTCCAACGATTTCTCTACTTACCAAACTAATGATACTTCCCAAAAAGTCAATATGCTTTTTCCAAACTTTCCGCTATATCGTCATTTCTGTAATTTTTTTTGCGTTTTCGCAACAAATCGCTCTTTTGAAAAATTGAATACGAAAATAAAATTCAAAACTTCGGGAAAATGAAAAAATATCTGTTGACGCTCAGAGAAAAATACCGCATAATTCGTCGCTTTTTATGAGAAAAACCAGCTTAATCCGGTAAAAAACAAATTCTCTCAAGGTTTCACAATATTATTATATGGCTTTTATTCAAGTAAACAACAATTTTTTGATAGCAAATCACCTTTTTCGAGGAATCGTGATTGTGTTTTTACTTGGAGTTTTGCAAATCAAAAATCAAATTTTATTTGCTCAATATATTTCCGCCGCGCCAAGTAATCATTTTCTACCTTCTGCGCCGGCTCCGCCTCAATTAAATTTCCAACAATATACCGCCGCGACTTCAACGAATCAGGCAAATTTCACGCCGCAAAACAACGCAAATTTTTACGCAACAGCGACAAATCCTTATGGAAATGCAGTTTATGGCAATTATTCAACGCCGAGCGACACGCCTTACGTTGCCGGAAGCGGCTCTTCAATTCCGCCTTCTTATGTTGCGCAATCCCCACAAGCGATGTATTCTCCGTATTATGGGGCAAATTCTCCTTACTTCATCTCGCAGAATCCTTACGGCAATTATCCTAACGGTTACGCAAACGACAATAATTGGGGGCAATATAATCCCTATAATAATCCTTATCACATGCAAAATTCTTTATCGCCGAATGAAGAAAACGCGAATCTGTCAAATTACTCCGTAGGAAATAGCGAATATAGTCAATATATGCCGCTTCGGTCGCCGTTATTGGAAACCGGCTGGCGAAATCTTAAACTTTTGAGTCCGTTCAACGCGCCGGATGGACCGCATCGCGGCGTGGGAAGTCCGCTCGAAGACGAAAGTTGGCTTGACCGTCCTTATTATTTTGGCGTATTTTGCGGCAAAACATACGGAACAAAATTAATCAAAGGGCAAATCGATCAGAAATCGGGGCAAGACGGCGGAGTCGTTCTTGGTTGGAATATCGATCATTATTGGGGCATAGAAAGCCGATTGTTTTGTTCGTCGGTTTCTATTCGCGACGTCTCCAATTCTGTGACGCCGGTTCGGGACAGAAGTAACAAAATTACAACATTGGACGCGGCAATTCATTATTATCCTTACGGCGAAGCGAAATGGCGACCGTATATGAGAATTGGTTTGGGTTATGTCCATGAACGTTTTCAAGACAATTTTGGGAACAGCCAAAAAATCAATACATGGGAAATACCTTTCGGTTTCGGATTAAAATATTGGTGGAGCGACCGCGTGAACGTTTATGCGGAAGTCGCGGACAACGTCATTTTAGGGCGTGAAATAACGACAACGCATTCTCATTGGGCGTTAAATTTCGGCGTCAATTTTTCATTTGGCACCAATCCCAACGCTGTCCCGACGATTTATTGGCCTCAAGCGCCGGGACGATAAATGCGGAAAACAGCATCAAAATAAATTTTCTTGTTGTCTTTAAAGTTCTTTTGGGAACTTCTGAAAACTTATTTTTTGACAAGATTAACAGGATTATCAAGATATACTCGTAGCGCTTAAAATTCTGGTTTTATAGACAATCTTGCAAATCGTAAAAATTTTTTCCTTTTTTTATCTTTTACAGCTTGCGATGTAACGACAATATCATTACAATAAGGAACGGCAATTTTATCGCGTTATTGCAATTGCCGAAAAATCGTTGTTCATAAAATAGAGGAAAATCTTATGACCAAAAAAATCATTACAGAATCGCTTGGAGCAGTGAGCCGTCGGAATCGAATGCAGCGTTTGTTTGAGTCGTTGTGTTACGGAGTTTTTTACGCGGCGATTGTTGCGTTGATCATTATCGCCGCGCAGTTTCCCGGATGGGCGCCGCAATGGAATGGTTGGGGAGTTTTGGGCGTTTGTCTGATTTTTGGATTACTTCTCGGCGGAATTGTCGGTTGGATTCTTCCGTCGGACGTAAAAAATTCTGCGGAGAAAATCGACTCGTATTATCGGTTGAAAGACCGCGTTTTGACGGCGTTACGGCTAATCGCTAAACCGTCGCAAACGCCGATAGAACGTTTGCAAATTTCCGACGCGGCGGCGTATGCGGTAAAAGTTGACGCAAAATCTGTAGCGCCGTACCGTCTGCCGAAATACTTCGGACGAACGCTTTTTCTGTTACTTACAACGGCGGTTTTTTGCGCGGTATCGCCGATAATCAATCCGCGTCAAGTTGCCGAAGCCGCCCCGTCGCCGGTTCAAACGGTTGTCGAGAGCGCTGAAATTCTGAAAAAAGAACTGATCGAGTGGATTGAAGAAAAAGCCGAAGAACACAAAGACGAAAAAGAATTGAAAGAACTTGCTGAAAAATTGGAGCAAGCGCAAACGAAACTCGAAGACGCGGCGGCGAATCCGCGCGAGGCGATGGCGGTTATGTCTGAAATGGAAGCGGCGATGAATCAATTGATGAGCGATTACAATCTTGAACAAATGGACGCCTCAATGCAGGAAATTGCCGACGCGCTCGGCGCTGCGGAAGCGTCGCGGTCGGCAAGTCAGCATTTAAAAGAAGAGAATTACGCGAAAGCCGCCAATGATCTCGAAAAAATGGATATTTCGCAGACGTCGAAACAAGAACGGAACGCGGTTTCCGCGCAACTGAAAAAAGCAACCGCCGGAATACAAAAACGCGGTCAGGATAAACTGCTTAAACTGATCGACAAACTCGCCGATGAATTACAAGAAGGAAATTGCGACGGAGCGAAAGAATCGGCGTGCGAAATTGCCGGAATCTGCAAGTCGCAAGGACTTCGCAAAGGAATTTGTCAATCATTGGGAAGTAAGCTCGCGTTGTTGGGACTTTGCAAATCAGATTGCGCCGGTTCGTGCAATAATCCGGGCAACAATCCCAGCGATAAAAACGGCGGCAACAATACGAGCAAATCGAACAGTCCAGGTAAAAATTGGGGACACGGTACGGCGGGACGTCCCGACGCGGGTCAAGAAACCAATCTCGACGGCAATCGAGAAATGAAACAAATTACCGGAATACAAGGCGCCGGACCGTCCGAGTTTGAAAAAATGACCTCGAAAGAAGGAAACGAGGAAACGTCGCGGATTCCTTATAAAGAAGCGTACAAAGAATATCAAAAAGCGTCCGAATCCGTGTTGGAAAACGAACCGATTCCGCTCGGACAACGCCGCATGATTCGGCAGTATTTTGAATCGATTCGACCACAAGGCGATGAAGAAAAATAAAAATATAGAAGCGAAATTTTATTGATTCATGCGCATGATTTTATTGTCGGGATCAGTTTTTATAAATAGACCGAAGACCTTTTGAATTTTGGTTTTTAATTTTGATGGAATATTCTCAACAATCCCGAAAGGAACGAATTCTGTCTTGCATAAAAACCGAAATTCAAAATATCTACAACATATTAAAAATCGTCAGAAATATATTTTTCTCAAGAAATAAAAAACTCCCGGTAGATTCTCCCAAGGGGGTGGGCTAGGAATCGTAATAAAATCCGGGAGCGGAAAAAAGGTTGCGATTGACCTATTCAATAACTTATGTTTCCAAAATACCAAACAACCACGTTACGATTCAGAAACGTCAAAATCATGAATTGTAAGCCGTTACCGCACGAAAAGTCGACAAATTTTTCTCGCGTCGCTGAACGCAACATTACTTGACGACTTATCAAGAAAAACAAAAATTGACGAAGCGTCCCAATGAACATCCTGTCATCGGAAAACACTCCGCGGACCGCAGACAATACATAACAACGACAAGAATCTTCATCAGGAAAATAAAAACGCCAACGCCGTTTTGCATATCCAAATGCAGGGTCCGAAAAGCGACACATTATCATCCTTGCGTGCCAGATATTATAAAGGATATGAAAAAATCCCATTTTCGTCAAGATGAATTTTCTCGTTTTTTCAAAAAAGTTTATAAAGCGACGGAAATTCTCTCTTTTTTACGCTATTATCATAAATGATTGAATGTCACGGTTTTTTTGTTTTGCGGATTTTTATCTATTTCTATTTTGCAACATTTCCGCCGAATCTATTTACTGCGCATAGCGATTAAAATTTTTCTACGGGGACTTTTTCTGTAAAAAATTTGTGGTAGAATAGGTTTTCAACATTTTTGAAACGGCGATTCTACCAACAGCGAAAGAATGTTCTGTTGTAGAATTGTCAATCAATTTTACTGCGTTCACTGACTTTTTCGGTCACAGCAAATACGCAAACGATTGTCGCCCGACGGAGAAAATGAAAGGTTCTCGCGATCGGACGGCGCAAAAAATGCTTCTTTTTTCTGCTTCCCGATTTTTGTTCGGGGAAAAGAGTGTGGTTTTTTGACCCGGCAATTTCCGGGGTTGTTCGGTATCTGTCCTTTTGAAGTGGTCGAAGGAGAGACAATGAATCGTGTTCTGATTATCGGAGCTGGCGGCGTCGGCAGAGTTGCGACATTTAAATGCGTTCAAAATTCCGACGTTTTTGGCGAAATCACTTTAGCTAGCCGCACCAAATCAAAGTGCGACGCAATTGCGCGGAGGTTGCCGCGCGAAATTCGCACGGAAGTCGTAGACGCCGACAAAACGCCGGAACTTGTTGCGCTCATTCAAGACGTTCGCCCGAATCTGGTATTGAATCTTGCGCTGCCGTATCAGGATTTGACAATTATGGATGCGTGTCTCGAAACGGGCGTTCATTATCTCGACACTGCAAATTATGAACATCCCGACGAAGCGAAATTTTGTTACGCTCCGCAATGGGCTTATCATGACCGTTTTAAAAAAGCGGGATTGACGGCGTTGCTCGGTTCCGGTTTTGATCCGGGCGTGACGAATGTTTATGTCGCGCGGGCGAAAAAACATCATTTTGATCGGATGGAAACGGTTGATATTATCGATTGTAACGCGGGAGATCACGGTTATCCGTTTGCGACGAATTTCAACCCGGAAATTAATATCCGCGAAGTTTCTGCGAAAGGACGTTTTTTTGAGGAGGGAAACTGGCGCGAAACGGAACCGCTTTCAGTCAAAAAACAGTTTGATTTTCCCGACAGCATTGGTGAAAAAGATATTTACCTTCTTTATCATGAGGAAATGGAATCGCTGACGAAACATTTCCCTGAAGTGTGGCGAATGCGTTTTTGGATGACGTTTGGGCAATCGTATCTCACGCATTTGAAAGCGCTGGAAAACGTCGGCATGACGCGGATTGATCCGGTGGTTTATGAAGGAAAAGAAATTATTCCGCTGCAATTTCTCAAATCATTGCTTCCCGATCCGGCGTCGCTTGGCGCGCGGACTATTGGCAAAACGTGTATCGGCTGTTGGATACGCGGCGAAAAAAGCGGCAAAAAACGGACGTATTACATTTACAATATCTGCGACCATCAAAAATGCTACAAAGAAACGGGCGCTCAGGCGGTCAGTTACACGACCGGCGTTCCGGCGGCGGTCGGCGCGGCGATGATTCTCAAAGGAATCTGGCGCGGCGCGGGCGTGTTCAATATGGAACAATTCGATCCCGATCCGTTTTTGGAACTCGTTGCTCAATGGGGACTTCCATTTGTTGAAATCTTTCCCGACGCGGACGAAATTTAATTGGCAACCTCTCGCATTCGAAACGGCGCTCCCCAGCCGAGTCCGAAGGGCGGGCGCCGTCCGTGCGACGCCGTGTTCCTGTTCAAAATTCTCCTTCTCAAGGCGCTTTATAATCTGTCCGCCGCAATGTTCAGCAAATTCGTCGGAATTTTCGGCGTTTCTCGCGAAACTTCCGCTTACCTCCGTCGAACTTATACGATTCGCCGGGCAACTTTTCCGGTCTCCCGGATAACTCTCCCGGCGTACCGGATAACTGTAAATTTATTGAATCTGGGAAAGTTAGGGGATAAGAGGAAGACGGAAGCATAAAGACCGAAAATTAAGAAAAAACAAACGGGCGTCAATGATTTTTTCATGACTCAAAAGATTTGTGCATGACGCAAAGGAAATATTCCCCCCGAATCCATCGGAGAAAATGAGGATTGCAAGAAAAAATGCGGTTGTTCGAAACGCCCTACAGCGAATTTCAACAAATTTTCCCCCGCCAGAAAAGAGCGGTTTGGGGGGATTCCCGCAATTGGAAAAAAAAATGTGTAGATACTTTTGCCCACACGGAGGAGAATTTGTTTAGGAAGGTTTCAGTGTCCAGGAAACAGGCGCCAGCGTTGGTTTGCCATACTTTCGCGTGTTGAAAACAAATACTGGCTACTGAAACCTGGCGTCTGGAACCTTCGATATATTCCGCTTGCCCGATTTTTCACTTTTAACCCTCTTCATCTTAACGCAATTTCGTTCCGCTTTAAATGATCAAGCATCGCCGAGTGAAACGCCTCGATTTCTTCGCCGGAAAGCGTGCGGTCGTCCGCGCCAATCAAAAAGCGAAACGAATAACTCGCCATCCCTTTTTCTAATCCCTTTCCTTTGTAGGAAACAAGAAATTCGCGTTTTTGCAAAAGCGGATGCACGAATCGGTCAAGCCGCTTTTCGAGTTCCGCGAAACCGGAGTCAACGCTCCAAACCATCGAAAAATCCTGCCATGAGCCGGGAAAACGCGGGAGTTCCGTATATTTCGGCGCGGGATACAAATTTCCTTGAAACTTTCCGAAATCTATTTCAAACCAGACAATCTGTCCGCCTTCCGGCGTTATGATTTCACGAAGCGGTTTCGGAATCACTCCCATCGCGCCGACAACATTGTTTCCCTGCAAAATTTCCGCCCAATGCTTCGGCAATTGCCAAGGCGGAAGTTTTGCGGCGCTCGCGTTTTCTTTGACGTCAAAACGAAGCGGAGCGTCGGCGAAAATCGCACCGAGGTCTTCAATCGCCCCTTTGATTTCGCGGTAATGATCCTCAAGCGTCGGAGCGTCGGACTGTTGATAACTGACGCCGGAAAGCGCCTTCCGCTCAATTTTATTCTTACCGTCTGGGAAATAAACGACGCCTAACTCGAACAGACGAAAAGCGTCCCGATGCGTGCGGTTGCGCGGCGTCAACGCCAGCAGATTCGGAATCAGCGTCGTCCGCAAGCGGCTGCACGATTGATCGGCGGGATTCCGCAACGTTAACGTTTCGCCCGGATCAAATCCGATTTTTTCAATCCATAGATCGTTCAACCAAGCGTAATTATGCACTTCGTAAAACCGATGCGCTCCGGCAAGAAGTTTCTTTGCCCGCATTTCCAATTCAAGATATTCCTCGCGATACAGCGGACGCAGCGGCGATTCCGGCATAATCGGCGGAATGTTATCGTAACCGTAAATCCGCAAAATCTCCTCAATAATATCGGGAGCAATGGAAATATCTTTCGCGCTTCGGTACGGCGGCGTTTCGACTTTGAGCGTTCCGTCCTTTTCAAAGGTCGGGCGAAATCCAAGCGATGCGAGAATTTCGAGAATCGTCTCCCGCGACAGACGAATTCCGGCAAGCTGTTCGAGCCGTTCCGGCGCGAGCGTTACGGTTCGCCAATTGTCGTGCGGATTTCCGGCAACCGTGAACCGGCTTGCGACTTCAAACGCGACTCCCGACAGTTCAATCAAGTCGAGAATCCGCGACGTTCCGACTTTTACATTGGAAGGCGGCTGACTTTTTTCATATCGCTGCGAGGCGTCTGTCCGCAAATCCAAACGCGACGCCGTGCGGCGGATTCGTCCCGACTTGAAATTCGCGCTTTCCAATAAAACGGTTTTCGTTTTCGCGGTGACTTCGGTTGCCAATCCGCCCATAATTCCCGCCAACGCGACCGGTTTTTCCCTGTCCCAAATCAGCAAATCTTCCGCAAGCAAATCGCGAGTCTGACCGTCGAGCGTTTCAAATTGGGCGTTCTTTTCCATTTGCGCGACGCGGATTTCTTGAATAAGATCGCCGTCAAACGCGTGAGTCGGCTGTCCGAGTTCGTGATTAACGTAATTCGTCGCATCCACCAGCAGATTATATGTCCGCTGACCAAGCGCGTGTAACCGGCGTTGCATGATAATCGGCGACGGTACGATTCCCTGCGAAATTTTGAATAAAATCGCGGTATAACACGGGCAATTTTCCTGATCTTCCAGCGTAATCGGAAACGCGGGAAGTTGATCGTACTGCGACAGATCATGCTGCGGATACGGTCGGAGCGGACGTTTGAACACGGCGGAAAATTCCCGCGCAAAACCGTAATGCCCCCAAAGATCGGGACGGTGCGTCAGACTTTTGTTGTCGATTTCAATTAAAACGTCGGTCGGCGGAACGAGTTCGGAAAACGGAATCCCGTTTTCGGTCGAGAAAGGGCATTCAAAAACGACGTCATGCCATTGACTCATGCCGAGTTCGCTTGCGCTGCAAAGAATCCCCTGCGACGGCTTTCCCGCCATTTCCGATTCCTGAATGACAACGTGATGCGCCAGATTTGTTCCCGCCGGAGCGAACGGGGCTTTCAGTCCGACCCGCGCATTCGGAGCGCCGCAAACGGTCGTATATTTTTTTTTACCGCAATCGACCGTGCAAAAGGTCAGCGTTTTGCCGCGTGCGTCCGTGATTTTTTCCGCCGCCGTCACTTCGCCGACCACAACGCCTTCGACAAACCGCCGCAATACTTCCACGCCTTCCACTTCGGCGGTGGAAAGAGTTAGGCGGTTGGCGATTTCTTTGGGTTCCAACCCATAAACGTCCACGAAATCCGAAATCCAATCAAGCGAAATATTCATAATGATTCTTGTTTCAAAGCTTTTGTAAGAAATTACACGCCTATTTATTATACCAATCGGAAGAATTTGCGATAGAGGCGATGCCGACGTTGGCGTGAGGGATTATTTTTTAAATTCTGTTTCGCAGAAAAAAAATACTCTAAATTATTTCCGAAAATGCAAAAATTGCTCTGGACAAACGAAAGATTTTTTCGTTAAAATTCGACGTTTTATTATCACGAGTCCAAATCAAAACGTCAATCGGATTACTTTCCGTAACTCAAATACTTGCTTGGAGAAAAAATGATGATAGTCGCAATATCAAAGCGGTCGAATATTTTGACGTCGCCGCTTTTACTGACTTTTGTCCTGTTATATGCACAAGAGCTTGTTGCTCAAGAACTTCCGCAACAGCAATTGTCGGCGCCGCGATTATCTACGCCGCTCTCTTCCGCTCAACAATCCATTATTCAACAACCGAATATCGAAGCGGAAACGTCAAAACAAACGGAATCACGCAACGCTTTTCTACCGAAATCGTTGTTTTCATTCCCGTTTTTTAAACAGCAGTCGCCGGCGCTTCTTCAGAGTTCAACGCAAAAAAATATTGCGGAACAAAATTCACGCTCCAATATTCCTCAAGCGAATCCTTCTGCAAAATATTTTCCTCGTCCTATTCCCGACGCCGTTCCGTTAAAACCGTCTTATGTCTCGTCGGGAATGACGCCGAATGAACGTTTACGTACTCTCGGCGTCAATTCGCCGCGACGCCTCAACAGTTCGCCGTCGTTATTATCCAATACTCAAACGCAAACAAATCAAAATTTGGAATCAAAGATTCAAAACGCGGCGGGACGTTTACCGAATCGCAACGCTCTTGTTACGCAATATGCGTTTCGGGACGTCGCTCCTCCAATCATTGCCGGAGCAAATCATGAAACCAATGAAGTCGTTGGCGTAGGCGGATTGATTCCAAAATTGGAGAAAACGCCGGACGACGAGGCGTCTTTACCGGAATACAAACCCATTCCTTTGCGAAAATTCAATGAGAAATCAAATGAGAAATCCATAGAAACCCCAAAACAAAACACGCCGGAGAACGCGGAATCGGAAAGCGGCGAGAAAGAAAACGAACTTGCGAATAATGAAGCGTTGGCGTTGGAAACGAAGGAGAATCGCGAGGTAATTTCGCCCGGCATTGTTAATTCAAACGAATTTTCATTGGCAAGCGCAACTCAAGATGAAAAAGAACATCGCGCTATAACTACGGCGCGTTCCGTGTCGCGTCAGAACGACCATGACCACGAACAACATTCTCACGCGCCGAAGCCGCGTCCCGACAATTTGTCGGAAGAAGAATTGCTGCACGAAATTAACGCGACGTCAATGCAAAGCGCAGCGTTTAACGGAATCATTCCCGGTACTTCCGCCAAATCGGAATTATTTGAAGCGATGGGAGAACCGGTTAAAATCACGCCGAACGGCGAGTATGAAGTTTGGCAATATGCCATCGAAGGTCTTGCCGCGATTGACGTTACGTTGAAACAGGAAAAAGTTTTTTCTCTCATGCTTGGTTTTTCCGAACCGTACCCGGCGGAACAGATTCGCGATCAACTTAAAGAAGAATTGCGCGGGATTCGTTCTATTTTGATTCCTGACGACAATAATAACATTCTTGGTCAATTATTCCCGGAAAAAGGGGTTGTGTTTGAATTTACGCCGTCGGAAAAACCGGGAGAACCGTCTTTGATGGTAACAAACGTTGCGATTGAACCGATTACCGCAATTCCGTTTGTTATTCGCGGCGAACGTTATTTGACAATTTCCAACTCCAAAGCAAAATGGGATTTAACAATTGCCGTGCAGCTTGACCGCAATAATCACAGAGCCAGATGGCTTCTTGCCAAAGCGTTTTTAGCGGACGGTCAATTGGCGGAAGCGCAACGGGAAGCAATCTTTGCCGTCAAACTGAACGATCAGGATTTGCAATATCACGTAACTCTTGCGGAAATTATCGGAAAATCCGGTCATACGAAAGAGGCGAGGCAATATCTTGATGAAATTCTTCCTTATTGCGATAATGCGCCGCAAGTGAAAGGATTGGCGGAATGTCTCATGGGAGATTTTTATCGCGACGACGTCGAATTACAAGATTGCGGCACAGGAAGTAAATATCACACAAAGGCGATTAAAACGCTCGAACCTCTTGTGACTTCGCAAAATTTAACATTACGTCAGCAAGCGAAGATGATTGTATTGCGAGCTTATCTTTCTTCCGTGATGGATATTTCGTGGGGAAACTGGGACGGTAAAGAAAAAGTGTTAAAAGATTGGTTAGACGGAGCCAAAGAAATTGCGATGGATCTCGTCATTAAAGAAAAAATGTCGAGAGAATGTTTGCTAAACGTTGCGACGACGGCAATTTCCGCATACATGGGACGTCCAGAATCGGATGATTTTCTTCCGTACATTAGCGAGGCGGAATCTGTCGCGGAGGAAATCATCGGTCAAAACGCGGATGATAAAGGATTGACGCAAAAAATTGAAAAAGAACTTGGTTTAAGTTATAGTAATGTCGAGCAGATTTACGAAGCGCGCAAGAATTATAAACAAGCGATGAAATACGGACAAAAAGCGATTGAGTATTTGGAACGCGGAATACGCAATCGTAACGACGTTATCGAACTTTACCGTCTCGCGAATATTTATTATCAAATGGGCAGAATTCAGGCGACGGGCTTGTCAAACGACAGCGGAGCAATCAGATGGTTTACGAAAGCAATTCCGTTATTTCAGCAAGTTGAGTCGCGTCTTGACGATTATGAACAACCGCGGCTGGGAGAAATTTACGCGAGTATCGGCGTTTCGTACTGGAATGTTGACGAAAAAGAATACGCTTTGAAAATTTCAGAATATGGAATTGATAAATTGGAACGAGCGGTGGAACAAAAACTGATACCGGAAAAAATCTTGGCGGTTCCTTATGAAAATTTATCGGCGATGTACGAAAAAATCGGACGTAAAGAAGAAGCGGAAAATTACTACATTCGTTCAAAGTCGGTCAGCAGAGGAGGAACGGGTTCTTCGATAAGATAATAAAACGCCTTTTGCGAAGGACTCTACGCCGATAAAAGAGATTCGGTATAAAACAGCGGATTCTTCGCGAGAAAAAATGTTTTTAGAGATTGCTTTCAATCGGAATTTGCAATATTGTTATAAAATGCTATAATCCTTTGACGATCTTTACAAAATTTATGACTTTTGGATTAAGGAGCAATAATGGCTAAAACAATCAATTCAAACAACGTTTCGCCGAAAGCGTTTGTCGGCGTGGTTCTGGCGATGTTTGTTGTCATCGTTTTCTTTATGAGCATTCGCACGGTGGACGTCGGACATATTGGAATTGTTACGTCGTTTGGCAAAATTGTCGGCGAAACGCTTGAGCCGGGACTGCATATTGTAGCGCCGTGGCGAAAAGTTGTGCCTTTGGATTGTCGCGTTCAGCGGACGGAAGAAAGAACGCCGTGTTACAGTCAGGATTTGCAACAGGTTACATCGGACGTCACGATTCTTACCGTTTTGACTAAAGAACGCGCCGTGTCGATTTATTCGACGGTCGGATTGCAATATTTAGAACAAATTAAGCCGCGTGTTTTTGAAATTTTAAAACAATGCGTCGCAAAATACGAAGCGGAAAAGATTATCGAAAATCGTCAAAAAATTCGCGATGAAGTTCTCGAAGCGTGTCGTAAACGGCTAGTAGAAATGGTCGATGTGCAAGACGTTGTTATTTCAAATTTTGATTTTAGCGAAGAATACGAACAGGCGATTGAGCGGAAACAAGTGGCGTTGCAGGACAGTTTGCGCGCTGAAAACGAATTGAAAAAAGCGAAAATCGAAGCGGAACAAGCGATTGAAACCGCGAGAGGCGAAGCGGAAGCAATTAAGGTTCGCGGAGAAGCGATGCAACAAAATCCCGGCGTTGCGCAACTGGAGGCGATTAAAAAGTGGGACGGCAAATCTCCGCAAACTGTTGTTTTACAAGGTTCCGACGCATCTAACGTTCCGGTGATTTTCCCGATAAAATAAAGACCGTTCCACTCAACTCATTCAATGAACTTGAACGCGACTAAATGCTTCTATAAGGCGCGCAACGTTTGCTCCAACCGGTCGAGAAACGTTGCGTTGCTCGAAAGCAAATCGGGATGCGTTCTCAATTCGTCATACGAAAGCCACAAGATTTCTTCGACTTCCCGTGCGTTTGGAATGAGTTGAAACGGTTCGATAAGTTGCGCCGTCCACCACTGAAGATGCACGTTCCACGCGGTAACGCTTTCCCAAATTTGCCGCGACAGAACAATTGCCGCGCCGAGTTCTTCCTGAAACTCGCGAACCAACGCTTCTTCCGGCGTTTCATTCGGCTCGATTCCGCCGCCGGGAAAACAAAGCGTATGCGGAGCCAGTACGTATTGAGAACGACGAATCACAAGCAATCGGCTTTTCCTCGCAACAATACCAATCGCGCCGCGGCGCGGAAGAGGCGATGACTTTGTTGGTTCATGGTTTGTCGCGGATTTTGTCATGTTTCGTTTTCTGATTCCGCCTCAAAAGAAAAATAAATAAAATATTTTGAATCAAGTTTCTATGTAAAATCTGAAGATAAAAGCCGGAATTTCACGCTTCGCGCATCATACGAAGAATCAATTCGTCAAACGGTTCGGAGGTTTGTGAAATCGTGCATCGCAAACCGTTACCGACGCAATATTTTCTGACCGAATCGAGAAATTCGGCGAATTTCTTTTTATACTGTCGTAAAACGCTTTCGCTGATCGTCACATCGCGCGGCTTGCCGGATTCGACGTCCACTAATTGCAAATCGCCGAGAAGTTTCGGATTGGCTTCCGACCGGTCATGCACTTGCACAACATTCGGTTCGTAATTGCGGTAACGAAACGAATCGATTCCGTTCTGAAAACCGTGCGGATCAAACAAATCGCTAATGACAACGACAAGTCCGGTGCGTTGTTTGCGATGAATAAAATCGCCGGCGACAGTCGCCAGATTCGTTTCTTCGCCGGAAAGTTTGCATTGTTCGAGAAAACGCAGCAACGACAATATATGCCGTTTGCCGCGCGTGAGCGGAAAAATTTCGTAAATTTTTTCCGCGTAAGCGATCACCGAAACGCGGTCAAGATCAGCCAACGCGATATAAGCGAGCGCGGCGGCAATTTGTTTCGCGTAATCAAATTTATTCGGCGTTCCCGCCGACATACTTCGGGAACAATCGAGAAAAATATAAACGTGCAGGTCTTCTTCTTCCTCGAAACGTTTAATCAGCCGATTACCGAGCCGCGCGAAAATATTCCAATCTAAATAACGAAGATCGTCGCCGGATGCATAATCGCGGTGATCGGCAAATTCAATTCCGCCGCCCATTTGCCGCGTGCGCCGTTGCGCAAGCAATTGTCCGCGAAAAATTCGCCGCGACGCCAGCGACAAATATTCCAACTTCTTCAAAAAATCTGAATCAAAAATCATGAGGAGAAAATTAAAAGTTAAAAATTTATCGTGTTAAAATCAAAACCATGAAACGTCAAACATACGTCTTTCCGCGATCTCGGATTTTTCAAACTCAAAAACCTGACGATACATAACGCAAAATACGAAATTGCAAGATGAACCAAATAATATATCAGATTTTGAAAAAGTTGTCAAAACAAATCGAATAAATAATCGTCCCTGAAAAAGTCATTATTCAGCAACCAAATTTTAAAGTAAGAAAAGTATAGAATTAAAGAGAGCTGGATTCCCGCCGAAACGTTTTTTCTTAAAAATCCGAAGTCTTTTTATTATGAATCTTGTCATCATCGGCGGAAAAGCGACTTTGATATTTCAGAATATGTTCTCTCACGGCGGGAACAATCGGTTCAGGAAGAAAACGCCGTAAAACAAGATCGTCGGCGACAGTGGCGATTTCCTTGATAAGCGAACTCGAAACGTGCGCTAATTCGCCGTCCGCCACAAGAAACAGCGTTTCCACGTCGGGAGCAAGTTGACGATTCGCCATCATCATTGTGATTTCCGCCGGAATGTCGGTAATCGGACGCACGCCGCGAATCATAATTTTTGCGCCGCACTGCTGCGCGAACCGCACCGTCAAACCTTCGTATAAACGGACTTCAATATTCGGTAGATGCGCGGTGGAACGTTCCGTCATCACAGTACGTTCTTCCGGCGTGAACCAAGCGCGTTTTTCATGATTGATACCAATTCCGATAATCACCCGCTCGAAAATCTTGCTGATTCGCTCGACAACGTTCAAATGTCCCAGCGTGATCGGGTCAAACGATCCCGGATAAACGACCGTTCTATGATAATTTGTTGCGTGAAATTTCGTATTCATCTTCATCACTTTTCCTGTCGTATCGCGGCAAGACCAAAACGTAACGCCAAAAACGCGTCGACAACAGCCATATACGGAATCAGCAACACGTCGCGGCTGAAAATTCGTCCGCGTTTAATTTTGCGGAAAGCGTTTGCGCGGCATTGCGCGGCTTTGACGTACAATCGGAAATAATGCGACGTCACCGCGTCGTATCGTGCAATCAAACGCTCGCGGACAAACGCTTGCGACCGTTGTAATAATGTCGGCGTGACCGGCGAGTGGTCTATTTCCGAAAGATGACGTTCAATTTCATCGGCGACTGCAAAAAAATTTCTCGCGCGGCTTTTACTCGTAACAAATGCCGTTTCGCCCATGCGCCGAAGCGTTTCGGCTGTTGACGCAAGAAGCGTGCGAAGATCGCGTAACGTTTCCTCGCAACGTCCCGACCAACTCGACGCGGCAAGTTGACGTTGAAACGTTGTCCAATTTTTTTTCAAATCGGCAAGCGGCTGCCATATTTGTTGTTCGCGCGATTTTTGTTTGGCTTTTTTCGGTCGGGTTTGCAGCCAAATTTCGCGAAATTCAAAAAAGAGCCGAATGTACGTTTTGGCTTCGCAAAGACCTTCTTTGAATCTTCGCCACGCAAACGCCAATACGCTTTCTTTCGGCAAACTGGCGCGGCGACGGTCGCGGTATTTGACGCGGAAAAAGCCGGTCATCATCGGATGCGTCAGAGAAAAAACGCCGGAATAACGATACCAAATACAATTCCAAAACATGTACCAATAATATTGCGGCGGCGTGCGGCGAAGAATTTCAACAGAACCTTCAACGCTGTAGAAATTCGCATACGCTTGCAGCGTTGCCCGTTTCCATTCTCCTTCAGGCATTTTCGGATGCGCAAAGGTTTCGTGAAAACTGTCGTATTTATTCAAGTCCGGGTCGATTTTCTCGCCGCGAAGCACCATGTTTTTATGATCCACCGAACCGGGCAACGGCGTCAGCATAAAAAACGACGCTTCATGCACCGCGACATGATCCCGTAAAAACGCGACGTCGCGCTGCACGGAATCAAAAGAATCGGTAGGAAAGCCGATAATGTAACCGACGTGTACCAAAACATTCGCGTCTTCCCAACGTTGTACCATTGCGCGATATTCTTCGACGCTGTTTTGAGATTTTCCCGCCGCCGCAAGACTTTCCGGATTGACGCTTTCCATGCCGATAAACGCCATGCGGCAACCGGCGGCGGACGCTTTTTCGACAAAACCGGAAATCTTGTACGATTGCGTATCCACCTGCATCATAAACTCAATGTTTTTTCCTTGCGACCGCATTTCAATCAAACCGTCAAAAACGTCCGACCAAATTTTACTTCGGGCAAAATTGTCGTCGGTAAAGAAGAAAGAACGGATATTTTTGTCGTAATTTTCACGAATCATTTTCAAAACCGATTCCGCCGCGCGGCATCGCATCTTTCTGCCCTGAATATTAATCACCGTGCAAAAGTTGCAACCGTAAGGGCAACCGCGACTCGTGTCGATTGTTCCCCAAGGAGCGGCAAAATGCCGCAGATATTCCGGGTCAATCGCAGGAATTGCCGCGTTTGTCAGATCAGGAGTTTTGGGAAACGTGTAAATCGGCTTCAACGTTCCGTCGATGCAATCTTGAAAAAGCCGTTCGAGAACGCCGGGCGTTTCCGCTTCTCCCTGCACAAGAGTTACCCCGCGTTCAATCAGATGAAGAAGTTCCGGCGTTGGTTCTTCAAACAACGACAAAACGCCGCTCACATGAAAACCGCCAATCACAACGTCAATACCGCGTCTCCGAAACTCCAACGCAAGGTCTCCAGCTCGCGCAAATTGTCCGGTTTGAACTCCAACCATTCCGACAACAACCCGCGTATTACGCCGTCGATTCAATTTTGCGATCTTTGCAATCGGAATTTTTTCGACGCATTCGTCGTAAGCGGTAACATTGACCGCAACGTCGAGAAACGGATTTTTAGCAATCATTTCGCGGGTCAATCCTTTGAGAACCGCCAGCGAGTTCGACGGTACGACTCCCCAGCGCCATTGATAAACGTACCCCTCGTCGTCATAACGCGATGGAACAATATAAATAATTTCGAGACGCTTAATTGCGTCTTTTGTCATAATTTTTGCCGTCGTTACCATATCGCTCTCTTCTTAATTTGTTTTCATTTCTTCAATTTACCTCAATTATTGTAACGTATCTGTTCGGCAATACAAGTCCCAAAAACAGACGCGCACAAGAGAAGGCGCGAGGCGCTCGTCTTATTAAGGCGCGCGACCGACGTAAAATTCCCTTCCGGTGGAGGGGCGCCCGTCGGCGCAGCCGACCGACGGAGTGCTTCCAGAACCCGCCGCGAATGGAAAATAGCGCCGAGCGTATGAAACCGCGCCGACTGAAGCGGCGGCGAACCGTTTTTACAAAAGAGAAAAACTCCTCTTGAATCTTCGGCGTTTTTTTTTTACGATTCGTAAAAATAATTCCATTTTTGAATGATTCAGGTGCAAGAATGAAAAGAAGAACGTTTTTATCCCTTTTATTTTGTACGCCGTTTTTATTGCCGCTGATAGGATGTAAAAACCATTTTTCGCCTCGCCGCGACAACAAAAGACTTCAGGTAAAACCGATTCCGCGAAACCGTTTGCTTGCCGATTACGCAACGCCGGGCGGCAGTAGTTGGAACTATTTTATCGTGGACAATATTAGTATTGTTTCGGGCTTGAACGGAACCGGAGGCGTTGAATCGGATTCGCGTTATCGGCAAGTTGTGCGAAGCTCGCTTCAACGGAACGAAATAAAAAATATTGATCAATGGATTGACTCGCCGTCAACGTCGATTGTTCATGTTCAAGGAAAAATTCCGCCGGGCATTCTCAAAGGAGAAACGTTTGACGTAGAAATTACTCTTCCACCAAGAAGCGAAACGACAAGTCTTCGCGGCGGTTGGCTTTATAAAACGTCGCTTTCGGAAATGCAGGATTTTCATTCGGGACACATGTGGGCTTCTGTGGAAGGACCTCTCTTGCTTGATCCTTCCGACGAGAGCAAATCGAGAGAAAATCATGAAAAGCGGGCGACGGTATTGGGCAAAGCCGTTTGTCTGCATGATCGCAATTTTACGCTCACGCTGGATCACGAGGGACGAAATGAAGGACAGATGGCGCAAATTGCTTCGGAGATTGAGCAGCGAATCAATCGGAGATTTAAGATTCCCGGCGAACCGACCGGCGTTGCGAAAGCGAAATCGCAGCCGTCCGTTTCTGTGGACGTGAAAATGCACCCGGATTATCGGGTTGCGCCAAACCGGTATCTTGCGGTATTACTTTCGATCCGTTGTTTTGAAAATGAAACGGAACAAGCGAAACGTCTTGAAGAATTGAAAAATGAATTGCTTGATCCGTCAACGTCGTTGCTGGCGGCGTTGCAATTGGAAGCTCTTTCGGGCAAGGCGGGAACGGAAGCTCTTAATGAAGGGTTGAAAAGTTCCAATGAAAACGTCCGATTTTATTCTGCGGAAGCGTTAGCATATATGAATAAACCGGGCGCCGGAGAAATTTTGGCGAACATTGCGCGTCAGAATTTGGAAAAACGCGCGTCGGCGATTCTTGCGTTGTCGGCGATGGGAAGCAATCAGGAAGCGATGGAAAATCTAGCGCCGTTACTGGCGGAAGACGATCCGTCGTTGCGATACAGCGCATTTTGGGCGATTTGGCGGCGCGACCCGGAACAT
>JAISZO010000334.1 GCA_031269105.1 Planctomycetaceae bacterium | reverse complement strand
TACAACGCGTTACGCTGTGGCTTGATTGCTGCTCTATCTTTTACGGCGTTTACGAAAAAGAAGGCGGCGAAGCGCAATTGCTTGGCGGCGTCGCTTATCCGACGTTGGAATGAAAACAGGATTGTTTTGAACTGTAATTTTTCTCCTTTGACGCTTCATCCTATCATAAATTTTGATCGCAAAATCGCAAAGAATAAATAAGAATTTTTGCGTTTTTACGAAAAAATAAAAAGTTCAAATGATGTTAGGATGAAGCGATAAGTGCGTTCCGTTTGGCTCGCGGCAATTATTTTCTATCGTCCGAAAATCCGCGATAAACCAAGAAGAAAAAGAACGGCAAGCGATCGGATTGCTTCTCGTTTGTTGATTTTCGATTTGCCGAGTTTGCGGTCGATAAATCTGATCGGAATCTCAATAATTTTTGCGCCGCCTTGATGCAGCCGAAACAAAATTTCCTCAAAAAAAGAATATCCTTTCGAGTAAATTTTTCCTTCACGGATTCGGCGTTCCAAAATTCGTTTTAATGTTGAAACGCGGTAACAACGAAACGCTCCGCTATTGTCTTTCGTCGGCAAACCGAGCCAAAACCGCGCGAGAAAATTCACGCCGCCGCTCATCAATTTTCGGGAAAACGACCATCCTACAATTTCTCCGCCATGAATATAACGCGAACCAATTGCAATATCATATTGAGATGAATTTTCCATGTTTTCCATTACGGCAAGAAGTTCCGTAATTTTTTCCGGCGGATGACTCCAATCCGCATCAAGATTCACGAAAAAATCGTATTCGTTGAAAATCGCGTATTGCACGGCGGTTAAAACGGCGGTGCCGAGCCCCAATTTTCCCGCACGAATAACGCAATCGAAATGAATATCAATCTTTTGACGTTCCATACACCACAGCGAAGTTCCATCCGGCGAATGGTCGTCAACAACCAATAGATCGGATTCCGGCAATAATCGTTGAATGGTTTCAACGAGTTGCGGTAAATTTTCGATTTCGTTGTAAGTGGCAATGGCAACAAGAATTTTGGACATAGCGACAATAGCAAGGATGAAAAATTTTGGTAACGATTTACAGGTACGTCTTCTCCATTCGCATTCATTTTGCAAGGCAAACCGAAGCGGTAAAAACTTTCACAGCGTAAAAACGTATGTTTTTATTCTATCGCTTTTGTTTTAATTTTCATTATATTTCTGTTGCAATTCTTTTTGCGGTTCGGGACGATACGGCGGACGCGCCGCCATTCGGAAAAGCATCGCGTTCTGCGGGCAAACCGCGACGCATCGCAAACAAACGACGCAAAGCGAATTGGACTCCGGCGGCAATGCGAGCGTTTGCATTTTACGACGGACGTTTTTTCTATCATTCTCGTCCCATTCGGGATTCGTCGGCTCCAACGACGCCATACTCAACGCGCCGACCGGACAGTATTTCGCGCATATACCGCATCGCGTGCATCGTTTTGATTTGGCGACCGGTTTGGGATAACGATAACGAACGGAACTATACCGCACCCAAGAATAAACCCATTTCGTTAACGTTCCCCAGACGTCGGAGAAAACGGGAATGCGCCGCCATCGAGTTTGTCCGGCGATTAACTTGTCGGCGAAAATATGCGCGCGGCGTTTCGCGCCGAGAACGCACGACTCCGCCGACCATCCCAGCGTAAACGAGAAAAAACTGTCGGGCATAAGCAACTCTTTAGCGCCGACGCAAAGAAATCCTTTGTCGCTCAAAATTCGCTTGAGTATTCCGCGCACGCCGCCGCACGACGTACCGCCGACCGTGTTGAGCATGAACGCCGGAACGCGATTGACTTGCGGCAGACGCTCGGCAAATTGACGCACGATTTCAGGAATCGAAAAACAATGCGTCGGAAAGAGAATCCCGAAAACGGCGTCGGGGTCAATCTCGCACGGATCGCGTTTTTCGATGGCGCGCAACTCAACAGTCAGACCGCGTTCCCGCAATCGTTCCGCAAGAGCAAGCGCCGCAATGAGCGTATTTCCCGAACCGGAAAACCAATAAAGATGAACAACCCGACGATCAAAAATATTCGGCATAAATTTCCGTTTTCAACGCCTCTGACAGCCGTTTCAAGTTAAGATGTTTATTAAAGAAGTTCACCGTCTGCGTTCTTTTACGATTTGCTTTTGGATGTATTTTTTATGTCGCGCGCCCGTTTTGCCTGTTTTATTCACGGCGATTTTTCGTTTGTTTGATTTTATTTTGACGTTGGCGCTTCAATCTCCGGCAAACCCATTTCACGGCGAACGCGGTTTGCGTCTTTCAGCATGATATGATAAATATAAATCGAGTAACCGATCCTGTCAATCGGTTCAAAATTGAGAAAATAACGATACTGCTTTTCGCGATCATAAAGATGATTCACGCTCAACGCGTCAGCCGTGTTTCGACCATTCGCCGCGAAAATACGACGGCAAACCGCGTTCAAGTCGAGCCGTTACGTGTCGATTTCCTGAATAAAATTTGACGGTAACGATACTGGAAGAAAAGCGAGCGGAATTTTTTCAAATCAGTTTCCGCTGCTTGTTGGAACATCGGCAAGCGTTTTGCAACTGGTCAACAACGTTGTTTGAAAACGATACGAACCAAGAAGTTTTCCCGTTCCTCAAAAAGATAGCCCATGTTGATAATGAAAATACTCGTCGCAAATATCGTTGCGAGTTGTTTTGTTTGTTGAAGGTTTTGAGAGTTCCCTTAAAATATCAGCCGAACCGGTAAAATATAATTATTTTTCGATTTCGGAAAATTTACCTGAATTTCAAATTCTTGAATTTTGGAAAATGTATCCTTTTTGATTGTATCGGTTGTTATAAGAATCGTTTTGGATTTATTGGAATTTTGAGTATATTTCCATACCATTTCATTTTCTCCGGCAACGATTTTTTTCACATCAAAAGGTTCGTCAATTCGTGAGAGAAGCGTGATTTCCGCGTTTTCGTTTTCCTCAATACTTACAATGTCGGGAAAAATTTTAATGGGCGGCATCATCTGACCGGAAACATTGAGCGTGAAATTTTCATAACCTTCGATATTGGTTTTTAGTGAAATTGTTCCTTCAATCAAATCAGAAATATTTCCTTTCGGTAGAAACATCAGTTCAAGTATGTGAAGTTTGTCGTGAATTCTATGCTTTATTGGTATTTCAGGAAACAAACGTTGTACGGTTTCTTCCGTGACCTGATGAAATTCTTTTTTGACGAGTTCCGCATTTTTCAAAGAAACGTTGCCAATATCTACCTGTAAATCTTTATTGTCGCCTGTATATTTAATGAAACAGTTGATTTGTTGTTCGTATCCGTTGACCGAGTCCCGCAAATAAATATGATGCGGATTAACTTTGACTTCAACACCCGACCAACCGGAAGCGATAAACGCCGCAATCGGAATTTGCGGGTCGTTGGTTTTGATCATCACTTCATGAGAAAATTGTCCCGTTTGAGGTTGAACGTGGTAATAAAATTCGATAAGCCCTTCTTCACCGGGTTTAATCGGTTTGTCCGGTTTTTCGTATTTGATGCAGGAACAATCGGGACGAATCTCCTCAATAATCAAATCCGCGTTTCCGACATTTCGGAGCGAATAATGAAATGCCGCCGGTTTGCCTACAACCGGTACCGTTCCCAAATCGCGTATCAAGCAATCAAAAACAACGGAAGGATTATTTTTATCGGGTTTTGGCAAAAAAGCGGGAAGACGGGTTGCGTTTGACGGTTTATGAACCAACAAGAGACGACCGCTCCAATCTTTTTCAAACGAACCGCGTTCTCTAGCTGTACGCAGTCCGTTTCCGTCAAAGACATGAACATATTTTTTATCAATCGCAGATACGACGACATAGTGATTCGGATTGTTCATGTGGGCAATGAAAGGAAACGTTATATTGTCAATTGTATTGAGATTTTCCCGCCGTCCTTCCGTTTGAAATCCGATTTCTTGAAGGACGTCGGCATTTGCAACATAGAATGTCCCTGTTCCTGATACGGAAGTTTTTTAATCAGATAATCCATACCAACCGGAACTCCCAGAAGTTGGCAACTTCGAAAGACGCTCCAATGCGCACATTGTAAATGCGGCGGTTCAGGACGCGGTTCAGGAACATTTCTGACAAAGCGGATAAGAATAGTTCCGCCGATAACAAGAGCAATCAGCGGAAGTATTTTTGTGAATGTGAAAATTTGTTTCATGGCGTTACGAGGTTTTATTCAATCGTTTACGAATCACATTAATACTGCTTATGAGAATCATCAAAACTCCGATACTAATGAGGAAGATGCGAACATAAAAAGATGAAGAAAAAGAAGGTAATTCCATTCCTTCGGGCGGAAGATATTCTTCTCCTTCGACTTTGAAGTTCGTATTCGTACGATAGTCGTATCCTTCGTCGCCTTGTCGTAATCCCAGAGCCGGAAGCGTAAATTCTTTATCGGAAATTTGCTTGTTTATTTTTTGATTCGACCAGAGCATTTCAATCTGATGTATTGTTCCGTCTGACGATTGATATTCTTCGCGGCTGCTTTGCGGAACCCAAATATTGGAAACGCACTCCGCTTGACATTGCCAGGTTTTTCCGGGTTGAGAATAAAAAACCGGAAACGCTTTCTTGTTCATATCAACTTGAATATGGATTTTGCTCAGAGAATTATTGAATGAAACAATATTCCCGTCACGTTCAAAATGACAGTAAGGATGTTTACCTTCTTTTATTTTTTCGCATAATTCTTTGATATACTCTTCCGTTAAACTACTTTTTCTTTTTTTTCGCATTCCTTCTTCCGAAATATCAAAAAAGTCATACATCATGTTTATTTCAGCCGGAATAAACGGAAGTGAATCATAAAACGGGTCAAAGGGAGTATTGGTTTCTCCAACGGAATCTCTAATAAAAAAATGTCCGTCTTCGGAACGTATTTTGCGGTCGTCCGGCGTTTCCGGCATGGACGAAAAAGATTCCCGAATATAAGTAACGTCTTTTCTACAAAGAAACGCTTCTTTCATCAATGTCTGCGTTTTTTTCACACCGTTTTCATAACTGATACATTTCGTCGGCGTTACAATATATTTTGTATCCGTTCACGGCGTTTACGTCGCGAAGTTTGAAAATTGACATTGTTGAAATGCTAAAAATGGTGTAAAATATGGTTTATGAACGGTAAGGACAGGATCATCGCCCAACTGCAA
>JAISZO010000332.1 GCA_031269105.1 Planctomycetaceae bacterium | reverse complement strand
TATTATAAACTAAGTTTCGCATTCCAATCTGAAATTTTGCTCGAATCATTCCAATCGTTCGCAATATCTCATTTCCCATCCGCATTTTTTGGGCGCCAAAGATATGTTCGATACGGCATTTTCTAGAAAATACCCATTATTCTTTTTCTCCCGCCTCTGTCAAGATAGGCAAGATTATTTTTCAGTCCCGGTAAAAACCCGTCTTGACGCCCTTCTCCGAACTTCCTAAAATACGGTGAAAAGTACGTTATCTTTCTGTGAGGAAACTTGAATTTTTAATCCAAAACAGGAGAATAAAAAGGAATGAAATCGAAGTAAAAGAAGAAAAAACGTCAGTAGGCGGCGAGATATTCGCAAGTCTTGTTGGATTTTGTCTCATTATGACGTTCGTTAAATTTTTGCGTTGCGGAGATATGTCTGTATTCGACGCATTCTGGATCAGTTTGCGTTATGGCTTGTTGACAACGGCGGCGCTTACTGTTGTGATTTGTATTTATAGGATCGCCGTGTTTATTCTCGGCGGATTACGATTTGCGGCGCTACGCGCGTTCGCCGCGTTAACCTTCTTTCTTTTCCATATCGTCAGAAACGAAAAGGGGAAAGGTTGGACGTCAGCGCTGGGAAGAAAAATTGTCGCGTCAATGATTGTCGTTCTTGCCGTCAGTATGAATCTGGCGTTACTGGTCGGCGTGTTCTCTTTCTTTGCGGAATGGGATCGCCCGCTTCTTTACTCGATATTGGCGTTTGCTTCAATTCTCGCTCTCTGGATTATCGTTATCCCCGATTGGGCGCTAAACGATCAAAACAAACCTCAAAAACAAAAAGGGAACGTTACTATTGAGTAACGTCCCAGGAGAAAGCGGCTCAGCCGCTGTACCAACGGAGCGGCGAAAGTTGTTTGAGTAATTGTTTCATAAATTCGATTATGAATCATTTTCTTTCTTTTCTTGATTGAGAAAATTATAATTTTTGTGTTTTGTAAAAGTATTAAACGATAAAAATAACAATATCCAAGCCACTATCAAGATTGTGCTTCCCTTCTTGTCCTAAAATTTTCTATTTTATGGGAATTTTACAAAACAAATCTGTGATTTATCGTGAATAAACCGCGAAATAACGCGGAGAATTTTATAAAAAATAAAAGAAGCAGCATTTTTGCCGGCGGTATCTCTTGCATTATTTTCACTTTCCGTGTAATATGATAGAAATACCGACTAATCCTATAGATATTGATAAAATTGACGGATAAAATTCGGTATATGAATTTGAGTGAAACATTTTCACTGATAAGCAAAACTTCTTAACGCTGGAAAATGGACGGAATTTATGTTCGGTGAAACAATCATTGGACGCGACACGGGATTAAAACTGGTGTTGGAACGGGCGAAACTTGTCGCGCGGTCGGATGTTCCGGTTTTGCTTCTTGGAGAAACCGGAAGCGGAAAAGAAGTGTTCGCACGCTACATTCATGAGGTTTCCCGTCGTGCGGAAAAAACGTTTTTAAAAGTCAATTGCGGAGCGGTTCCTCCTGAACTCATTGATTCTTATCTTTTCGGACACGAAAAAGGCGCTTTTACAGGCGCTGTGGATAATCGCAAAGGTTGGTTTGAACGCGCAAACGGCGGAACGCTTTTGTTGGACGAAATCGGCGAACTTCCCATGGCGGCGCAAGTGAGATTTCTTCGCGTTTTACAAGATGGATGCTTTGAACCAGTCGGCGGAGGCGGAAAAACGATTCGCGTTGACGTGCGAATTATCGCGGCAACGCATCGTAATTTACGCCAAATGGTCAAAGAAGGAACATTTCGCGAAGATTTGTGGTACAGAATTTCTGTTTTCCCAATCCGTATTCCGCCGCTTCGGGAACGAATTGAAGATATTCGATTATTAGCGCAATATTTCATTTTGCGGGCGTCGCAGAAATTTCATTTACCAGAAGTTATTGTTACAAAAGAAGATATAGAAATCCTTGAAAGATATTCGTGGCCCGGAAATATACGGGAATTTGGAGCGATTATTGACCGCGCAGTGTTGTTGGGCGACGGAACCCGACTGGCATTATATGATTCGCTGCTGGAATTGCACGGTGAAAATGTTTTCGCAAGAATTATACAAAACGAACAATTGGCGGCAGAGTTAGATGTTTCACAAAGCGATACGTTGCAAACTGATAAAGAACAAGAAAAAAATAACGACTATGCCGACGAGCAAACTGAAAATGAGTTGCAAGAAAACTTGGAGATACTTACTCTCGACGAAGTTGTACGTCAACATATTGAATCGGTTTTGACGTTCACGCATGGTATTGTTGAGGGAGAATACGGAGCGGCGGAGCTTTTGAAAATCAATCCGCACACGTTGCGAGCAAGAATGCGCAAACTTGGAATTGATTGGTCAAAATTTCGCCGATCCGCTTCATAAGAGAGAACGCGGTAATCTTGATAAGTTATTGGAGTTGTTTTCGCCGCTTAATATTGGCGTCGGGTTGGTTATAAACTTTGTATCCGTTCACGGCGTTTACGTCGCGAAGTTTGAAAATTGACATTGTTGAAATGCTAAAAATGGTGTAAAATATGGTTTATGAACGGTAAGGACAGGATCATCGCCCAACTGCAA
>JAISZO010000328.1 GCA_031269105.1 Planctomycetaceae bacterium | reverse complement strand
GGACGTCAAACGATTGTGCGTTTTTTGAACGTGAACGACTGGACGGCAACGTTTTTTCAGTTGGTGGAACAACTCAAACCGGCAAAACGAATCGGTTATACTTGCCGTCGCGAGTGAACGAATTTTATGAAGCCGGAATCCGGATGTTCCGGTCCGTTTCAACGCCGAACAAAAGAATGAAAAAAATCATGCCGGACAAACAATCGAGATCAAAGTCAACCGCGAACCTTCGCGACGCTCGACCCTGCGCCGGGCAACTCGCAACGTTTTACCAAAATCCCCGTTCCGCCTTCGCTTGATTAAGGACTAGTTAAACCATCGGCGCTGAAACTTGAAATTTTGGAGACGGCTTTTCCGTTACCAGTGACAAGCGTTTCCATCATGCTTTTAGAACCGTCGCCCCAATCCGATATTTGTTGATCGTCCGGGTCAAGCGTGCCGTCCGGTTTAATTTTCATGTAAATCAACAGGAAACCATCAAGCGCCGCGACCGCTCTTCCCTGTATCGCTCCCACCGCATAACCTGACGGCGCATAACCCGTTGCTTGTTTTCGGCTTTTTCAACGCCCTGTACTTTTCCCTTTCCCGCTTTTTGAGAATCGCCGACGCCGCGATAAAGCGGTTGAATGGACGCGATACAGTCGTTCATTCCGCCCCATTTTCCGAGCGATACGTCAAATCCGACCAAAATTGCGTTTTTCGGCACGTCTTCCGAAAATTCCGCGCCATTTCTTCGCATTCCCAACATTTCCGCCTTGCGAACCGGTAGAGACGAATTATTTGACGCACGATTCGGCGGAGTATTGGAAGATCGATTCGATTGAGATTGTTTTGTATTTTCTTGTTTTTGAACGACTTCTTTTTGTTTTCGACTCGCTTCTTCTATTTTTTGACGTATTTCTTCGTCATGCTTTTGAATGAGTTCTTTTTGCTTTTGACGCATTTCTTCTATTTTTTGACGCGATTCTTCTGATTTTCGACGGCGATTCTTCGCGGTGTTGACGTATTTTTTTCCTGTAATTCTTCTTGTTTTACAATTTGCGATTCTTCGGCGTTTGGTTTCGACTCGATTTTTTTCTCATCTTTGTCGAGTTCGTCCGTTTTCACTTCCAACGGTTTCGCGTAATCGTCTCCCAACTCGGATTGAATTAACCGCCGATAACTTTCAATCGCCGGTTCCAAACTCGTAAAATAATCGCCTTGCGGACGCTCGATTTGAAGAAGATCGGTTTTGCCTTCTTTTTTCGCTTCGGCGGTCATTTTATTGACCGAATCGTTAAACCCGTCGTCTTCGGCGCCGATATAAGCGATATGTCGCCGCTGTATCCATTTAATATTGCCGAATAACACGCGCAATTGACATTCGAGTTTTTTATTCGGATCGAATCGAACAACGTGTTTATCCGGCGTCAAACTGCTATTTTGAGCTTTCCATACTTTAAAATCCGCGGGGGAATATAATCCGCCGCTGCTCCCCGAATGACGAATTGGCACGTCGGCTTGAAGCGACAATAACGCGGAAATTCCGCCGCCGATACTGTGACTGAAAGCAAAAATCTGGTTTGAATCCACATAATTTTGTTTTGAAAGCCAACGGATCGCGTCCACCGCGTCGTCAACTTCGCCCATCAAAAGTTCGTAATGTCCTTCTTTATCGATTTGGAAGGAACTTCTTTCCTCGCCGCGCAGTTGCGGTAACATAACAACAAAACCGTCGTTGACAAATTTTTGGCAAGTTTTCGTATCTTCCGGCGAAAGTCCGAATCCGCCGTAAAAATAAACCAACGCCGGACGCTTGTAGCGGACGCCGTTTTCTAATTGCGGTGTACAGAAAAGCGTTGCGCCGAACTTCATCCGTCGGAAGCGGCGAACGAAAATGCAACGCAGTTTGATAATTACTCGCCGAAATCGGATTTCGCGCAGTATATTGCACAACCTGAAACGGCGGTTGAACTTTTTTATAACCGAGTCCATTCGGCTTTACGATATTCGTCGCGTCTGGAGATAGGAAACGGTTCGCCATTTGCGACACGAACCCGTCGCGGAGTTCCAAATAAGATTTACTCTTGTCGCTGAAAAAAGAAAAAGACGAGTTGTCGTTTCCTCTTATGCGATTTATGATCCTGCTTACTTTGGCAGATTTTGCAATCGCGCCAATAATGATGAGAATAAACACGAGTATCGTACCTAAAATCGATAAAATACTTTTTGTATTCATTGTTAAACTCTCGTGAAAATAAGTTTTGGTATTGTTTAATTTAGCATCAGTAGTTCCCCTCTTACTCAATGGTTATTAAAAGAAATAAGTTATTATTTATCAAATAGTTACGTCGTGATTTTTCACAAGTGTCTGAAGTTGTATTTCGAAGGTTTTGTAAAGTTTGAGTAAACAAGTCACGGAAACTGACGTCATCATTTCTTCTTTGTTTTCGTCGTCCGTTTTGCATCACGCAGACACGCTCAAACCAAATCCAAAAATTTCGCGTGATCATCGCCAACGCAAAATACAAAAATCGCAAAATCACTTTCGTCGTACTCGTCTTGATCCGGCATTCGTTCATTTGCCGATAACTCGTTTCAATTCCAAAACGTTTGCGGTATGTTTCAAATAACCATTTCGCACGTCCAACGGTCACGCCGTAATACGCAAAAGAAAACGCAATCCGACCCTGTTTCTTTCGTTTTCCATTGAAGCTCCTGCAACTCACGCCGACATAGAACCCTGTTTTTTGCTCTTTCTTATTTTTGATCGTTTTTCATTCGTACTTGTCAAAGCCGCTCTTTTTCTATGCCGCCTATTTTCGTGTGCCGCCGGCGGGAGAATTTTTTGTCGCCTCTTTGCCGCGAATCACTAACGGCGTCACAAACGGAATTTGCGCATGCTTCATGTACGAAATCGCTTCGACGCTGTAAAACCGCGATCTACGAGTAGTAATTTACACGAGACTCCGGCTTGTTTCCATTGTTTTATTAAACGTTGAATCACATCTTTCATCTTTTTACCTTTGACAACCGGAGTCAAGCCAATTGTATAACGAAAACCTTTTTTGACCACATAACATGTCGCATAAGCATGAAAGTGATTTGTACCGTCTTTCGCCTGACTACGATAATCCCATTCTTTGCGTTCGTTTAACGGTTTGCCGTAATAGGGAATCAGCGTCAGGTCGATAGCGAAGTTTTGTTTACTCTTCAATAAATTTTTCGGCAAGCCCTTTGCAAGAACTTGATTCACTCGTTTTTGCAATTCCTGAAACGCAGGAAGCGTCGCCAAAACCGCATGAGCAACTGTCGCGTCGTTCGGAGAATTGGATCAATTGCGGCAAACGGCGAAGAGCGATTGCACGCGACAAATCTCGCAAAATAACGCTCGGATAAAAATTGCGTTGTTGCATTTTTTCCCTCGTACTGTTTGTGGAAAATGACAGACGTCGCGGCGGCGAACTCCTCTTGTACCTGCGAATAACATTTGTTAGAATTTTTTCTTGACGAACCCATTGTTATTTCTCCTAAAAAAGGTTGTTGTTTATTTGTTATAACCTTTTTAGCTGAAATGACTTGGGGGCGTCAATAGCAATTTCGGAATTTCATGACGAGACGAGGAACTACTGATTATTCGTATTATAAGGTTTTATGAAACTTTGTAAAAAGCAGCGTCATTAGCGAAAAGAGTATAACTCCGGAATATTACGACCGACGGCAAGTCCGGGGTTTTATTATCAGATGGTCGGACGCGGTTTTCGTTTGCATGAATCAAAGTCGATTGTCTTGTGTTAGATTACGGCGGGAACATTTTACGTCACGGACCCGTTCCCGCAACCGCCGAACTCGCCGCAAAAGTCGGCGGCGAATTTGACCGAATCGTTAAATATACGCTTGACGAAAAACCGCATTCCGTTTCGGAATACTTTGATAACGACGAAACATTCCGCAACGGTTCACTTCAAGTTAATAAGCAACTTGCCCGCGATTTCGGACTCTCCGAATCGGACGGAATGCCGATGATGCGCGAGTTTAACGCGCGACATCCGTCGCCGTGGTCGGACGCCCGACTCACCTATAAAATGAATCAAACGCTTCAAGCGTCGCACGATTTGCCGCGCGGTCATAAGTTAGAAGAACGTCAAACATTACAAACGCATAACGTTGACCTTTCGGAATTTCACATTGCGTCTGTTGCCGATAATAATTCAATTGCGAATAACGATTTAGATAATGAGTTCGAAAGTCATGAGAAACTTCTTGAAGTCCCGCCGATTCCGAATGAATTGCTTCGCGTTCCCGGCTTTATCGGCGAAGTGATGGACTTTTGTTTAGAAAACTCTTCGTATCCGATTCCTGCGATGGCGTTTGGCGGCGCTTTGGCGTTGCAGTCGTTTTTATGCGGTCGCAAAATCCGCGAGCCGGGCGACTTGAGAACAAACTTATATCTTCTTGCGTTGGCGAATGCGTCGTCCGGCAAAGATTATGCACGCAAAGTGATTAAGGCGGTAGCTCGCGAAATTGGCGCAAGCTATGGAATCGGCGATAAGTTCGCGTCCGGTCAAGCGATTGAAGATTCGCTATTATTAAATCCGAATTTGTTATTTTTGAGCGATGAATTTGACGCAATATTAAGCAGTATCAAAAAAGGAAAAGATACAAGCGCCGAAATGATTGTCAGCACATTACTCACGCTTTATACTTCGGCGAACACTTATTTATGACCGCCGACGCAAAGCGGACGTGAAAAAGATTGAACAAATCTCGCAGCCGCATTTATCGATCTTTGGCACAGCGACTCCGAAAAATTATTACTCGGCGTTAAGCGGTCAAATGCTTGAAGGCGGCTGTAAATGCGAGACGACGTTTTACACAAATTCCATTGTCGCCTGCCGCGCCGTTGGCGAAGCAGGCGATTCGCCGAATAATCTTTGTCTTTGTTGCCGACGTTATATTGCGCGAATGATAGTTTTAGATGCGGGCAAACGTCCGAAAGGTCAAGACACGAATCCGCCCGACTGCATTGTTGAACATGAACGTATTATAGACGCGGCGAAATGGCGCTACGCATTCGATCCGGGCGGCGGGAATCTTTCGCATATCAATCCGACTCCGCATGACGTCCCGTTCGACGATTCCGCCCGCGACGTCTTGCGCGATTGTCGCGTTTGGACGGAAGACGAATATTCGAAATCGGAAGAGCAAGGCGATTGCATCGCGATGACCGTTTGGGGACGCGCCGCAGAAATGAAATTTAAAACGAAACGGCGCGAGAAAGAAATCTTCGCGCCGCAAACCAATTCATCCCGCGTCAACAATTACAATGACGCGGACGAATCAAAAGAAAAAGTAAACGCTATTTCAACGCTTCAGCAAATTCGTCTAACGAAGCACACGTTGCCGCAAGGACAACAAGCGATTCAAGAGCAACAAGGTCAGTCCGTTGCCCTTGGGAGCAATCCCCAAAAGTTTCCATTAACTCAAAAATTTTGTTATAATACTAAGAGTTTTTATTAGAATTAATTTTATCAAGGAAGATATTATGGAAATTCGCGTAAACGCCTCCGTTTGCTCCCGCCAATTATTATCGCCGCAGGCAGAATTACAACATGTTACAGCTCAAATGACGCCACGCCTTCCTCGATGGGAACAAGAATTGAAAAACAATCCTTCGAAATTCCGCAAAGTCGAACGGAAATTCAATACCTATCTGAAAAAAAGGAGTTTTTGTCTTGCCGGCGATGGTTCAGTCAAGCAGTCAAAGCGATGAAGTTCTTGCAAAAGTTCAGGAGCTTCTAAGTAAGGCAGATAATCGAAAATCACACAATCCCCATTTGGGAAGAATTTCTTATTTTTTGAAAATACTAAAATAAGTAAAATGCAAGAAATATACAACCTACAATTAAGCGACGTGAACATTGTTCTTTGGCGAAATCGGAGAATTTTTTTGTAGGAAAGTTGACGTCGAAAAAAGTTAAGGTTAAATTATTACGTATGATCATTGATGCAATGCAAGAGTAATGATCTCATAATCGCTCAATTACCGCACATCCTGCAACAGACCAAACGCAACGTTTGTTGTTTCTATTGTTCCGTTAATTTTTTACAGCGTAAAATGAAGGAAGTAACATGTCGTATAATTATTCATCTCAAACCGCGTCGTTTCCTGTCGTTCGGATGCGGCGGCTGCGTTATAACAAACTTGTCCGCGAGTTGGTGCAGGAAAACGCCGCGACGCCGGACAAACTGATTTATCCGTTGTTTGTACGTCCGGGGAAAAATATTCGCACGCCGATCAGCTCGATGCCGGGCGTTTTTCAACTTTCAATTGACGAGATGGCGAGCGAAGTCGAAGAATTACGAACGCTCGGAATCGGCGGGATTTTGCTGTTCGGGATTCCCGACGTCAAAGACGCCTGCGGTTCCGACGCAACCAGCGATAACGGCGTCATCGCTCAAGCGGTTCGCGCCGCGAAAGACGCCGCGCAAAACAAATTGCTGGTTGTTACCGATCTTTGTTTTTGCGAATATACCGATCATGGTCATTGCGGAATCCTTACCGACAAAACCGGACAAACGGACGTGGACAACGACGCGACGCTTAAAATTATCGCCGAACAAGCGCTGGTTCATGCGCGGGCGGGAGCCGATTTGATTGCTCCAAGCGGTATGATTGACGGAATGATCGGCGCGATTCGCACCGCGTTGGACGCGAATCAATTTGAACATCTGCCGATTATGAGTTACGCGGCAAAATACGCGAGCGGATTTTACGGACCGTTTCGCGAAGCGGCGGAGAGCGCTCCGCAATTCGGCGACAGACGTTCTTATCAGATGGATCCGGCGGCGGCGGCGGAACAGGCGTTGCGGGAGGTCGAATTGGATTTGGCGGAAGGCGCGGATATTGTCATGGTCAAACCGGCGATGGTTTATCTCGACGTGATGCGGATGGTGCGGGAACAATTTCCGAACGTGCCGTTAGCCGCCTACAATGTTTCCGGCGAATACAGCATGATCAAAGCCGCCGCCGAACGCGGTTGGATTGACGAAAGCCGCGTTGTCCGCGAAACGTTGACCGCAATTCATCGCGCCGGCGCAAGTATTATCATCACTTACTGGGCAAAAGATATTGCAAAAAATGCGTTGCATTCCGCCGTTACTTAAAACCTTGCCTGAGAGATTTTAAAACTCCTTACGCTTGAAAATTCGGTTTTCAATCTTCCTTCCCTTTCTCAAGTTTTCAAGCGGCAAAGGAATTGATTTTTATCGCATCACGCGACCGCCCCGCCGGTTGGCGACGTCGAAAAATGACGCTCCGAAAATAGAAATACGCTGCGTATTTTCCATGAATGGCGTTCTGGGAAGGAAAATTCGACGGAATTTTTCGATTTTAGGACTTTTTACCCCAAAATTTATTCCGAACGGCGCGGAACTTGAAGAATTTTCGTAGCGTTTCGTTCCTTCGCGGTTGCGCAAGCCGCAGACGCCGCCGAAAGAAAACAATAATGAAAACAATTTCGAGATCAGATAAAGACAGATATTTCGCTCCCCTTGACGTTTCGCCGATTTTTCTTATACTTAAAAGTTTGCTGGGGAAAACTTTAATAACGTCGCGTTTTTGTCCTATCGGGACAATACAGTCAATCTTGCGCATTTTTCTTTGTTTGATAGATACAAAATATTATGAAACACTCTCATCAAGACATTCTTGTTGCGCTGGCGGGACAGCCGAATAGTGGGAAATCGACGATTTTTCAACTCTTGACCGGCGTACATCAGCAGATAGCAAATTATGCCGGCGTTACGGTCGAAAAGAAGTCGGGACATTATCACGAGCAATATTCTCCCAATCGTTGCGACCGCGATCATGCGCACGAAGAAAATCACGATCATTTTCATCAGCGTTCTTTGAGTGAAAATTCTGTTCGCGGCAATCATGCCGTTTCTGCGGATTCTGCCCGCGAACAGAACGAAACGCACAAAGAAAACGAAGCGAGAATGACGCATGAACACGCTTCGTACAACCGCCGCGTCGAATTGGTGGATTTGCCCGGCATTTATAGTCTCACGTCTTACACGCAGGAAGAACGCGTTTCCCGCGATTTTCTGCTGCTTAATTCGCCGGAAGTCGTGGTGATTATCGTGGACGCTTCGAACCTGCAACGGCATCTGTATTTTGTGTTTCAAATTCTCGAACTGCAACTGCCGACCGTGATTTGTCTCAACATGACGGACGTGGCGAAACGGCGCGGCATGACTGTCAATCCGCAAAAACTTTCGGAAATGCTCAGCGTTCCGGTTGTACCGACCAACGGCGCCAAAGGCGAAGGAATCGAAGAATTGCGGCGGGCGATTCATGATTCCGTGCAGCCGGTCGGACACGATTTCAATCATTGGAAAATTCCTTACGAACCGGCGTTTGAAGACGCGGTAACAACGGTAGAAACGGCGTTGCGGACGCGCCCGCATTTGATTGAAGATTTTTCGGCGCGATGGCTTGCCGTCAAACTTCTCGAAAACGACGTGGATGCGCGGCGTATCGTTCAGCATCATACGCACGAAGAAAACTGGGAAGAATTACTCGTCTTGGCGGAAAAAACCTACAAAACGTTTGAGGCGGAACATCATTCCACGCCGCAAAAAGCGATTGCTCTTGCCCGTCGTTCTCTTGCCGATCAAATTGAAACCGCGTGCGTTCAGCGCGATCCGAACCGGCGTTATCATAAGTCGGACGCCTTCGACCGAATCGTTTGTCATCCGATTTTCGGTTATGTCTTTCTTGTCGTCATTATGTTTTTTTCATTTCAATTGACGTTTCAACTTGCCGACGGTTGGAATTGGTTTCCAGTTTATACGCAAACGGAAGACAATTTAAAATGGGGCTGGGAAATGGGAACGCCGATGGGATTTTGCGAAACGGTCTTCAGCGTTTGGATTCCGACGATGTTGGAACCGGCGCTGCGTCTTGAGGAAGGAACGCCGGTTCATTCGCTGGTTTACGACGGAATTATCGGCGGAGTCGGCGGAGTGATTGTTTTTGTGCCGGTCATCTTTTTTATGTTTCTTGTTCTTTCGTTTTTGGAACAAACCGGCTACATTGCCCGCGTTGCAATGATTATGGATCGTCTTATGCGGGTATTCGGATTGCAAGGACAAAGTATTATGCCGATGATTTTAGCGGGCGGTATTTCCGGCGGCTGCGCCGTTCCCGCAATTATGACGACGCGAAATATGAAAGATCAACGGGAACGGATTCTCACCATTTTGATTTTGCCGTTGATGAACTGCGGCGCGAAAATGCCGGTTTATTTGCTGTTGATTACCGCGTTTTTCAGCGCATGGCGGGGACTTGTCGGAGCGGCGTTGATTTTTATTTCGTGGGCGATTTCGTTGTTGTGCGCGAAGTTTCTCAGTTTTACGTTTGTTCGCGGCAAATCGTCGCCGATGCTCTTGGAACTTCCGGCGTATCAAATACCGCGTCTTTTCAACATCGTGCGGACGGCGGGAATGCAAAGTTGGTGGTTTCTCAAAAAAGCGGGAACAATTATTCTTGCGGTCAATATTCTTCTTTGGTGTCTGACGCATTATCCGTGGGCGAAAGAAGGAATATCGGAGGCGGAAAATCTTGTTTGTTCCGATTGCGGTCACGTTTTTTTGCAGGCGGAAGAAGAAGAAATGCCGAACGCAGAGAATCTCGTTTGTCCCGATTGCGGTCACGTTTTTTTCGTATCCCGGACATACCGGCTTGCATGGGCGAAAACGAGAATGTCGGACTCGGGGCGTCTTACCAATTCTTACGGCGGACAAGTCGGACGCGCGTTGGAACCGGTCAGTCGGCTTGCCGGTTTTGATTGGCGCGACAACATCGCGTTAGTCGGCGGATTCGTCGCCAAAGAAGTGATTGTTTCGTCGCTCGGCACGTTGTATCACATTGACGACGCTACGAAATCGGCGGAGATTTCCGAAGACGCCGCGAATCCTTCTGAAAACAATATTGATGAAAACGCCACGCAGCTTGCGGAGAAAGAATCCGCCGCCCCAAACGCCGAAGAGCAAAATCCGGACGACGACGAAGAGGATCGGGAAAGATTGCGTCTTGCGGCAAAACTTCACGATTCTCCCGGCTGGAGCGGCTTGAAAGCGTTTTCGATGATGTTATTTGTAATGGTTTACGCGCCTTGCACAGCGTCTTGTTCCGTAATTTACCAAGAAACCCGCAAAATCAAATGGGTTGCCGTCGCAATTTTATTCAATACGCTCATTGCTTTCCTCCTCGCCGTCGCTGTGTTTCAGGTGGGAAGTTTGTTTGGATAAAACATCGCAGGAACGGAAACTCGCTTGTTTTCCCGCGCGGATTTTATTGCATTTCTGTTTTTCAGGATTTAATAATATGAATGAATTAAAACATGACAGGCAAATGAAGAAAAAACGGATATTGCTGATTCAACCCGAAAACAGGGAAATCAACGCTTTTCGCAGGAGGCAGTTCAATAATTTTGCGCAAATAACAATACCCTATCTGGCTGCGTTTATAGACGAAACGAAATACGAAATAACTCTGAAAGACGAGTACAATCAGGCGATTCCGTATCATCAGACATTTGATTTGGCGGCGATAACAGTGAATACGCCGAATGCTCCGCACTGTTACGATATTGCCCGCCGGTTCAGAGAGAATGGCGCACGGGTTGTGATGGGAGGACCGCACGTCAGTCTTTTGCCCGAAGAAGCGGAACAGCATTGCGACTACCTGCTGACGGGCGAATGCGAGGAAACCTGGCCACTGTTTCTTGATCATTTTTATGAAGAAACCGCGATGAAGCGTTATGATTCGGCGTCGCCGCCTTCGCTGGAACATCTTCCCAAACCGCGATGGGATTTATTGAAACGCCGGACGCGCATGATGAAAGCGGCGGTCTTCGCTACACGCGGATGTCCTTATCACTGTCGATACTGCAACCTGAAACAGATTTATCACGACTGTTTTCGCACGCGTCCCGTTGAAGAAGTGATTGATGAGATCAAAGCGATTTGCTCCCGTTTTTTTGTATTTTGGGATGATAATTTTTTTGCAAACCGAACTTATGCTCTTTCGCTTATGAATGCTCTCAAACCGGTGAAAAAGAAATGGGCGGCACAGGTAACGCTTACCGACTGCCGTGATGAGAATATCCTGAAAGCCGCCCGCGAAGCCGGTTGTTTATATCTCTTCATCGGACTGGAATCGTTTTTTCAGTCTTCGCTGAAAGATGCAGGAAAGGAAATCAATCAGGTTGACGATTACGGCAAAATTATCGGACAGATTCACAAACATGGACTTATGATTCAGGCAGGGATTATCTTCGGATTTGATTCCGACATGCCGGATGTTTTTGAAAAGACGTTGCGGAAATGCGAAGAAACCGGCATTGACGGTGCGACGGTCAGTCTGCTGACTCCGCTTCCCGGTACGCCGTTATACGCCGAATTGAAGGCGGCAAACCGGCTGACAACCGCCTCGTGGGACAAGTATAACGGCAAAACGCAGGTGGTTTTCGAGCCGCGTAATATGACGACAGAGCAGCTTTTGAGAGGATACATGTTATTTCGCCGGAAATTCTATTCTCTTCGTTCTTTCATACGCCGGATGAAAGTTTCACATACCAGTCCGGTTTATAATTTCGTCGTCAATCTCGGATACTGGCTGGCGGGAAGGTAACGGAAATTTCGTAACGTTCTAAAACAATCGAATTGAAATCAAATCTGCGCATTGATAACAGCATTTTCATTGATCAACCCAGATAAATCTATTTTCATCTCTACATTAACTCATACGCAATAAATCTGCAAATGGGAGAAAATTTTTTGGAAAAAAGATTTCTTCATTCGTCATATCTACTGTTTTCAGAAACGCCGAAATCGGATGAAATCAAGAAAAATCATTTTTCCAACCCGAAAATACCGCAACAAAAAACAATTTCATGGCGTATAACGAAAACCACGCCGCAGTGATTCAACTTTTGAACGAAAATGTTCGTGCGTTGACGCTTTTTGCGCGGCAGTGGGAAACAATGAGTGTTGGGACAAATGCTGAAGACGTCGTTCAAGAAGCGTTTTTGCGATTGTTGCAAGAACCGACCTTTCCGAAATCGCCGAAAGCGTGGTTGTATCGCGTGGTACGGAATTTATCAATAGATATTTCCCGCCGCAAAAAAGAAATCCCGCAAGACAACTTGAATACTCGTTGGTTCGAACCATGTCAAAATGACGACAACCTGACCGATGATTTGACCGAAGCGTTACAACAGTTGCCGCAAGAAGTTCGGGAAATTATTGTCGCGAAGATTTGGGGAAACCTCAAGTTTCGCGAAATCGCCGAATTAACGGATCGTCCGATCAGCTCCGTGCATCACGATTACCAACAAGGAATCGTTCAATTACGAAAGCGGTTTGAAAACGAAAAATGACAAACGGAAACAAACTTAAATTCATCTCAACAAGAAAAATGAAAAGAAAAATGGATAATTTCACGGATTTTGAACGAAAGTTGGCGGCGCTTATTCCAAATTTGCGGCGCGACGTGAAAAGCGACGTATTACGGGCAATAGAGCAGCCGCTCGTTTTATTAAAATTACAATTATTTCAAAAAGCGTTACAACACCGTTGGCGGCGACTCCAAGCGTCGATACGGCAATTCGCTGTTGTTGGAATTTGTTGTTTTTTTCTCGGCGCGGCGGCAATGTACGGCGTAACGACTTATTTTTCTTCCGAATGTTTTAACCGGAATCTGTTTGAAAATTCATCAATACAAGCAAATCAGGAAACGGTGCGGTATGAAATCGTTTCGCCGCCGATGACCGCTGAATTTCTTGACGACATAAACAGTCCGATTGAATTGATGCGGAAAATTCCGCGTCAACAAACCGTGCGTCTTCCGCAATCCGAACAAAAGTCCACGCAATATCAAATCCTTCGGGATTTTCAAACGTAGTATTTTTTAACAGGAAGAATGATTTTCATCCATGAAAGCCGCGAAAATTTGCGGAATTTTTAGCCAAAGACGTTAAAATTTTTATCGATCTCTTTTTGTCTCTTGTCAATTTCGTCAATATATTCATGGCTTTGCAAACAACAAAAATTGGAGGATCAAATGTCCAAAACATTAAAACAACCGAAAGCATGGTATCAACGCAAGCGTCTCTGGGGGATTCTGATTGCGGTTTTACTGATTTATTTTTGTCTTGTCCCGTCGCGCACGCGGATTTCGCCGGAAACGACCGGTATTGTAGAACCGCTTACCGCCGACGGACAAGTTGATTATTTTGCCGCGTTTGAAAAAACGTACATCGACAAACTTTCGCCGCCGGAAGACAACGGTCAACGGTTGCTGATCGCCGCGTTCGGACCCGTTGTTTTAGAACAAATGGCTTTAGTCAATACCGTTCCTTGGGAAGAAATACTGACGGACGAAAACGGTAAAAACTGGTTTGAAAATTATTGGCTTCCGCTTTGCGAACATCTTTACATTGATCCCTATCGAAAGCCGACGTTTTATGAAAAACGCGGATTTTTCGGTTTTATGCATCAACTTAAAAGAGCGGAAAAAGAAAAAGCCGGTGAAGAAAACTTTAAGGACGACGACCCGGACAGCATGAAATTATTCCGAAAACTGACGTCCGCGCCGTGGAAAAAAGAAGACGTCGCGGAAGTTGGAAAATGGTTGGACGAATATTCGGAAGCGTTGGATTATTTCGGAATGTGCGCGCGCAAGCCGCACTTTGCATGCTGGCGAAAAGGGCATATGGAAGAAAACAGTTTATTGACGATTCTACTTCCCGACGTTCAGGCGAACCGCGATTTTGCCCGCAGTTTGCAAGTGCGGATTGCCGAGCGCGTTGGTCGCGGCGACGTCGAAGGCGCGTGGTACGACGTCATGAGCATGAAACATATTGCGCGGCATTATACAAATGATTCCCTTATTGTTACCAATCTTGTCGGAATCGCTATCAGTAACGCGGCTGATAAATCGGCAAAATTGATTCTGACGCATTGCCGTCCGACGGAAGAACAATTTGCAAAATTTGCCCGCGATTTGGAAATTTTACCATCGTCCAATTCTGGCGCGTTAAGTTTGACGTTAGAACGATTGGTTTCGTTTCAAATGTTGCAACTCCTGAAACATGGAAAAGGACGCGATGTTCGCGCTGTTATGGAGGAAGCGTATCTTAATCATTCAAGAAAAAATGATATTCCCAAAGTCTTTTCTATCATTTCACGATTACCATTCGACGCGAATATCGCCGGAAAACGTCTAACAAAATTGTATAACGAATTTGGATTAAAAGGTTTTGAAATCGACAAACATTTCGTTTGCAATCCGGTATTACGCCGGAAGTACGTCAAACAATTGAAAAAGGCGTCGCAACAAGTCGTTGAAAAAATCCGCTTAACGAATCAGTTGCACCGAACGCCGTTCATTCGCACGCGTTCCGAATTATTGGCGGAATGTTTGTTTGGTTATAGTCTTCCTGCGTTATCGTCGTCATATCTCGCCTTTGATCGCTATGACGCGCAAAATGAGATGTTGCGGATTGCGGTTGCGTTAGAGCGTTATCATTTGGCAAACGGCAAGTATCCCGAAAACTTAAACGAACTTGTACCGAAGTATCTTGAAATGACGCCGCTTGATCCGTGTACGGGACGCGCGTCGTTTGTTTACAAACTGCGCGATGCAACGCAAGAGACCGCGTCGGAGAGCGAACAACCGTCGACGTCTTCAACAGCGAAAACGTCAACAACGGACGAAACGCCCAAACAGACGGAATTGCCGTACATTTTGTACTCGCTTGGTCCCAACGGCAAAGACGACGGCGGAATCTCCTCCGAGACGTCGCTTAAAAATTATGATTGTGATTTTGTGTTTTGAAAGATCGTTTGAGTGAAAAGTTGGTTAAAAGTTAAAAGTCGGCAAATGATTGTTTTCATCACTGAGCTAAAAATTTCGCTTGCGCAACTTTTCACTTTTAGTTTTTCACCTTCTTTGCGCTTCTTCGTTTTTTCGCGGCGAAAAGATTTCGCGAATAAGCGAACAATCAAAGTTCTTTCAAGAGTTGCAAAATCGTTTTTCCGACAATCGGATGCCGCATATCCGTCGCGATTTCCGCCGCCGGTTCCAGCACAAAACGCCGTTCTGTCATTCGCGGATGCGGTAGGATTAAATGTTCCGTTTGCAAAATGCGGTCTCCAAATAACAACAAATCCAAATCGATTGTGCGCGCTCCCCAGCGTTCTTTCCGAACGCGTCCAAGTTGTTGTTCAATGCCGAGCGTCGTTTGCAATAATGCGAATGGTTCCAATTCTGTTTCCAACAGTCCGGCGGCGTTCAGATACGTCGGCGGTATTTTTTCCGGCGGTAATTCTTCCGCAACGAACGGTTCCGTTTCATAAAATCGGCTGATTTTTCGCGGAATAATTCCATGAACATTACTCAACAAATCCCACGCGCGCGTTAAAAATTCTGCGCGATTGCCAAGATTCGAGCCAAGTCCAATCAAAACAGTTTGAGAATTTGCAAGATTCATAAAAAAGGTTCTTCTCTTTTTCTCTCACGGGACAATCACGCTGAAAATTTTGCTCCAGGGAGATTTTTCGCCGCAGATATTTTTGCCAACGCAGGCAAAAAACGCCCGCTTACTTGGAACTTTAAGGACTCGTTAGGACTTCGGGGACTCCTTGAAACTTTTTGCGACGAAACGTCCGCCGCCGTCGTAAACATGTTCCAGAGTCGTCGGAACACGCTCCAACGGCTTTAGTAAATCCCCCAGCGTCTCTGGAAAACGCCCAAAACAACTTGTTGGGTTTTCCCGAAACGCGAGGGAATTTCAACACTTGAAGAGATATTGTACTTATTTCGTTTTGATATTCAAGATAGATTCCAGGTACTAGGGTTGGCGTTCCGTACTTCCGCGTGTTGAATACCAATACTGGTATCTGAAATCTGACGCCTCTCACCTGACTAAATTCCCCTCCGTTGGAGGGGTGACCGACGGGGTGGTTGTTCTCCGCCGCAACCCCCAGTTTCACTGGGGGTTATTCATAGGGAACTCCTACGGAGTAAAGAAAACGAAAAGGGAAAAACATGGCAGGCAAGAACGCAGAGAACAAAACAAACGTAGCGACCGTACAAAATTCCCCTCCAGCGGAGGGGAATTTTGCCCCACCTTAAAAATCCTTCGCGATTCTTTGTGCTTCTTCGCGAACTTTTCACTTTTCGTTTTTAATTTTTCACTTCCTTCACTTTTCCTTTTCACTGAAATGACGCGGGCGTTCAACAATGCGTAAAAATCGGGTATAATAAGAAAAAAGTGTTTGGTTTCGTTTCTCAAAATCTACGAAATAGCTTTAATAGAAGGATTTATAGCTATGAATCAAGATGATTTTTTTCAGCGCCCGGAGCCGTCGCGGGTTGTTCAAAAGCAAGTCGAGCGGTTGGCTAACGCGGTACAACACGGAAAATTGGAACATCGGGCGAATCTCTGTAAAAAATTGGGAGATTTAGCCGCGTCGTATCTTTCGGAAAGAAAAATTTCCGAATCGTTAAGAACTCTCGACGAGCAAATCCAACTGGGCGAACAACTTGTCCAAGAAGGTCAGATTGAAATGCGTCAGGAATTACTTTGGAGTGTCGCGCCGGTGATACATATCTCGCGGGCGTTGGAGTTGGACGACGAGCCAATCGACCGGACTCCGTTTTTTAAGCGGTATTTTCATTGCTACGAGTCGCTTTCCGAAGAAGAATTTTGCAAAATCAAAAATGAATGGGCTTTGGAAATGGTCGATTACGCGAAAATGATCGAGGAACGCGGAGCGACTCCCGCCGCAATTGCCGTTCTCGACGAAACGTTAAAAAAAATCGAACCACGTTTCGATCCCGCGAAAAAAAAATTCACCGAACTGAACCCGTTTCTGCTCATTTATCGTTATCGCGGACTTTGGAAATATCAAATCGGCGACCGAACCGCCGCCATTGACGATCTTCTTCAATATGAACAATTTGCAATCCAAGCGAAAAACGCCATTCAGGAAAAACGAAACTCGCTTTATGAAAGGAACGCGGATTTTTCAGAAGAGGATATTCAAAACGGACGTCTTGTCTTACGTGTTGAAGCGGAAGATTACATGGAATTTATCGCGGCGCTGAGTTTTATGGAAGATTGCTACGATACAATTTTTCGTCTTGCCGACGTCTTTGCCGCGGGAGCCGAAAAAGAGAAAGCCCTGAAATACTACGACAAAGCGCTCGCCGTTCTCGACGACGTTATCCAAACTTACGGCGGCGCCCGACTTCTCACTTACGCAGCGCCCGCCGAAATTCCGTTTCGCAAAGGAACGTTGTTGCTTCAATTTCGCGACTTTGAAGAATCGCTGGAACAATTTGATCTTGCAATCTGCGAAATTCAAAAACTTCTGGCGGGTAAACGCGAGGAATTTGCCGACGAATTGGAAAATCGTTACTCTGAAATCTACCGTTACCGCTCGGAGACGTTAAATCATCTCAAACGATTCGACGAGGCAAAAGAAGCGTTGGAGGAGTCGAAACGGATTCTTGCCCGCGCGCCCGAGACGTTGACGAAGGCGCAAGCGGCGCGCGAGAAAAGATACGCGGAGAAAATGGAGGGAAATCCGTTGATGGATTTGCTGAGCGCGCCGAAGCCACCGGAACGTTCTTCGCAGGAAACTCCGCCGATAAAAAAGCCGGTTAAAGCATGGACGGAACGAGATTTGTTGATTCATGTCGGCTCGATGCACAACGAAGCGATGATGGATTATCAACAAGGTCTGACGGAATTACATCGCGGACGTTGGAAAGCCGCGTTGAAGTATTTGCTGAAATCGCGTTTGATTTTGGATTCGCCGATAATTCACGAAATCAAAGAAGCGAAAATGAATTTGTTCAGTATTTACGCGAGTATCGGACGGGCGTATATCGGCGTCAAAGAGTACGACGTTGCGGAAACGTGGTATAACCGCGCGCTCAAGCAAGCGCAGAGTCTCATTGACGAAGGATATTCCGAATTTCAAGCGCAGTATTGCAACGCGCTGGACGGTTTGGGATTTCTTTACGCCGAAAAGGAAGACGCGGACGAGTCGGTTACGTATTTTGAAAAAGCGTACGAATCGCGGGATAATTATATTCAATTTCTCGAAAGCGGTTTGGAAGGTTTGAATCGCGAGAAACTACGGCGCGAGGATCATCAGCGTCTTATGCCGATTGCGAAGTTGAAACAAGAACAGGTGAACATTCTACGAATGGCGCAAGAACAGCTTTGCCGATTGAATTTGTTTGATATAGCAAGTTCGTGGGCGTCGCAGGAAATTAAAGTCTTTAACGAACTTATGCTGCTTCTTCCGAATCCGGGCGACGCGACGTTGGATTATTTTAAAGCGTTGGCTTCCAGTATCGCCGTTTTTCTTTTGCAGCACGATGAAGACGTGGATGAACTTTACGACAGTTTGACGAAAAACTTGGCGGAACCGAAAGACGGAAAAACGAAAAAAACGTTGGAAGAAATTCAGAAAATCTTCGACGAACTGATCTTACAGCGTCTTCTGCAATTGATGCATCACGAGAAATTTTATAGTTTTGAACGCACGTTCAAAACGATTTCTTCTTTGCGGCGTCAAGGAAAAAAAGCGGAGGCGGACGAACTGTGCAATGAATTTTTGGCGGTCGTGAAAGAATCGCAGGAAACGTCGCAAAACGAACATCGCCTTATTCGGGCGTTTTGGGATAAAATGGCGGAATCGCTGCAAAACGATTGGAACGATTCAGAAAAAGAAAACGCCGTTCATCAAGACGAAGATTCCGACGAATATAAAGAATACGAAAAAGATTTCGACGATCCGTCCGAGAATTATGAAACGCTGTACGCAATGCTTGATAATTTAACCGGCGGAAAATCAGCGAGACGTTTGCTGGAAAAGCATCGACGCGGCGAGATTGATTTACTCAGAGGCGATCCGTTTTCGGGAGGAAACAAAACTTATAGAAACGAATCGCCGAAAGTCGGCAGAAACGAACCTTGCCCGTGCGGAAGCGGAAAGAAATATAAAAAGTGTTGCGGAAAATGAGAGCGTTTTGCTTCGCTTGTTTATTGATACGCGCGGCGAATAATCGCCGCTAATTCGCGCAGCGAATGAAAATAATCCGCGTCAAGCGTCGAGTGCGGAATAAGCGTTGCGCCAGTGGATTCGGCGATTTTTTCCGCCGCCGAACGGTTAAATTCCGGCTGCACCAAAATCACGCGCACTTGATCGTCTTTCGCGTCGCGAATCCAATTCGCCAGATTTTTCGGCGTTGGCGGTTTCCCTTCGATTTCAATCGCTTTTTGCGTCAATCCAAATTCTTCGCAAAAATATCCGTAAGTCGGATGATACGCGTAAATCGTCTTTCCACGCAACGGATCAAGCGTTTCGTGAAGTTCCGATTGCAACGCGGCAAGTTCCGCGATAAACGTTTCGTAATTTGCGCGGTACGCCGTTTCGTCGGACGGATCAAGCGAAATCAAAACGTCCCGAATCATTTTCGCTTGGAGCTTAACCAGCGCGGGACTGACCCAAATATGCGGATCCGTTCCGTCGTATTCGCGACTTCGTTTTTCTTCGCCGACATCCGAATCGCGATGTTCATGAGGAACGCGGGCGTGATCGTGTTCGCAACATTCATGCGGTTTCAAGATTTCCAACGGAATCGCCTCTCGCGTGTCCGCAATCCGCAAATTCGGAGCCAGCGTTTTTAATCGCGGCAGAAAACTTTCTTCCGCAGGAAATCCAACGCGAAAGAATATCTGACAACGCGCCAAATTGCGGATATTTTCTGAAGTCGGCGTGTAAGTTTCCGGCTCTTTCCCCGACGGAACAAGAACTTCGACGG
>JAISZO010000127.1 GCA_031269105.1 Planctomycetaceae bacterium | reverse complement strand
CAACGGCAAGCGAACGGAACAGAACACGGAATTGTTGGCGCTAAAAAACCGCGAAACGCTTGAATTTCAGGACGCCTCGATTGATGACCAGCGATGAATACAAGCCGTATCGCAAGGCGATTTTGAAGGCGTTCGGCGGAAAACGGACGCCGAAACGCACTGGCAGGGGGTCACAACCGAAGTGACCCCGTTATCGTCCGAAAAAAGAGTGGATTTACGCAACGGTTCACAAGACTCGCGAAAAAGGGCGTGTCGTGAAGATCGATTATCGGACGGTGTTCGGCACGGAGGAACAGGTCAAGGCGGCATTGAAGGAATCGAAATGCAGTCGAAAAATCAACACGTCTTTTATCGAACGACACAACGGCACTGACCGCAACCGATGCAGCCGAAAGGTCAGGAAGTCGTATTGTTTTTCGAAAGACTGGGACGTTCATCGGGCAGCGACTTGTTTCAGTATGTCCACTTACAATTTTTGTTGGTCGGTTCGGACGTTGTGTCGACCGGATGGGCGGAGTGGTCGTTGCAGTCCGGTCCTGTCGGCGGGGCTTGCCGATCACGTCTGGACGATCAGGGAATGGTTGTCCGTTCCTGTGTGTAAACCAGGATAGATCACAAGAAAAAATTCGGTTTAAGCATAAAACAAAAAACTCTCTTTCGTCTCAACAAAAGAGAATTTTGAGCTATTAATAACTCCGGCTATTTGTGAAATAATGTAAGACGGCTTTTCAACCTTCTTATCTTCATCATAAAAACTATGCAGCTTTCATGTCCGACCAGCTTCGTTTGTAGTGCAGCGCTTCGAGAAGTTCGGTGAGCGTCAAGGTTCGGTTGTCGAGTTCCAACGGAATTTCCATGCCGGGATCGCAAACCAAATCAACGGTTCCGTCTTCACCGATCAAATCGTCAAATTCCCGCAATAATCCATCTTGGACTGCCTGACGCACAAGGTGACCGCGTGTCGCCGAGACTTCGCCCGCTCGCTCGCCAAGACTATCCGCAGCACGTTTCGCCAGAGCAGGAAGATATTCACTCGCAATCTCGACGATACGAGGCGTATAAACTTTGACTTGCATTTTCTTGCTCCTACCAGAAAATTGTCTTTTAATTTTTGCATGACGGTCGGCGCTCGCCGCCTGTCGAAATTTTACCAAAAAACTCGTTTCGCATCCTGCGTAACAAAAAAATAGATTTTTTAGTAAATTCATTATATTCGGTATCGACTGATTCGCTTTGAATCATTAGTTGGAGTTATTAAAAAAGAAAAAAAACAGAATTAGGCAGAAAATTTATTCTACGCCGTTTCGTTTCGTAGAGAATACGGCAAAAGCAGAAGATACGGTAAATCGGCGAATTTCGCAGAGAAATTTTACCGGAACGAGTCAATCTATCGGGAAAACTTTGCTTGTTTTTTCGCGTATTCTCTTTAGGAAGGTATATTATTCATGTTCCCAATGAAAATGTTACGTTGGAAAACAATAAAATCAACAACGATGATAACCCAAGAAGGAGTTGATCAAATGAGAAAAACCTATGTTTCGATTTTCCTGTTTTTTACCGCTTTATTGACAAGCGGATCGATTTGCGCGGCGGATAATCCTTCGCACGCAACGGCAGATTCCGTTTCTCCGCAAGAGGCGATAGCGTTGCTCAAAACCGGTAACGCAAGATTTGTTTCTTCGCAATTGGTGCATCCGCACAAGGATCGCGAACGAATTTTGGATACGGAAACAAATGGACAACATCCGTTTGTTACAATTCTTGCGTGCAGCGATTCGCGTCTGCCGCTTGATACGATTTTTGATCAAGGAATCGGCGACATTTTTGCAGTTCGCGTTGCCGGAAACGTCAACGGACCGGCGCAGATTGGTTCTCTTGAATACGGAGTGGAACATACCGGCGCAAAACTTCTGGTCGTACTCGGACATACAAAATGTGGAGCGGTAACAGCCGCCTGCACAACGTCGGGCGAAAACGACGGCAATTTATCGCCGCTTTTGAGAGCGATTCGACCGGCTGTCCGTAAAATGGAACAAGAAACCGGCAAATCGGCAAAAGAAATAATCGACCAATGCAGTAAAGAAAACGTTTTTCTGCAAATAGAATCCATTTTCAAAACAAGCAAAATTCTTCGCGAAGAATCGCGTAAAGGAAACGTGCAAATTGTCGGCGCTATGTACGACATTCACACCGGTAAAGTCGAGTTTTATGGACAGCATCCCCAAACGGCGGCTTTGGTCAAAGAAACGGAATAATCCGAGTAAAATTTCCGAAAAGATTGACAAGATAAATTTCTAAAAACCTGTCAATCTTATCGAAAAAACAAATTTGCGATTATTTGACAATCCGCAAAATGACAACGTCGCCGCTTAAACCGGCGTCAATGAGCGGAGTTTGCTGCATGAGGCGTCGGATATTGGTTTTGGTAAGACGTTCCGATTCCGGCAACGACAAATCGCCGATAACGCGGTTTGCCCAATGATTGACGACCTCGATTTCGAGCGAGTTTTCACCTTCGCGAATTGCGTCGGTAACGTCAATTTGATACGGTTTCGCCCAAACCGTACCAAGCGTTTTTCCGTTGAGACGGACTTCCGCAATTTCCGCAACGTTTCCCAGCTGCAGCACAAAACGCGATTTCGCCGCGCCGTTCATAAAATCTTTCGGAATATTCGCGGTTTTGCGGTATGTCGCCGCGCCGCTGTAATACTTGATTTGTTTGTCTTCGTGTTGATTCCAGAAAATCAATTTATCAAACGTCGTCTTTTCCACGCCGCCGAACTTCGGATCAAACGAAACGCTCCAGCTTCCGTCAATCGAAAACTGTTCTTCAATTTTCGGAGCGTTGGTCTTTTCCGTTCCTTGTTGCGTCGCAGAAATTGGTTCGCGGAACACGACGAAAATGGAACCGTAACCGGAAAACTCCAACGGCACAATCGTGCGTTCCGATTCCTGACGAAACGCTTTTACCGGACGGATTTCTCCGGTCAAGGCGTCCCAAAGTTCCGGTTGCAATCCGGTTACGCGAAACGCGCAGACCGTTGCGTCCGGTTTTGCGGAAAGATTTGCGACAAAATAAACGTGCGCCGCAACGCCGCTTTGTTCGTCAATCGGCGTCGTAAGCGTATCTTTGGGAGAATATTCCGCATACGGTTTCAAACGGATTGCGGACGCCTGATTCTTATAAACAATGCGGTGAATCGAATCGACGCGGGGTTCGGGATTGCTTCCGTCAAGACGTTCAAAGTCAAACGGCAAACGGTCGTTTTGAAGAAGTTCATGCGCCGTGATTCCATACGCCACGCGTCCTTTGCCGACTTTGCGAATCGTCGGCTTGGATTTTTGCGCGGCGTTTTCTGAATTTTGCGGCGATTCCGTTCCCCATAACTTGTCCGCGATTTTTTGCACTTCCGCGTCCGATTCGGGATAACCCGCCAATCCGGTAACGCGGCGCGGCTTCGGTCCGATCGCCGCGAGACCGTCTTCCGCCACCCATTTTTCTAATTTGCGAAGTACCGCTTCGGAAATGCTGTTGCGTTCCGGCAGTACAAGGACTTTGTAATTCATGCCGTCGGGAAGAATAATTCTCCCGTCTTTGACCGAAACGCGGTGGAGCATCGCATCCTCCGTCGCAACGTCGTAATCGTAGCCCGGCAGCGATTTGGCGGTGTTCGCCCATTTCATTTGCGTAAAATTCGGAACGTTTTCGCCGTAATATTCAAGAACGTCCGCCGTAAAAATTCCTTGCTGCAACAGGAACTGCGAGCGGTTGATGTATCCGAGAAAATCCTGCGATTTCGAGAACGTGAAATTGTTCGTGTTGAAATGCGTTCCGGCAAAATACTCCTGTCCGGGCAATCCCATTTCTTTCGGCGAGCAAGTGAAAGCGTGCCAGACAAGGAGATTCATTCCTTCGCACAATGCCTGATCAAACGACGGTTTCAGATTATCGGAAAACGATTCCTGCCAGTGCATTCCGATATTCGTGAATCCTTCCGCCGCGACAATCCGTTTGCCGTAAACATGCGCCGCCGTCGCCGGCTGCTTCAGGAAAAAGCGGCTTCTATCGCCGACCCGATGACGCGGCGACCAACTCCAGAACTCGGACATGGGAATATCGCTCAGTCCTAAAAGATGCAACGAATCGAACGGTCCGCCATGCGGTCCGCCGGATTCCGGGTGCGTTCCGACGTTATATTTTGCCGCCATATTTTGCATGAGCGCGTAATGGTTATCATAGAAACAATCGGAAATCGTCCGTCGGTAATCGTTCAAAAAACGATTGGAAACTTCGCGGCTGTCCAGAATTTTCCCCGCAATGACCGGCAAGTACGGCGTTGGATCGTAACCGCGGCGTTTCTGAAATTCCGCAATGAAATCGTCCGTCCAATTCATACCGCCCGCTTCCCAACTGTCGGTGTGCAGATACCGCAACACTTTTCCGGCAAGCGGTCCCGCGTCGTCGATAAGCGGCTGAACGCTCTTTTCCCAATACCAACGAAAAGCGTTGGAAGAAAGGTAATCGAGCGTGTAACCCTGCCAATCGCCGCTGGAAGTGGAGACGCGCGAACCCGATTGCGTGAAACCGATACGAAGAACCGTCCAGTTTCCTTCGGGAACGTCCCATGCCAATTTTCCGTCGGCGTTCATTTTATCGGTAAGAGCAAGTATGTCGGAAATTCTGGCGACTTTTTCGCCCGGAATCGACGGTTCGTCAAGAACCAACGGAAGACAAACCGGAGCGTCGCCGTACTCGCGGTCGGCAATTTTCACATGGAAATCGCGGAGCGGCACGGGCGACGTTTGCAGCGGAGTAAAAAGCGGTTGATCGCCGTCGAACAGCGCGACCTCCGTCACCTGCACGTTACGCGGCGAATCGGGATAGGAAGAATCGTAAGCGGAGAAGAACGTCAATCGGAATTGTTTCGCTTCCGTCCGTTCAAACGAAACCTTAAATCTCTCTTGTTCCACAGGAAAGGAATGATTCATTTTCACCAGCGTTTTCCACGTTTTGCCGTTGTCGGACGACGCGGACAAATCCCATTCTTTCGGACCGTAACCCGGGCGACCGTAAAGTGTAATATTGTTCGCCGCCGCGTTCTTTTCAAACGTCAGCGTCAGCGACTGCGGACGTTCTTTTGTTACCGGATTTTTCGGATCGAAGCCCCCGGAAACCCAGAAAGTATCCAGTTTGCCGTCCGCCGCCCGATTGGGAGGAAATTTCTCCTGCGACGAACTTGCGGAGACGGTCATTTTTGCGTCTGAAACTCCTAAATCGGTCTTTTTCGACGGAATCGCCAAAACCGCGACGTCCCGATAAAACTGGTTGACTGTTCTTGGTTGAGGAAGAACAATTTCGGCGCGTCGCGGTCCTGTCAATGTTGTTTCGGAAAACGCAATATGCTTGCCCGCGTATTCCGGCGGAACAAACGGACCGCCGAGATTCCATCCGCTCTGAATATTCAAGCTGAGAGAAAGTCCGAGACGGTCTGCCTCTTTCAATGCGTGCCGATAGAGCTTTCTCCACTCCGGCGTACCGAACATCGGACCAGCCGGAACGCGAAGATTACCGTCTTGGGAAGAGCCGTTGGCGTCGAACAAAACCCCGCCGCCGATTCCTTTGGCTTTCATTCCTTCGAGATCGCGGGTGATGGATTCTTCGGTCACGTTTCCGTTCAACCACCACCAATACGCCCAAAGCCGCGCCGAATCGGGCGGAGTTTGAAAGCCGGCGGTCAACGGATCGTCGGAAGAAATCGCGGAAGCGACAGACGGCGGCGTGGAAACGGGAAGATTTTGCGCAACGCCGTCAACTACGGGAATCCAAAAGCCGAAAAACAGACACAAACATGGAAACGTTTTTTTCATAGGAAACTCCAAAATAAGGAAGGGTTAAAGGCGAAGAGGCAACCTATCGGCTGCAAATTTTTTCCATTCTATCAGAAACGAGTTTTTCAGACAACCCAAAACGGATAAAAAACCGGCGGAAAGAAAACGAAAAGCGACGCATTCCGCTTACGAAACTTTTCATTCTTACTAGCCAAGTCTCGCCGACAAGTGGGACGCCTTATGTATAATACTAGTTTTTATTATTGACTCATGTTACGCAGTAGTTGTCTTCCAGTAGGAAAGTATTGGTTTGTCCTCGTTAAGATTTTTATTGCCGAATAGTTCCTAATCTGGTAAACTACGCGTTCCCGTCAGTACGTTTTCCCGAAATTTAAGAACCCCAAAACAGGAGTAAAAATTTTTATCATGGATGACCGATTGGATTTGTACACGGATTATTTATTGAGCAGTGTTGGTCGTACAACGGCGACCGGTTTATCCCGCCTGCTTGACGGTTATTTATTGCATGACCAGATCAGCCGCATACTATCCAGTAATGAATTTACGTCCAAAGATTTATGGTATGAAGTCAAGCGCTTGGTTCGTTCTTAGGAAACGGACGAGGCGTGTTTGATTTTTGACGACACGATCATCTCTAAACCCTCCATGGACGAAAACGAAATAATCTGCCGGCGCTGGGATCACAGTCATGGACGTCATGAGAAGGGAATCAACCTTTTGACCGCGTTTTACCACAGCCAACCGCTCCATATTTCGGAAGCATTGCGAGTACCGGTTTCCTACGAGTGCGTCAAAAAGACGGTTCATTATTGCGATCTCAAAACACGCCAAGAAAAACGCCAAAGCGTGGTCAGCAAAAACGAAATGATGCGTTCCATGCTTGCCCAAGCCGTGCAGCAGCAACATCTTGCGTTTCGATAGGTGTTAGCCGATAGTTGGTTTTCGTCTTCGGACAACATGCTTTTTATCCATCGATTGAAGAAGTATTTTCTGATGGATAGGAAAAGTAATCGCTTATGCCAATTTGCGGCGTCTGACCGTACGAAATGCCTGTGGAGCAGTTTAGACCAATTACCGCTCACTCCAGAACAACCCGTGAAAGTATGGCTGAAAGACTTGGAAATACCGGTTCTTTTATGCAAAATCGCCGGCAAGAACGGCGACCACGCAAAGTCGTCATTTATTTGCTTCGCCGGCGGCGTCTATTAAATTGGAAAAGCCAAAGTTTGCCCACAAACTTAGAGTAAGTCTTTAACCGGTCAAATTTGTTTTTTCGAGTTGATTTAGCATACGGCTTGACATGGCAATATGTATCATTGCTTTTGCGGAATCGGTGTTTCGTTCGTAATCTTTGGA
>JAISZO010000287.1 GCA_031269105.1 Planctomycetaceae bacterium | reverse complement strand
GGCGTTGGAATGCCAAGCCATGCGACGCTATAAATTGAATGCGACGACTGGAAATGCGGAACAAATATCGATAGATACTTAAAAATGCGACTTTCGGGGGATGGATGAAGTGAAACTTTTAGGGATTGATCCTAGCTATTTGAGTTCCAATCATTTCTCGCGACGTCTAGCAATTCCTATTACGCTCATTAGGTAGAGGTCAAAATTTTAGAACGGTATGCAAACTAAAATTAGGTCTCTGCGTAACATGAATCGCTAGACGTCATAGATATTATGAGTCGTTACAAAAAATTTAAGAGTTCCTGTGTTTTACGCTTCAAGCAGTTCGTTTAGCGAGGCGACAAGCGTTTTTTCCTGTTGTATGCCAGTAAAACTCTTGGCGACTTGACCGTCTTTGAACGCGATAAGCGTCGGAATACTTGCAATTCCAAACTGCTGCGCAATTTGCTGAAAATTATCCACGTCAACTTTCAGAAACGCAACCTTGCCGTCAAATTGCTCAGCAACCGCATTGAGAATAGGAAGCTGTCCCCGACACGGCGCGCACCATGTCGCAAAAAAATCGACCAACACAACGCCGTTTTGCGTAATCGCCGCAAAATTTTCCGCAGAATCCAATTCGTTAATCTTTCCGCTCATTATTTTCTCCTCAAGTGGAAAATGGTTTTTAATAAATCGCAAACAACGCGATTCTTTTATTATCTCCATTATACGATTATTGACAAGATGTGGTAAAATAAGCACGTTTTTCCCGTCTATTTTTCGTAAATTTTATAGCGTTGAGATACTTTTATGAGTCCGCTTTTTCATGTCGTACTTTTTCAGCCGGAAATTCCCGATAACACCGGCGCAATTGGACGTACTTGCGTCGGAGTTGACGCGAAATTGTGGTTGGTGCGTCCATTGGGATTCCAAATTGATCATCGGCGCATTAAACGCGCGGGACTTGATTACTGGGAATATCTTGATGTGGAAATCGTCGATTGTTGGCTTGATTTGACGCAACATCTTTCTGGAAAACGTTTTTGGTTTATGTCGAAAAAAGCGGAAACGATTTATACAGACGTTCAATTTGCTCTCAACGACGTTTTTGTATTCGGTTGCGAAACAAAGGGGTTGCCCAATCAGATAAGTCAGAAAAATCAAGATAAATTGCTCAAAATCCCTATTTCGCAAAATGCGAGATGTCTCAATCTTTCCGTTTCCGTTGGCGTTACGCTTTTTGAAGCCAAACGGCAAGTCGTTTCATTGCAAAAATAGCGTAAGGAATGTCCTTGCTTTTTTCATGCTTGTTTGTTAGGATAATACGTGAAAATTTTTCAAAACGCCAGGGCAAAAGAGATTTTTGCGATAACAAAGCAAAGTTTTTTGCCTTGCTTTTCACTTTTAATTTTTAACTTTCCCGTGTTTGTCGAACAGCGTGAAAATTCAGTGATTCTCGAAACGGAACGGTTGACAATGCAGTTTCGCGGCGTTTCGGTTTTGCGCGAAATCAATTTGCAACTGCGGCGCGGCGAAACGTTAGCGGTTATTGGCGAAAGCGGTTGCGGTAAAACCGTGTTGCTCAAAACGCTGATCGGATTACTTCCGCCGACTTCGGGGCGGGTCTTATTTGACGGAACGCCTCTTTCGGAAATGTCGGACGGCGAACTTGCCAAACAACGCACGCGGTACGGATTTGTTTTTCAACAGGCGGCGTTGTTCGACAGTATGACGATTGCGGAAAATGTGGCGTTTCCGTTGCGGCAGCATACGAAGCGTTCCGCGCCGGAAATCATGGACACGGTGATTCGTTTACTTACGGAGGTTGGATTGCCGGAAATGGTTCTCGAAAAAAAACCGGCGGAACTTTCCGGCGGAATGCGGAAACGAGTCGGTTTTGCGAGGGCATTGGCGATGGACCCGGAACTGATGTTATACGACGAGCCGACGACGGGACTTGATCCGATTATGAGCGACGTCATTAACGAATTGATTATCAACACGCGGCGGCGGCACAATGTGAGCGGCGTGATTGTTACGCACGACATGAAATCGGCGAAGAAAGTCGCCGACCGGATTGTGATGCTTTATCCGGTAGCGCGTTTGCGTCCCGACGAACCGCAAATTGTTTACGAAGGACCTGCCGATGAAATCGACAATTCGCCCGACAGCCGCGTCACGCAATTCATCGAAGGCGAAGCGGGCGGACGGCTTATGGAAATGTGCCAGGTTTACAAATACCCGTTTGTTCAGGTTGATCCGGTTACGGACGACAATAAATAAGGCAACTTCTAAAAATCACGATTGAATCATTCGTTTGACTCTTCCGACGATAATTTTTTGAGCAAGCTGGAACTCGCTTTCTGAAATAAAAATTCGTCGTCAGACGGTTCGTTTTTCTTTTCTTTGGCAGCCGGATTTGCCAACGTTTGTTTTTTTATCGGTTGTTGTTTCGAAGTTGCGGCAAGAGATTTGAGAGAAATGGATTCTTGTTTGGACGCGGCGGAAGATTTCGTATTCGGCGTTTGTTCCGTAATTTGACGCTCTTTCTCAATAAGTTTCTTTTCTTGTTCGACAATGCGAATTTCTTCCGCAATATATTTTTCTTCGCATTTTTCAACGTCTTCCTTGATTTCGGTTTTTTCGTTTTCCGTTTCCGCTTCATTGATTTTCGCGATTTCCGCCGATTCCGCTAACGGCGAAGAAACGTCCGCAACGCGAATTTCGTTACGCTTGGCAATCGGCGACGTCTTCAACAAAGTTTCCGCCGCAATTTGAAACGGATTTCGCGACGGGTCAAGATGCGCGTGAAGAATTTCCAATTGATTTTTGCAATGAGCGTAATTTTGCGGGTCAAGCAAGTCGAGCAAACATTCCGCCGTTTCGTCCGACGCGTCAAACGGCGTTAAAAATTCGGGAAACAACATTGCGTCGAAATCGCGTTCCGTCGGATAAGCCGGAATGATTCGCTGATTTTCCGGAAAATACAAACTTTCCGACGTAAAAAACTCCAAACCCAATAAATTCACCAACGTAATGTAACGGGAACGCCGAAAGAATCGCTGCGCAAAATGACCGATTTTTCCAACCCGGTAATAAACAACCGTCGGAACGCGATTTGCCAGCAACTCCATCGTGACCGAACCGGAAACCGCCAACGCAAAATAAGCCGCGCGAATCAATTCTTGCGTTTTTCCGACATAAACGGGAATCGCAACGCCTTGCCGCGAAAGAATTTCCTCTATTGTTTCCGCATGAGATTCTTTAAACGCCGCAATCATGGGACGAATTTCAGGATTTGCGAGACGCGCTTTTTCGGCGGTATTGAGCAAATCTTGGAAATTATTTTTAATTTCTTGGTCGCGCGAACCGGGCAAAATTGTCAGAATAGGAGATTTTTCGGATTGAATTTCTTCGAGAAAATTGGAATCAATAACATGACGTTTCGCTTCTTCTAAAAACGGATGTCCAATTTCAATCACGTTGCAATCATGACTTTGAAACCATTTCGTTTCAAACGGCGTCGTTGTGAAAACGTAATCGACAAATTTGTGCATTTTTTTGATTCGCCAACCCGCCCACGCCCAAAGTTGCGGCGGCATAAAATAATAAACGGGAATCCCGCAGTTTTTTGCCGCTCGCGCCACCCACCAGTTAAAACCCGGATAATCAACCAAAACGACGGCTTGGATATTCTTTTTGTTTTCGGAAAAATACGCTTCCGTTTTTTTGTACAAGGAACGGAAAAACGCGATTTGTCCTAATACCGATTTGAAAAACATCACCGCTTTTTGCGTCAAATCGTAATGTTGAATTTGACCGGCTTTGCGCATTAACGGTCCGCCATATCCGACGCATAGCGCCGACGGATCGCACGCTTGAATTTCCCGAATCAGCGATGCGGCATGCGCGTCGCCGCTCGGTTCGCCTGCGGAAAAAAAGATTTGAAATGAATTTGAAGATTGGCGATCCGCCGCGCGATTTAACGACATAAGTTTTATTTCAGTTGAAACGTCGCCGAAGGAAATTCTTTGCAAGAACGCGACGTCTCGCGTCCTACGGTTGAACGCTAACATCCTTGCTTTCCGACTCCAGCCCTCCGCTCGTTTTCCTAATTTTATCACATTTTCTTTATTCGCAAACGCAAATTTTTGAAACAAGCCGCAAAAAAATCGCTTCGCTTGCATTTTGAGAAAAGGTTGTGTAAAATTTATCTGTTATGACGATTGAGATTGTTCGGGCGGAAAAGTCTTCAATGAAAATAGCGCTTTTTACGTCTCGAACAAAATTTTAATGAAACTAAATTATAAGGAACAAAACATGGAACGACGCGATTTTTTGAAAAATTCGCTTTTAACCGCCGGAATTTTGGGACTTGGCAACCAAGTTTTTCATGGTCAACCGACAAGCATGGTATTAGGCGACGAACCGGCGCCGCCGCCGGTTAAGCCGATTCCGACTTACGGCGACGCCCGCGCGGATTATCTGACCGCGTACATTTACGACTCGCAAAAATCGGCGGCGTGGATACGCTGGAAAAACGCGACCTTAACTTGTTACCGCGCCGAAGCGTTGCAAAAATATCCCTACTTTTACCCGCTCAATTCGCTGAAATCGGGATTATCGTTGACTTCGGAAACCGGTCAGCCGTGGCCTCATCATCGCAGCGTCTTTTTCGGCGCAGATAAAGTCAACGGACGGAATTTTTGGCAAAACAATCCCGATAAAGATCGTATTGTCTCGAAAAAATTAGAGCTTGGCGTAATCGCCGCGAAATCGGCGGAACTGCTCAACGAATGTGCGTGGACTCCGTCTGGCAGCGATCCGATTCTTGCCGACAAACGCCGCTTTTTGCTGACAATTCTCAACGACGAAACTTATACGCTCGATTGTTATTTCGAGTTGACGGCATTGACGGAAGTAACGATCAAACCGTCGAATCACGGTCTTTTCGGCGTGCGCACGACAGAAGATATTTCAGTGGACGGCGGCGGTACGCTGGTCAACAGCGAGGGTCAGGAACGTCAGGAAAACACGCTTGGCAAACCGGCGAAATGGATAGCGTCTTACGGCAAACGTTATGGACGCGGCGACGGATTGATCGAAGGTTTGGCGATTCTCGCTCCGCCGTTTGAACGAGAGCCGTTCAAGCAAGGATTGTGGTTCACGCGGAATTACGGAAACTTTTCGCCGATGCCGTTGAATTTTATGAAATCGGATATCGTATTACCGCAAGGCGACGTTCTTAAACTGGCGTATCGAATTGTCGCGTTTACCGGCGATTTAGACAAAGATTTCTTCAACAAACAGTGGGACGAATTTGCGGCGGTTTCGGAAGGAAAACGGTCGTAATGGAAAATCTCGGATAATAGAGAACGTCGCAATCGTTTGCGATTGACCGGTTTACGATTGCGCCGTCATTGTACGGTAAAATGGGACAAGAAAAAACGTCGTTTATTTTAACGCTCTTCCGACATTGATTTCCGCAAAATTGACAACTTTTTCAAAAAACCGCTCGCGACGCTCTTGATTGGCAAAATTGGATTTCTTATAATCTCAAAAATTTGGGCAATCCAATTCAAAAACGGCAATCAAGGAGGTTATTGTTTTGTCCGGTCAGAGAAACTCGCAAGCACAAAGCGAAAAGTACAGAACGCAAAGCGTAAAGTTTGGAGCGGGAAATTTGGAGCGAGTGATTTTTCATTCCGCACTTCGCGTTTCGCGCTTTACGCTTTTTCTTACAGTAATAACGTTGCTCTTTGCGGCGGCAGGATGCCATTTAGGAGATTCGTCGTTTTTTCCGCGAGGTAAGAAAGTTACGAGCGATCCGTTTAATGTTCCCGACGCGAACGCGACGCAATCGCCGAAAAAGACGACGACAGATTCCGCGTCGGGCGTTTCGGCTCCCGCAGATTGGCTTCAATCGGAAGATGCGCCGAGCGCGGCGGATTGGTTGTCCGGTCGCGCAAAACAAGCGTCTCTTCCCAATTCCAACGAATCTTCTTTTGCGCAAAATGAACTTTCGCACGAACCAAACGAATCGCCGCACAATCAAACTCTTCCGATAACGCGCGAACCGACCCAAAAATCCAATGAAATTCAACAGGTCTCGTATCTTTCCGAGTCGCCAAATTTGACGGCAGAACGCCCGCAAAATAATCTCGCGCCGCTTTTGCAGGATCGCTGGATTTTCAATCTTGAATTGGAACGATACCGCAAAGGAGAAACCGCTCAAACCGATTCGTTTTGGCGATGGCGGCATCGGGGAATTGAGGAGATTCTGATTTTGCCGACGGAATATCAGCCGAATTATCAAAGTTTATTGCGGCATGAAAACGCGATAGTTCGCGCGAACGCGGTAATTATTCTAGCGAGGTCGGGCGACGAACAAGTTGGTCAATCGTTGGTCAATGCGATTCACGACGCGTCGTTGTCGTCGGCGATGCGGTGCGCGGCGGCGGAAGCGTTCGGTTCGCTGAAAACAACGCCGCCGGAAACGCTGATTCAATTGTCCGACGTTTATGCGGAATACATCGATGAAAAAGGACGCCGCAAACCGGGCGTTCCGTTGTTGTCGATTGAGTTATTGTATGCGATTGCCGCGAAAAAACCGTTGTCGCAAGAGCCGTGTTTTGTTCGTCCGCTCGAAAGCCGCGACCCGAAAGTACGATTGGCGGCGATTTCTATTTGGCGGGATCACGCGCCGAAATTTAATTCAACGGCAAACGAACAACTCCCGCAAACTTCGGCGACAACGCTGCCGGATTGTATTCCGAATCTTTGCGGCGACTCCAACGCGGCGATTCAGGAAGCGGCGATGTTGACGGTCGCGGCGTGGCGGTCGCCGGAAGCGTTATCGCGTCTTGATCTCGGATTGCGAAACCCGATGGTTTCGGTGCGTCTGGCGGCGATTCGCGGACTCGGAATGTTGCAAACAACGGACGCGGTAACGTTGTTACAACCGGCGCTACAAGATCAATCTCCGGCAATCCGCGCGGAAACGGTTCGCGCGTTCCGCCAAGCCGGTTTACGGGAACAGGCGTTGACGATGCGGGACGATCCGGCGTGGGAGGTACGAAAAGCGGTTGCGGAATCGCTTGCCGAAATGGAAAATCCGAAAACGGCGGCGATTGCGAGAAAATATCTGAACGACGTAAGTCCGGCGGTTCAAATTGCGGCGTTGGAATCGTTGCGGCGTTGGCGCGGGGAAACGTCCGCGCCGTTGTTTTTGGAAACGATGAACAGCAACATTCTCAACACGCGGATTCTCGCGGCGGAATTACTTGCGAAATACTGGAAACCGGCGGAATCGTTTTCGCCAAACGATAGGACGCAAACGCGGGAAGCGAAATATCAGGAACTTGTCCGACAATTTCAACAAGACGTTCAATCCGGTAGATTGCGGGCGGAAAATTTGTTGCCGAAAGAAGACAATTTCCGGCAAAGCGCGAATCCGCCGCAATCCGCCGCGATCGCGAATTTTGCCGACTTTCCTCGAGTGCGGGATTTATTGACGCAATTTCAGCAGCCCGTCGCAAGTCGGCAGCATGAGGAAACGATTCGGCAGTTGAACGAAATCGGACGTCCGCTTGTGCCGATGTTGGAATACGCCGTTTTTACGGAAGGACGCGAATTGCCGAACGAATTGTTGACGGAAGTTTTGCCCGCAATAGAACCGATGTTTGCAATCACAGCGAAACTGAACAGCCCAAATACGGCGTTACGGCGTTCCGCAATAACGGAATTGCTCGCGCAAACGCGCTACGCCGACGTTTCGCCGTTATTGTATTCTCAATTAACAAACGACGTCATGCGTGAAAAAGATGAAATCGTATTGCTGCGGCTTTGGGACTTTGTGGATCGGCAAGCGGAAAAATTAGCAAAAACCGACGCCGAATGGCAAGGAATGTCTTCAGATATTCCAACGCAAACGCAACAATTACAACAAATGCCGTCGCAACAATCCAAAACGTTTCGACCGTTGGAAAAAGCGTTGACGACCAACTCGTTGGCTTGCGCTTCGCCGGAATTGCATCGCCGCGCATGTTTGCATGTGAAGGATTACGGACAAGCGGACGACATCGCGGCGTTGTTGAATGAAATTTGCCATCCGGCGACGGCGGTCAGCCGCGCGGCATTGCAAGCGTTGACGGCAATCGGCGGCGCGGACTGCGCGGCAAATGTGAAACCGCTTTTAACGCATCAGCAGCCGTTGGTTGTCATGGACGCAGCGTTTGCTCTCGACCAATGGAACGATCCGTCGGGCTTAAATACGTTGGAACGTCTCGCTGTTTCCGGCGATAAAACGACAAAATTAGCGATAGCGCAAGGAATACGCAAGCGGCGGCGGCAAAAATTCGTTCCGCTCTTGATTCAATTGCTTGATGAAACGGGAACGATTCGTCAGGAGGCGCTCGACGCTTTGCCAATCCTTGTTGGCAAAGACGTTGTCCCGCCGCAGGAACTTGCGTATTATTCGGTGCAGGAACGGGTTGAACTTTGGAAGAAATGGAATGCCGAATGCGACGTCCTTTAAAAACGCAACAACGTCGACTCGGAGACGTCAAAATGGCGTCACGAAACGTCGGCGAGAGTTCAATCCTTGTTTACGTTTCGGGTTACCGTTTTCTCAACTCGGCGTCAATTCATGCCAAACAGGTTGTAAAATTTCGAGAAGTTTCAAATACCGTCCGTATTTTTCGTCGTAAATCTCGGCAAAAGCGGGATTCGGCGGATAGACGCGGTCGATGACGACCATATTTTGACACGCGGATTCGTAAGACGGGTAAAGTCCGGTTGCATACGCTCCGCAAATCGCCGCGCCCAGACAACCGAGTTCAGCGCCGGCGGGAATTTCAACGGGAATCTGAAAAACGTCCGCGAACATTTGCGACCATACGGAACTGTTCGCCGCGCCGCCGGTGAGACGAATTGTTTTCGGACGTTCGCAAAAACGCGTCAATCGCGTTAAATGCCAACGGTGTCCGAAAATGATTCCTTCAAAAACCGCCCGCAAAACATGCGACCGCGTTTGACGACCGTCGAGTCCGAACAAACATCCTTTTGCGTCGAGACTTACCGGTCCGCCGTAAAGATAAGGAAGAAAGAGAATCGCGGAATCCGACGGCTGCGTTTGCAAAACCAATTCGCCGCAATGATCGTAAACGCTTTTGGTCATTCCTTTGAGTTTGAGCAATTCGCGGTCGCTTTCAAAAAACTGCGAGACAAACCACTCAAGATTGCTTGCCGAAGTCGCGCTTCCTTCCAACATGAGATAGTAACCGTCGATGCTGTAACAACTGGTCATAAACATATCGGGATCGGCGACGGGAGTTTTCGAGATAAATTGATTGTTTCCCCACGTTCCCGCGACCATGCAAAACAGCGATTCGTCGGTCATTCCGACCGCGAGACCGCAAGCGTCAATATCGAACATTCCGCCCGCAACCGGCGTTCCTTCGGCAAGTCCTGTCGCCGAAGCCGCCTCGCGCGTGATTGTCCCGCAAATATCCGCCGAACGTCGGAGCGGCGGCATGATTTTTTTCCAATCGAGGATTCCCCAAGCGTCAAGAATTTCGTCGTCGTAAGCCGCTTTGCCGACGTCAATTAAACTCGTGCCGGACATGTCGGAAAGTTCCATATACGCTTCGCCGGTCAATCGATAACGGACAAAATCTTTACACATAAAAAGATATTTTGTCTTGGCGAGCGTTTCCGGTTCGTTATCCATCAGCCACCGCAATAAAGCGTTGGGCTGCGCCGCCCAAATGGTTTGCATCGTTTTCGGCAAAAGACGGTCGAGTAAATTTTCCCGCGTCCATTCTTCAATATATTTTCGCGCGCGAGAATCGGACGAAATGATTCCGTTGCGTGCAGGCGTTCCGTCGTGCGCGACAAGATATAAACCGTTTCCGTGTCCGGTACAAGCGACGCAAGCGATTTGCCGCGGCTCAATTTCCGAACGCTGAAGAACTTCGCGAATCGTTATGCAAACGCCGTTCCACAAAGCGTCCATATTATTTTCCGTCCAACCGGAATGCAAATAAATATGTTCCACTTTTCGCGACGCCGTCGCATATTCTTTTCCGGCAGAATCAAAAACCGCCGCCTTGACCATCGTTGAACCGCAATCAACGCCAATAAGATATTTTTTCATTGTTGTTTCCCTTTATTTGCGAGAATTTCCAAAACGATGATTTTAGCATAAAGTTGCGGGGAAGAAAACAATGTAAAAACGAAAAGATAAAAGTTAAAAACAAAAAGTTAAAAGTTTCGCAAGCGGAATGCGTAGCTTTAGAATTGAAACAATCTACTGCCCAATTTTTAACTTTCGCCAAAACAAATTTCGGCGGAAATCGTCGTTTCTCTTTGATTTTTTACGCAATTCAAATTTGCTCGCAAGATTAAAATTCCGCTGAATGTTACAATATTTCAAACAACAAATAATACAAAATAACAGAATATACAAAAATTCTTGAAAGCAATTTTTCCGTATGTTTTGTAGTTTATGGTTAACGTCTTGAAATTGTTTTGTGATTTCAAGACGAGCGTCTTTGCGAGAAAACAAAAATTACGCTTCAATCGTTTTTATTTTGATTTTGGTGTATTTTTGCCGGTGTCCGACTTTTTTCTTAGAATTTTTCCGTCGGCGAAACCAACGAATTGTCAGTTTTTCTCCCAGAACCGCGTCAATTACCAAAGCCGTAACTTTTGCTCCTTTGACATACGGTTGACCGATTTTGACGTCGTGATCGCCGCCGATCAACAAAACATTTTCAAAAGTTACTTCTTTGTCTGGTTCCCATTCTTCCTGAAAATCAATGAGAATTTCTTGATTTTCCCGAACATTGAACTGACGACCCCCATCTTCAAAAATTGCGTACATTTCTTAATTTCTTTCAAAAAGTTGGTAATAGTAAAGCGCTATGGGTTCCGTAGAAAATACCGACGACAATCATTCGCAGTATTTAATTTTTACCGAACCAAAAGGGCGCGGGTACCGAAAATCCAGTTTTACAACCCGAAACCGCTTCAACTTTTAGCGTACAAAATTCCCTTGCAGAAAAAACTCCTCGCTCGTTTTTACGGAATTTCCCTGCAAGAAAAATTACAAAGGGCTAATTATCTCTGTTTTGGCTTTCCTTTCAAGGAGTCCTCCCACGAAAATGGAACCGGTTGTCCCAAAATGTCGAAACATTCCACTTCGAGGTGTTCGGGCCAAATGTCCGGTAAACCTTTGATTGTGATTTGAATTTTTCCATTCGACTCGATTTTTGCTAACTCATTGCGTTTTTTATTGTTAAGATGTTCGGCAACTTCTTCAGCGACAATAACTCTCACGTCTTTAATATCGTCGCAGCTTGCTGCAAGAATAAGAATACGAAAGACTTCCAGCCCCATGCTTTCTACCGATTTGACAACTCCGCTCCCGTGACAGCAGGGGCATTCAATATAAACGCTCCGTTTTAAACTGGGACGCACGCGCTGCCGCGTCATTTCGATAAGTCCAAACGGACTTGTCCGCAAAATTTTTGTCCTCGCGCGATCTCGTTTCACGGCGTTTCGCAATTCCCGCTCAACCGCCCGCCGATGACCTTCCCGACGCATATCGATAAAATCGTTGACAATCACTCCGCCCAAATCGCGCAACCGCAATTGCCGCGCAATTTCTTTCGCCGCCATCATGTTAATTTGAAACGCGGTCTCTTCCGCGTTGTCGTCCGCACGATAATTACCGCTATTAACGTCAATCGCGACAAGAGCTTCCGTCTGATCAATAACGATAGAACCGCCTTTGGCAAGATAGACCCGCCGTTTGTTGATGTGCGAAATTTCTTTATCCAAACCATATTTGAAAAAAATCGGCTCTTTGTCGTCATACAAGCTGATACGATCCACATAACGCGGCATCATCACTTGCATAAATTCTTTCGCCCGCTCAAACGCTGCGGATTCGTCAACAACAATAGAATCAATGTCGCCGGTAAAAATGTCGCGAATTGTGCGAATAATCATATCGCTCTCTTCGTAAATATCGATGGGAGCAGGCATTTTTTTTATTCGATTGACAATCACAGTCCAAAGCCGCAACAAATACGCCAAATCCCGTGCGAGTTCTTTGCGGGTCCGTTCCGCTCCCGCCGTGCGGACAATGAACCCAAGTCCTTTGGGCGGCTTGAGTTCGTTCATAATATCCCGCAGTTTTCGTCGCACGTCGTCGTCTTCGATTTTCCGCGAAACCCCGACTCTTCCTAACGACGGCATCAGAACAAGATAACGCCCCGGAATACTAATATAAGTGGAAAGCGTCGGTCCTTTTGTACCAAGACCTTCTTTGATTACCTGAACAAGAATCTCGTCGCCACGTCGAAAGACGTCTTGAATCGGCGGCTTGACTCGCGGACGACCGTAGCCCATATCGTCAAATTGAGAGTGATTGCGTCCTCTGTACGAATCTTGATGTTGCGGCTTGAGATGTTCCGTAAATCCCGCTTGTTGAAAATAATGCGGCTCGATGTCGCTTATGTGTAAAAAACCGTTCCGACCAACGCCGAAATCCACAAACGCCGCCTGAATACTCGGTTCGATATTGACGACAATTCCTTTGTAAATATTGCCGACATAATTTTCGTGGTTGGTTCGCTCGACGTAAAGTTCTTCGAGACAACCATTTTCGACGACAGCAATCCGACATTCTTCCTGCTGCCGCACATTGATTAACATTTCTTGTGTCATGGGAAATAAGCCCGTATTCCTAACGGCAAGGGCGAGTTTTTGATGTTTCAATCGGTTTTGTATTTTGTGACGAAATTCGTTTACGAGGTCTATCCTAGATTTTTCTATTCTTCACAAAGCAAAACTTGCGTGCGTACAGGAAAAATTGTGCGAAAAAGTTGATCTTTTAATTCCAACGCTTCCAGCGTTTCCCGAAAACCGGCGTCCGCTCCGCGAGTTACCGTCAATTTCATTCGCAACGTTTGAGCGTCGATTATCGCAAGTTCTTCCACGACCGATCGCGCATCTACAGACGTTCCATTATGTTTCACAATCGTGAAATTTGTTTGCGAAAGAAACTCTTTGATTTTCTCCACAGTTTGTTCAACAGTATTTTCGGGAAGCGTCATTTCATAAACAGACGCGAATAACGCTGATTTTTTTCGTCCTGCAAGAACTTCCTTTGCGGAAAGAAATTGCAATCCGTTACAAGCCGCCTGATTAAGTTTTTTAATAACATCTTGTGCTGCAAGCGATTCGGTCAAATCTAACTCAAACACTTCATCGTTTCCGGCAACTCCTAACGCAAGGGCTGACGGAAAACTTATGCGCATTTTTGGGTGAAAACCTTCACTCATAGCAATCGGCAATTGCGTTCTGCGAAGCAACCGCTCGATAGAACGCAGTAAGTCTCGATGACCTATATACCTTAAATTGCCTGTTTTACTGAAACGTATTTGTACTCGATGTCGAACCACAGTTCGATCATGTTTGACACTGCCGAAGTATCAAACCCTTTCTTTTTTTCATTTATGATAAATCTTTTCAGAAAAAATTATTTTTTGTCGGAATAAAATGACCAGACAAACAAATTTTTTTCCAAAAAGAAAGACTGACGAATTAGTTTGAATATTGTGTAATAAAGTTATCGCGGAAATTTTCGTTTTCAATATTTCCAATGTTCTTGATATTTCTTATGTTACGATATTATTATCTCTTTGTTTTTTGAAATGATTTATCAGGAAACGAAAAAATCCATTCAATATCAATTCATTAGAGCAAAAATCTATCATATCGTCAAGACGGTTTTTCCAAGATTTTTTACCGCGTTCCAAAATATGAAATTGACAACAAAGGTTTGGATTTTTCGTTCAATTTACAAAAACTTTCCAAAACTTCTTTTTTATCACGAAATTACGAAGAAAGTTTTGAATATTTTATTTTCCTAAATGATTCTATTTGAATAGGTTATGTTTTTTATAGAATTTTCGCGTTTTTTTCGCGATCCTTCTCGCGGCTTCGTGGTGAAATAGGTTTTGAGAGGTTCTTTATGAAAACAAAAATAAATTTCACATTTTTGTTAATAATAAAATTTTATGAAAAAGGGATATTCAAGAAAAAATACGAATCTTTGAAACGAAATGGCAAACCCCCTTGACGTTTTTTTCAGATTTTGTAAATTATTAAAATCGTTTTTGCCATTACAAAAGCGACTGTTTTTATGCGGGAATGGCGGAATTGGTAGACGCGCTAGGTTGAGGGCCTAGTCGGGGCAACCCGGTGGAAGTTCGAGTCTTCTTTCCCGCATTTCTTTTGGTATTTCTGCCAAATGGTCGTTTTTCAAAATTAAGATTTGTGGTTTGAAAATTTTGAGATACAATGGATTATTTGACGCTTGTTTTGTCAATTCTTTTCGTAATAAAATCAAAATGAATAACGATACATCAAACAATCCTACTTTGAAACAAGTCCATGAAAATTATCATTTGCTGGAATCGGCGGATTTTGTTATTCCGAATAATATTCGTTTGATTTCTAATGTTAGATTTTCTGAAAAAAATGAAATATCCGTTCGTTATATCGCCCCTAATTTTTTTATACGGTTATTCCGCCGCTTACCGTTGTTTTTTAGTTTTTTTCACGCTTTGCAAATATTTTTTTCCGCCGATTCCCAAACAATTATTCTCATTGACGGAAGCGACAAAGCTGTTTGGCTGTTCACGGGATGTCTGAATCGCATCTTCTTTTTTCGTAAAAGAACGCTGTTTCTTTGGGATATTTTTGTCGAGTATATTTTAGGAACGGAAAAAAAAATCAAAATTTTTCCGTTTCTCAAATTCAAAACAAAATGGAAAGAATATCTTGCCAGAAACGCTTTGCTGAGTTACGATTTGCTTGTTCAATGGTCGAAAAAACAAGTTTCGTCGCATGCGGACTACTATCGTTTGCCGGAAGAAAAGCTCTTTTTTCTTCCGTTCAAATCGAATCATTCCAATTCTTCAAAATTAAGACAATACGATTTACATGTCGGAAAGTTTGTTTTTTCTGGGGGTAACGGCAAACGCGATTACAAATGTCTTGTCGATGCGGTAAAAGGAACTGATATTCCGGTCATTATCAGCGCGACGGATCCCGACGTGCGAAAAACGATAGAATATCTTCCTAATGTTATTGTTTTGGGCGCGCCGGAACCTGCATTTGCTCAACTGCAGGCGGCAAGTCAATTTGTTGTGATTCCGATGATTCATTCCGGTCTGAAAGGCGGCGGTGAAACAAACGTTTGTAACGCCATGTGGCATAGTAAACCGGTGATTGCTTGTTGTAATATGGCTGCCGAAGATTATATCATCGAGGGCGAAACCGGATTTGTTATTCCGTCGGGAGATTCCGAATTATTGCGTCGCCGGATTTTAGAACTTTGGAACGATCCTGAACGCGTTGCGGAAATGGGGAAAAAAGCTCATGCGCACGTCAAAAAGAATTTTACGCACGACTTGCTTACCTTGCGGCTTTTACGTTTGGCGATGATTCTCGGCGACGAAAAAAACTCTCGCAATTCAACGCAAGGAGATTAAAACTTTTAAATATCCCCGGCTGGATTTGAACCAGTAACCTTTGGCTTCGGAGGCCAACGCTCTATCCAATTGAGCTACGAGGACTTTTCTAACAACAAGAATATTTCACATACTTGGGGAATTTTTGATTCGCCGCATGTTTGTTAAAACTATTCTTTTGTTAATTTTAACAAAATCTTTATAACCATCAATCCCCCGATTTTTCTCAGTATTCAGAGAATTTTTATAGATATTCCGACAAGAAACAAAACAATAAATCAAAATACAGAGATTTGTTAAATTGTGACGTCAAATCAAGCGGGAATTTACACTAGGACGGATTGTGATAAAATATTTAAAATCATTGTTTTAAAAAAGTAACCTCCAATATTTTTAGACGGAATTAATCGGATAGTCGAAATTTTATTCAGTCCGTCTTGTTAATCCTATTTGAAAAATATATTTGGGGCAAATCCAATAAAAATTTTCTTTTAAAAATTGAAATGTCAACACAAGCAACAATAGCGCAATTTCAAAAATACGTCATTCCGAATTACACGCGATATCCGGTGGCGCTGACCAAAGGAGACGGCTCTTATGTTTGGGATGCGGAAGGACGGAAATATCTTGACTTTTTCCCGGGCTGGGGATGTAATCTGCTGGGACATTGTCCGAAACCGGTTGTCGAGGCGATTTGCAAACAAGCGGGCGAGTTGATTCACGTTCCGAATACTTGGTACACCGAACAGCAAGGAACTTGGGCGCAAGCGCTTTCCGAGCGGAGTTTCGACGGCATGGCGTTTTTTTGCAATTCCGGTACCGAAGCGAATGAAGCGGCGATTAAACTTGTGCGTTTGCACGCGCCGAAAGAACGTTACAAAATCATTACGTTTCAATCCGGTTTTCACGGACGGACAATGGGATCGGTATCGGCGACGGCGCAGCCGAAATATCATGACGGATTGCAGCCGCTTTTGCCGGGATTCGTTTATTTGCCGTACAACGATTTGCAAGCGGTCAAATCGGCGCTCGACAACGAAACTGCCGGAATCCTTATTGAACCGATTCAAGGCGAAGGCGGAATTCGAATTCCGTCGATAGAATTTTTGCAAGGACTTCGCAAAATTTGCGACGAAAACGAAATACTTCTCGTGTTCGACGAAGTGCAAACGGGCTGCGGACGAACGGGAAATTGGTTTGCTTATCAGCATTTCGGCGTAACGCCGGACATTATGACGTTGGCGAAAAGCATTTGCAGCGGAGTCGCTGCCGGCGCGATGCTTGCGAAACGCGAAATTGCTCCGAGTTTGCGTCCCGGAATGCACGCGGCGACATTCGGCGGCAATCCGCTTGCGGCGGCGGCGGGAATCGCAACGATTGAAATGATTGAACGGGAAAATCTACTCGAACAAGCGAGGAAATTAAGCGAACTGTTCCGCACGCGGTTTCAACAATTGGCAAAAGAAGTCGAAATCATTCAAGACGTGCGCGCGATAGGAATGATGATCGGTATCGATTTGAGCATCGACGGTACTCCGTATGTCGCGGAATGTTTAAAACGCGGACTGCTCGTCAATTGCACGCAAGGACACGTTATCCGTCTTCTTCCGGCAATGAATCTGACTTTAGAACAGGCAAACGAAGGAATCGACATAATTTTTGACGTGTTGAAAAAATAACGCGATAGGTTGAAAAATTTTGGCAATTTCAATATTTTTTATCCTCCGAAAATTTCGCAGATGAGCGTTGATATTTTTAATTTCGTCTGTATAAATCCGCGGCGTCGGCAAGAAATTTCGCGGCTCTTTGAATCTTATGCGTCGAATAAAAATGATTTAACAAAATGGAGACAACACCTTGACGTTTCAAAGCGAAAACTTGAATGAAACGACGTTTTACGACGCGGCGTTAATTGTTTCGTATGGCGGACCGGAAAAAGAAGACGAAGTGTTGCCGTTTATTCAAAACGTTTTGCATGGACGAAAACTCGCGGCGGAACAATTGGAAAACGTCGTAAAAAAATACCGTCAAATCGGCAATCATAGTCCGGTGAATGAAGAATGCCGTGCGCTGATTAGCGGATTATTGCGAAATCAAAACGATGAAAATATCATTTTAGGATTGCCGAACGATTCCGCTTTGCACAACGTTTTTACCCGCGTCAAACAACTGCCGATCTATTGGGGCAACTTGTTTTGGCGTCCGGCGCTTGATGAAACGATTGCCGAAATGATTAACGAAGGGATTCGGCGAATTTTTGCTTTTTGTACCGTTCCGTTTGAGACCGCTCATCGAAAGCGAGCGTATCTTCAAACGTTGGACGTTACGGCTCAAAACGCGGCAAAAAACGCGAAAATTCCCATTGATGATATTTGTATTCATACTGCGCGGCGGTTTTATAATCATCCGCTTTATATCTCGGCGGTTGCCGACCGATTAACGGAAACGTTTGCGATGCAGATGGATTGGAAAGATAAAATTCCGCCGCGCGACGACGCCTCGTTGATCTTGCGGCGTCTGATTGAAAACGAACAAGATAACGCGATGGTAATTTTCACGGCGCACAGTTTAACTCTTGCCGACGCGGAAGCGCCGCAATCGGAACTTCCTTACGAACAACAATTCCGGCAGGCGTCGGCGTTAGTTGCCGAAACGTTGCGGCTCAAACAATTCGGAATAGAATGGGACGTCGCTTATCAAAGCCGCAGCGTCAAACAAGGTTCATGGAGCGAACCGGACGTCGGCGAATTTGTCAAAACGTTACCGGAACGTTTTCCGAACCGAAAAAATTTATATTTTTGTCCGATAGGTTTTATGTTGGAAAATACGGAATTGTTATACGATCTGGATATGGAAATCCGACGCCTTTGCGAGTCGCTTGGATTGCAATACGCTCGGACATTGCCGGTTGGAGGAAGCGACAAAGCGATTGCGATGATTCGCGAACTGATTGCCGAAAAATTTTCGCCGCTTGTTCCAAGACGTTTACTCGGCAATTTTTGACGAATATTTTCTCAATGGTTTTATTGGAATAGGTTATGCTTTTTGTAGAATCTTCGCGTTTTTCTCTTTTCGTCAAACGCTCTCTTGTTACGTCGTTTTGTTTGTGCTAAAATGCCTTAAATCGTCAATGAAAAACATTATTTAATGCGAACTCGTGAAATTACGAAAAATTTTTCTCAAAAACTTTCGTCATGTTCTTGTTTTTCGTGACGAATAAAAATGGGATTGATCGTTTTTCTAGGAAAACATAAATGAACAGCGAGGAAAAAATGGACGAATTATTTCAGGTGATTGCAAAACGTCATAGCTATCGCGGAGAATTTAAGAACGAGCCGGTTGATCCGGAACATCTCAAAAAAATTGTGCAGGCGGGAATCGACGCGCCGTCCGGCTGCAACGCGCAAACAACTCGTTTTGTGATTGTTACCGAACCGAAACTTCTGGCGGAAATTTCAAACTATTTTGAAAACCGCGCCGTGTGTAAAACTGCGAAAGCCATGATCGTTTGCGTAACGGATTCGACTCCGGCGTATGGCAATGTGTCGTTTGCTCGCGAGGATTGCGCGGCGGCAGTCGAAAATATTTTGCTTGCGATTTCCGCGTTGGGATACGCAACCGTATGGTATCAAGGTTATGTTCAAAAAGATCAAACGGCGGAAAAAATTGCGGAACTGCTGAATGTGCCGAATAATTTGCATGTGGAAGTCGTTTTGCCGATAGGCGTTCCGATAACGCAAGAGCCGCCGCGTCCGAAAAAATCCTTTGCAGAACGAGCGTTTTTCAATCGTTACGGAGCGAAATAAAATTTCCAATAAGAGAAAAATACTTTCTCCTTTCTAGAGGAATGGCGCTTCCGCTTATTTTTTCAGAGTTTATTTAGGATGGCAGCCGGAGCGTAAGCGACGGTTCAACGCTCACGCTCGTTTCGGCTACTATTGCGAGACGCAGCTTTGGACAACTCATGTTGTTTTGTTAAAAAATGAGGTTTTCGATAAAAAATTTCTCCGTGAAAAATTTTGGGAAGCGCTTATCGTCGTCCATGATGGAGCGCTTCAAAAAATAAATTCGGCGGAAATGTTACGATCTCTTTTTATTACTGAACGAATGTTTTTGAATCCGTAATTTTGATGGTTACGTTTCCGCCTCGTTCGGGAATGGTAATTTTAATCGGAGTAGTTTTGACGACGCCCCATTCTTTGGGAACAGGATGCGGCATTGTCGCGATTTCAGCTTTGATTTTTTCCATATAAACATCCACTTCCGCATTGCTCATTTTGCTCAATTCCGCATTAGAAAGTTTGGACGGCGGTTCAGGAGTATGACAGCGGACGCGGTAAGCAGTATCTGCTCCAGCAATCGCATCTCTTGACAATCCGCCACTATTCTATACAAGCAGTCATTCAATGAGAATTTTTCCACCTGTCCGGTAAGAGCTCCATAAGTTTCGCTTCGGATTTGA
>JAISZO010000257.1 GCA_031269105.1 Planctomycetaceae bacterium | reverse complement strand
GCGGCAACACGGCGTTAAGGAAATCTATCAATAAATCCTTATTCGCCTCTTCGCCGAACAACTTCTTAAAACCAAAATCCGTATAAGGGTTAATATAACGTGAAATCATAGGAATAATGGCGAGTTGAAAAGTGGATAGTTTATACTATGAACTTCATTTTATCAAAATCTTCCGAAAAGGACAAGGCATTGGTCGTCTGATTGCGGGGCGTTTCCTGAAAATGCGCGGATTGCGTCAATCAAGCGGCGACCGATAGCGTCCACCGATTGTTGCCGCGTTTGCGACGACAAAAATTCTTTGATTCGGCTCAAGTCAAACGGTTGCCCTTCCATGTTCATCGCGTCGGTCAGTCCGTCGCTGAAAATCGCAATCATCTGTCCTTGCGACAATTCAAACGTCAGTTGATTGTACATCGCGTCCGGTTGAACGCCCAACGGCAAACCTTTTAAATTGTCGGCTATTTCCCGCACATGCGGTCTATCGGGAATCGCGAGTTCCGGCGCGACGCAAATATCGCAAAGCAGCGGCGGATTATGACCGGCGTTGAGCATCGTTACAACATGAGTTTTCGGATCAATAAGCGTCAGCAAAAACGTGATGAACCGATTGTCCCATCGCACTTCGCAAAAAATGTTGTTGAGCCGTTTCATTGCGTCGGCGGGAGTGGGTTCCGTCACCAAACTGTAACGCACTTCCGACGACAATTTCGCCATCAGCAAAGCCGCCGAAACGCCTTTGCCGGAAACGTCGCCCAACGCCACCGCCAATCGTCCGTCGGGAAGCGCGATATAATCAAAATAGTCGCCGCCGAGATATTTTGCCGGTTGATAATAATCGAAAAAACCGTAGTTTTCAACTTTCGGCGGCTGAATCGGCAGAAAACCTTTTTGAACTTTATGCGCTACCGACATCTCGCGTTCCAACTCGCGTTCTTGAGCCATCGCCTCATAACGTTGGATATTCTCGTAAGTAATCGACACGTGATACGCGATGCTGACTAACGTGTCCAAGTCGTTCGAGTTAAACCGTTTTCCGGTCGAATGCGAATCCAATTGAATCACGCCGAACACGTTTTGCCGCGAATCCAGAAGCGGCGTTACCATAATCGAACAAATTCGCGAATCCAGAAGCGTTTGATTTTCGCCGAACCACGAATCTTCGGAAACGTCGTCCGAAAGAATCGCAACTTTTTGCGACGCGGCTTTTTCAAGCGTCGAGCGGCTGATGCGTAATTTTTCGTTCACAAGCGACGGATCGCGATGTTGAAAAGCGTGCAGCACAAACCGCGTCGTGATTTCGTCCCGTAAAAAAATATAAACGCGATCCGCCGCAAGAAAAAATTTGAGCAGACGTTTTGCTAAACGTGAAAGCGATTCTTCATTTTGAAAACCAATATCGCGTCCCAAATCGATCAGCGCGCGAAATCTTTGTTCATGCGACGATTTTGGCGAAAGCGTTGGAGCGTCGCCGTAATTTTCGGCTTTAGAATAATTACCGGTTCCTTTTTCGGCGAGCAATTTTACGGGAATCTGCGACGTAATATGCAACGATTCCGGCGACGTTTCGTCAAACAGAATTTCGTGTCCGGTATCGATCCGCGAATCGCTTGCAGTTGGAGGTCGCACCGCCGAATCGTCGTGAAAGATAAACTCAAGATCGCAAATCCGAATGACGTCGCCGTTGAAAAGCGGCTGTTTACGCTCGACTTGCTTTTGATTGAGCCATGTTCCATTCCGGCTGTGAAGGTCTTCAATATAATAACGTCCTTTTTCTCGGGAAATTTTCGCATGTTCGCGGCTGACCGCGCCATGTTCCAGTATCACTTCGCAATACGGATGTCGTCCCAGAACTGTCGTGTCAAACAACAAGGGAAAATCCGCGTCTTTCAAAATAGAATTTTTTCGGGCATGAAGCCGTGCCATAATTTTTTTATTTTATCCTTGAAACTCCAGACAAAATCTTGCCAAAGATATTCGCGATTGCTGAGTTTTTTTGTAAATTTTCATTCTCTCTCGCTTGCTTATACGATTCCCATAAAATTGTACTCGAATTTCAGAAACGAGACAATAGACGGCTTCGCTGTTAAACAAACAGAAACGTAAGTTGCTAAACAAGTTATTTTAAATGAACCAACATTTTGATTCTCAAAACGCCGAATTTACTCTCTGAATAATAAAATAGAGAAAATAAGACAATAAGGTTGTTTTTTGAGCGAGGCTTTTGGTTACTGATGTTGTTTTGTTAGGAAAATAAGGGAAAAATGAGATTTTTATTGAAAAATTTTATCGTAAAATGTTTATGGATATACTTTTGCTTGCATAAATAAAAACGCTGGTTATATTTGTTGAAAATTGGTTTTATGGTCTTAATCACCAGAATGCGGCACGCTGTTATCATCCAATAACAATAATGAATTAGGAAACTTTTTTAGTACAGATTGTGAATAAAATCATTTTTCATCTCTTTCGTATTATACCGATGTTCTGAACATTGTAAAATTAAAGCGTTCTTTACATCGGCTTTATAGGCAATTTATCATTTTGTTTTACAAAGAAATAATGACAATGAAATTTAAGCATATAAGGAATTTATGATGAAACTTTTAACTTTTGGTAAAATCTGTCTTTTGACGTTTTTATTAATGAATTTTATTAATGCTAATATTGCTGCAGACGAAGCGGTAAAGCTCGCACAAAATGAGGTAAAGTTGTTTTTGGAACGTTACAGAAGCGTCTTACAAAGTAAGCAAAAGTTTTATTGTAAATATACAGTTGCCAAAAACTCTACTCAATATTCCAATGAGGTTTTTGGCGATATCGGTGAAAGAAAATATCGGCGCATTTCACATACGTTGGCTAATGAGACTTTGATTACAAAAAGTCTTTTTCTACACTCTACTATACAAGTATACAAGATGATACGCGTCAACAAGCGTTTTTCAGTTATAGAACAATTCCGGTTAATTGTTTAGAGTCAGAAATTGCCTCGTCGGACATTGCGCTTTTATTGGGGTTTTGTGAACATAAAATCCTGCCATTAATTTCCCAAGAACATTATCCTGGTGATTTTTTTAAGCATGACGGCATATTTTTTTTACCGGATATTCTGGAAAAACTGACGGGAATTATTTCAAAAAAACAGACGCTTGATGAAGAAAACGGCATTCTTTTTCAATGGACGCAAGACAAACGTTTTTTAGAAATATTCATTCTTCCTGAAAAGAATTATTTAATTAAAACGTTTAAATATGAAGACGCAAATATTCCGCTTGGCGGAATCAAATCATATATTTATCGGGTTAAAGAAATACAAAAAAATAACGACGCTATTTCCCCAAAAATAATAACAATTCAACGTGAATTGCAGGGTGGTAAAGGAAAAAGAGATGGTCTTGTTTTTTCGATACAAGGGCAAAAATATGATGAGGAAATTGTTATTGATAAAATAAATTATAAACCCAAATTTCATAATTCTGATTTTGTATCGTCAATTCATGATGGAACACAAATTTACATGCAAGACGCTCCTCAAATCCAATACGTTTGGATGGACGGAAAGCCGGTACTCAAAACCGATGAAGTCGCGTTAGCAATCGCGCGGGGCGGACATAAATTTATTCCGGAACCCGACGAACCGCGATTCTGGATGATGGCGCTGGGAATCATTATGATGCTCGTTGGCGGCGGCTGGAAACTTCGCGACATGCTCAAAAAATCGTGAAGACAATCGGTTGGCAAACGCTCTCGATCATTTATTCGTCGCTTACTCTTTTACTCTCGCAAGAAATCTGTCGGTCTTTATGAGCCGCCGCACGTTGAGAAATTTTTAACCGCCGATACGCGCAAACGTATTGCGATGATTTGCGTAGATCGGCGGAAAATATGTTTTGCGTTTAGACTTTACCGACGTCTTGGGCAAGAACGATCTGACGAATCATCCAACCAATAACAATTGCGCCAATGACAAAAAATACCAAAAACGCAATCAAAGGCGAAGTGTAAATTGGAAAAAACTGCGTGTTTTCTTTAAGTTGCGCGATTGGAATAACTTGCGATACTTCAACATTTTGTATCCACTGCCGCGAAACCGCAAATGTCGCTAACGCAACGAGTTGGAATAACGCAACGCCAAACGCGGTCAAATAACGTCTCAAGCGGAATATTTTTGTTGCGAAAATCGCAATCGCCGCCAAAAATGGCGTAAACAACGCCGCATAAAGAATATAGCACGACGTCGTTTTCGGTTTGAGTAAAGACGCGGCAAAGGAATTTTCCGCAACGTAACCTAAATACTTGTCATAGCACGCGGCAGAAATCGCTCCGCCCGCCAAAGCAACAACCAACGCGAACCAGCCAGCCCATCGACGATATTGATCGTCTTTTTGCAGGTCTTCGGCGGATTGATCGGAACGTTTGGGAATCAAAATATTTGCGTCAAAAACAGCCCAAAATGCCGTTGTCGTCAACGCAAGACCAAATATCATTCCGTATCGAAACCAAAGCGTCGGTTCGTCGGCATTCATTCCAAAACCAAGCGTCGCCGCCCCAAGTTCTTTTCCGGCAAAGAGTTGTCCGCGTTCCCAAACGGCAGTCATTCGTTCCGGCTGCGTCATCAGCGACATAACGCTGACAAAAATGTACGCAATTCCGAGAAAACAAAGCGTTGAAATCAGCCCGGCAAAAAATGTGCGCACTTTTTTCTGTTCCGTTTTGACGGAAAACGCGGCAATGTATAAGGAATAATACGCAATCGTCACCAGTGGAATAATCATTATCCAATGCCACGCCATAAGAATTGACGCGGTATAAAACGCTTTGTAATAAACCGCCTGAAGAAAAAGAAGCGGCACGATACCGAAATTGATTCCAAATGCCATAATAACAGGAAGTTGCGAAAACAACCGCGTTGCAAATCGGCGACCGAATTTTCTTCCGAAAATCAATAAAAGCAGCGCTAACGGCAGTCCGGCAAACCAGAGATTCATCGCAAGTAAATGCAGGACAAATCCCAAAACTTTGAAAAATTGGACAAACCAAAACGGCGCGGGAATTGGAGGAAGCGTTTTCGCGTCGAACATAACTTCTGACGTCGCCAAAGGTAACAGTAATTGTAAAGCGTTTAATGGGAACATCGTTTTTCTTTTTTATTTAAATTTGACCACTTAAAATTAGTATTTCCTATATCATTATACCTTTGATTTCTTCAAAAAAACAAGCGGCTGGAAATAAAAACCGTCGAAAAGTTTTTTGCGGTGGAGGAATGTAAAAAATACTTGACTGAAGTGTTGTAAAACTGTTTATTTCCCCTAGATGTTCTTGTTTTAACCGTTACTAAACTGTTCATTTTTCTATCAAATGGTAATATTTACAATCGTCATGATTTCGGTTCAAAAATATTCGATAATGAAATAATCTTTTGTTAGTCGCAATAAAATACGCAAAACAAGCAACTTGTAATGATTTTTTATTAACAAAAATCTAACTTGAGTGATGGACAAACTGGCGAAAGCGTGTATCTTATTATCAATAGAAAATAACATTTCCGTCAGTTGTCGACGGTGAAATATAGCGTCAAATCCAAAGGAAATTTTATGACTCGATCTTCATTATTTTATCGTAATCACGGTTTTCGGATTATTTTAGTTGTCGTTTTTATGCTTTCGTTTATTTGGCTCGGAACCAAATGGACGCTCAAGAGCAACACCAATAATGTCGAAGACTGGTTGCCGGCTCATGATCCGCAAACGCAGGAATACAAATGGTTCCTGAAAAACTTTCCGATGGAAAGTTTCGTTGTTATCAGTTGGGAAGATTGTAAGATTGCGTCGTTTCCCGGCATGAAAAACGACGAAGACAAAATAGAACAATTTGCGCAAAGATTAGCGCCGGAACAAACGATTGACAACATGGGCGAATGGCTGAATCCGCAGCCGATTGTTGCCGAAATTGATACGTCGCTGGTGCGCAACCGTGCGGCAAATTCTAATTTTTCTTCGGAAACTCTTTCGCCGGAAGAAAAACAAGCCAACGCCGACCGAATGATCGCCGCGATTAACGACGCGGTCACGGCAAGTACAAAAACGACAAACGCTTCTTCGCAAAATGAAAACGATTTATCGTCGCAAAATCCGCAAGCTACGGAATCCGTAAGTTCGTTAGAGCCGCCGAAAAAAAATTATTTCAAAATGGTGATGACCTATCCGCGATTGAAACGGATGTTGAAAGAACAATATCCCGATATCAGCGAAGAAGAAATTCGCGACCGTTTGTCAGGCACGATCATTGAACCGCACGGCGGCTCGAATACGGCGTTGATGGCGTATTTGAAAGAAAAACCGCAAGGCAAAGAAGCCAACGCCGTTATCGCGCAAGTGATTCATGTCGCGCAGGAACTCGGCATAGAACCGATTCCTCCGGCAAGTAACAAAACGTTGATTCAAAAAGCGGTTGATAATTTTGTTCAGATGATTCAGGAAATGATCTACGGTCGCAAAACCGATACGTCCGGCGTCATTATCGGCGGAACTCCGGTCGATAACGTCTCGATTGCTTCCGAAGGAGAACGCACGTTATATCGGCTTGCCGGTTTTTGCGCGTTGATTGGTTTGGGACTCGCTTACGCCTGTTTTCGCAGTATCCGGCTGACAATGCTAGTGTTTTGCGTGGCGATTCTTTCGGCGGGAATTTCGCTTGCTCTCGTTTCCATGACCGGCAGTCATTGCGACACGATCATGTTAAGTATGCCGGCGTTGATTTATATTCTCGCAATGTCGGGAGCGATTCATCTTATCAATTATTATCACGACGCGATTCGCGAAACCGGACTGATCGGCGCGCCGGAAAAAGCGATTAAATTAGGATGGTTTCCCTGTTTCATTGCGGCGTTGACAACGGCGTTTGGTTTGGCGTCGCTTGGAATCAGCGAACTTGTACCGATTAAAAAATTCGGGATTTATTCGGCGCTCGGCGTGTTAGGAACATTGTTGATGATCTTTTTGTATCTTCCGGCAATGCTTTACTTTTTCCCGTCGAAAAAATACGCGAAAAAACACGCCGGGAAAAAATTGGAAGAGGAAGAAAAACATTCGCGAATTTTAAAATTCTGGCATTTTTTCGGGCAGATCATTATTGGACGTTGCAATCTTGTCGCGATCGGTTGTACGGCTGCGATGCTGCTGTTAGGAATCGGTTTGTACAAAATTACGCCCGAAGTCAAAATGATGAAATTCTATTCCAAAGACGCGCCGATTATTGTCAGTTATTCTTGGTTAGAAAAACATATCGGACCGCTTGTGCCGTTGGAAATCGTTCTCAAATTTGACAATGCAACGTGCGAACTGAGTTCCGTGCAGCGTTTGCGGTTGGTCGAGGAAATCGCGGCGCAGTTGAAATCGGACGAAATGCCGGAAATCGGCGGCGTTCTTTCGGCGGCGACGATGACGCGGTTGCCGAAAGAGTTGTACGAATCCGGCGGTCTTGGCGGAAGCGCGAAACGCAGGATTTACGAAACGTCGGCAAACGTCAAACTTGATAAAAACCGTTCCGCTTTGCGGGATTTTGTCGCGATTGAACTTGCGGACGATCCGACGATTGATCAACTCAATTTGTCGAAAAAAGAAACGAATTGGCTAAAAACAAACGGAATTACAAAAATCGCGCAGCTTATTGCCGTTCCCGAAGGCAAAGGAACCGAGCGGATTCCCGCCGACGTGATTGCGCCGTATCGCGAGATCGCTCAAACGTGGAAAAAACAACACGGAATTGATCTTTGGCGTATTAGCGCGCGTGTTTGGGCGTTAGGAAATCAGAGACGTCAGCCCGGCGCAGAAGACTTGTCGCCCGGCAAAATTGACAACATCGATTATTCTAAGTTAATCGACGACGTCAAAGAGCGGGTAAAAAATGTTCTCACGCAGGAAAATATCCGCGCAATTGCCGACCCGATGGGCGACAACATTAACAGTCCCGCCGCTGTTGCGCAAAACGTCGAAATACAAGGAATCGACGCTTCTTATACCGGTATGGTTCCGCTTGTTTATCAGACGCAGCACAAGTTGATTAACGGATTGTTCAACAGTTTGATTATGGCGTTTGTTACGATTGCGGTTGTCTTTTGTTTTATTTTGAAAAATGTCAAAGCCGGTTTCATTGTTATGTTGCCGAACGTTTTTCCGGTGATGGTTGTGTTTGGTTACATGGGTTGGCGAGGAATTTTAGTGGACGTCGGAACAATGATGACGGCAAGCGTCGCGCTTGGCGTTGCGGTGGACAACACGGCGCACTATTTAACGTGGTTTCGCGACGCAATCAAGGACGGCATGAAACCGCGCGACGCCTCCGTGATCGCGTATGAACGATGTGCGACGGCGATGACGCAATCGACGTTAATTGGCGGATGTGGATTGTCGGCGTTTATGTTCAGCACGTTTACGCCGACGCAAATGTTTGGCGTCATGATGTTAGCGATTTTATCGGTCTCCTTAATCGGCGACTTGGTTTTTCTTCCGGCGTTATTAAACGGACCGCTTGGTAGATTTGTTGTGCCGAAAGAGATTCCGAACAGAAAAGACAATTGGAAGGACGACGCCAACGTTTCGGAAAACAATGTTTCGCCGACCGATAAAAATTCCAATATGCGCGATTGGGAAACGCGAACAAAAAATCGTTTCAACGCGACAGATTATGATACGTTAAGAAATGAATCGGAAAACGCAAATACGAATTTTCAGATTGATTCTCCGCATCAAACGCATCCGCGTCCCGCCATATTGCTTGATCCCAAACAGCGTCGATTGGATTCCGCCGATCAGTTTGCGGAGAAATAACGGATTCCAGATGAAGAGTGAAAAGTTAAAAACTAAAAGTTGGGCAAAGAATTGTTTCAATCCCAAAACGACAAATCCCGCATGCGCAACTTTTAGATTTTAGTTTTTAACTTCCTTTAATAGCAGACCGGAGCGTCAGCGACGGTTTAATTCACCACGAAGCCGTGAAGAATCGCGAAGATTTCACAATGGGTTTTCAAAGGTTTTTTCACAGATGTTTTTCAATAGGATTTATAAGAGGAACAAGAAAATACCCTCTATAAAAATAAGGTTTTCTAAAACAATACAAAGGGTTTATAAAAAATTCCGCTAAAATACTACTAGTTTGTTTATTTTCTCTATTTTGGAATTACTCTTTGACTCATAAATTTTTCAGAAAAATTTCAATTTTCCGACAATTCGTATTGACGTCGCGGATTATTTGCGCATAATAAAGATTAATACACTTTACTGATGGACAAAATCACGGTGATT
>JAISZO010000190.1 GCA_031269105.1 Planctomycetaceae bacterium | reverse complement strand
CCATAACTGTTTGGTGTTCATAATGTCGCCCTTGCAGGGCTTTAGGATGGTGGGGGATACTATCCGGCGGTTCCGCTGCGCTACACCGCCGGTTATTCATAATGCCGCCGCTAGCGCGGCTAGAAATGAATTGATTAATTGATTAATTAAAAAGTCAAAACAAAAATTCCATTGATATATTACAAAATTTTTAGTTTCAATGAATCACCTGTTTCTTTTTGCAACAACAATAATTCCTGAAACAGTTCCTGGAATTTTGCGGCGTACTCTGGTTTTTCTGCAAGATTATGAATTTCATCCGGATCATTTTTCAGGTCAAAAAGAAAAACGATATTTCCTTCAGGATAAATAATCAATTTAAAATTATCTTTTCGTACCATTCGTTGACGGTTCATGTACGCTCCATAAACCGCATGGTATTGTTCTGTTTTTTGATTGTGAATCAACGGCAAAAGAGTACGGAATTGAATGTGTTTAGGAACGGCAATTCCAGATACCTCCAATGTTGTTGGTACAATATCCTGCATATAAACCGGTGTTTCAATTCGTTTATTGTGCGGAATATTCGGACCTGTTATGATCAACGGCACCTTAACACTATGTTCAAATAGGCTTTGTTTTCCGAAAAGACCGTGTGCCCCGATTGCTAAACCGTTATCCGCTACAAGAAAAATGTACGTATTTTCTTTTTTTCCCGATTGATCCAACGCGTCCAATATCCGTCCGATTTGTGTATCAAGATGTGAAATGATGGCGTAATATTCACGGCGATGGACACGCACCGCATATTCTGTACGTGGATACGGAGCCAGTTTTTCGTCACGAAGTGTTGCCGGACAACCCATCATTTCCTTGTAAGGATTTTCCGGTAAAAAATTAGGCGGAACGTCCATTTTTTCCTGCGGATAAAGATCAACATATTCTTTAGGTGCTTGTCGCGGATCATGCGGCGAATTGAATGCCAGATAAAGAAAAAACGGTTCATCATGTTTTGCCGCTTTTTCAATAAACTCAATAGAACTGTCGGCAAGAGCCTCTGCCCAATGTTGACCGCCACTCCAATGCCCTTGAAATTGCGGATCAAAAGGCGACCAAACATCTTCTGCATTTTCAAAAGGACGATTATAAGACGATTCTACGGTCGGAGGCATTCCGCCACGCACCAACCCGACATGATCAAACAATATTCGTACCGGAATATCAACATGCCATTTACCGGTAAAATAAGTGGTGTATCCCGCCCGCTTAAAATGACATGACCAAAACTCCGATGTTATTTCTGTCCTTTTTTCTGGTGTTAATCTTCCCTGTTTATCAGGACGAAGGTCTTCAATTTTTCGTTGCGCATTCCAAAGAAACCGTCCTGTGTTAATCATGGAACGGCTTGCAACACAAATTGCCCCATGCCATCCGCCTTGATTGTAAGCATTTGTAAAAGTTACGCCCTGATTAACAAGTTTGTCGAAGTTCGGTGTTTTGACCATAGGATTACCAAGCGACGCAATCGTGTTGAACGACTGATCATCGGTGTAAATAAAAATAACATTAGGCTTCTCCACCGCACAAATGATTTCAGCACTAAAGAACAACAGAATCGTCAATACGAATCTCCGTGTCATAATAATTTTCTCCTGTTTATATGGGTGAATAAAAATTTAAAGTGTGTAAAAACATGTAATTGATACGATTATATGTTTATTGTACTTGAAATTTCGGTTTTATTTTTTCTCTTTCAAGCGTTCATTATATTGTGTAATCAATACCTTCAATTCTTCTACAATTTCCGGATGTTTTTTAGCGAAATTTATTCTTTCGCCGGGATCATCTTTCAAATTACTCAGAAAAATTTCTTTGTCTTCGTCAGGAATTTTCTGTAATGACGACGGATCAAAAGGGTTATAGTAGAGTTTCCAATCTCCTTTCCGTAACGCTTGTTGTCCGCCGCCTGAAGGCATATACCAAAACCAATGTTCGTGAGGTGAAGCGTTATTTTGGGTAATAACCTTAGTAATACTGTGTCCATCCAAATCATTGTTCAATGAATCGTCAGGATAATTGATATTACAAAATTCTGCTAAGGTCGGAAACCAATCACAACCGGAAACAATCTGATTACGTACTGTGTTTTCAGGAATTTTTCCCGACCAGGAAATAATAGACACTACACGGATTCCGCCTTCAAAAAGACTGAATTTCCCTCCGCGATAAATGCCCGACCAACCACCGCCGTACCCGGTTCGTTCTTCAAAAGAAGAACCCTGATCAGCCTGAAAAATGATTATCGTATCATCACGAAGTCCTTCGTCATTGATGGTTTTGATAATTCGTCCGATTTGTTTATCCATATCCGTAATGAAAGACGCATACAGCCGCCGCACACTCACCGTCGATGGAAATTCATTGGCAAAAGGAACTTTCTGCTCTTCGATATTTTCGTAATCTTCCCAACTTTCGACTGACGGCTCCACCGGATAATGAGCAATATTAAACGCAACATACGCGAAAAATGGTTTTTCACGGTGTTTTTTGATAAACTCAATACATTCGTCAGTTAATCGTTTCGGAAAATATTTTCCCGGTTCAAAAACTTCTTTACCGTTTTTCCATAAATCGTGACGATTGGGACCTTCATAGCCGGTATAATGAGAATAACTGTCAATCACGCCACCGTGCATTCCATACGATTCATCAAATCCTTGAGCAGACGGCACGGTGTCCTGTGAATAACCAAGATGCCATTTTCCAAACAAACCGGTTGTATAACCGGCGGACTGAAATAATTCGCCGAGAGTAGTTTCTTTGGTCGGCATTCCGGGACGGCTGTACATAATGGAAACATTACCAGGTACTCCGGCACGAGCAGGGAATTTTCCCGTCATCAATCCCGCACGCGATGCGGAACAAACTGGTGCCGGAGCATACATTTGCGTAAAACGAACACCATGTTTCGCTAAATCATCAAGGTTGGGCGAAATAATGTCTTTCGCTCCGTAACATCCCAAGTCAAGACTTCCGTGATCGTCGGAATAAATCAAAATAACATTGGGACGCCTGTTTTCTGCATAAATATCAGAAACTAAAAACATGTCCGATAGCAGAACAACAGTAACAATAATAAAAGAGATTGCTTTCATTAAAATGGACTCTTGTAAAATGTGTAAATTGAATATATTTTATTTGACGATACAAAATAAAATAAAAAATCATCATGGAAAGCTTACCGATTGACTATCGTAACGGTTGATAAGATTCCTGTAAACTACCCCATGATTAACGGACTGTGTCAAAAAACGTACAGAACCATCGGCTACGGTAATATTAATTCCGCCAACATGGTAGGAAAATGCAGCCCGCAGGCGATCACCCGGTTGAGGAATTGTTTGTATATTAATCAAAATATCCCGTTTGTTGGACGAGTTTGCGGTTGCCGTCAAACCGTAATCGTCATAAACCCAAAGAAAATGATTGTGACACTTTTGATTACGATCACTTGTTGTATCGGTTGTTGGGCGATAAGCGATGGAATCCAAAAACAGGATGGTGTTTGATGAACCGTCGGAAATCCCCTCAAAAGTTGTTCCGCTTGCCTGATAAAATATTCCGTCGGAAACGCTACGGCTGGGAAATTTTGTTGTACCGCCGAAAGTCTGTGCCCAATCTCCACCAAATCCTGCACCGGAATAATCTTTGCTTCCTTTACGATCCCAACTACCGGAAGATGCTGTTGGACAATGAAAAACCTTGGGGGCAAGAGATGCTGCCTCTTCATTGGCGTTGTAAATATCGCCGTAAGTTGCATAAGTGGGATTACTATCGCCACTAACACTATTGTCCGCACCAAGTGCGTTCCAACTTGGTGCATTGAAATTAATTTTTTCATAAACGGTACTGGCTTCGAGAAAGGGAAGGAGAAACGCTGCCCAACTGATTTGACAATTTGTGTATTGGGGAGTGTTTTCTTTTCCCGGTTGAATACAACCCGGTGGAAAACTGCCAAGTGTATCATGATAGTTGTGCGCCGCGATTCCCAATTGTTTCAGGTTGTTCGTACACTGCATCCGTCTTGCCGCCTCTCGCGCTGCCTGAACGGCTGGTAACAGAAGAGCGATTAACACGCCGATAATCGCAATCACCACAAGAAGTTCTACAAGAGTAAAAGCCCAGCTTTTATCTCTTAGTTTCGCCATAGCCCCCCCCCCCCCCTATTTTAACATGACTTTTTCCGGAAAATAAATGAAATTTCCTAGAAAACGAGGTGGAGGAACTGAATAGTTTTAAACTGAACAACATTAAAATTGTCCGACCAACAAACATCGTAAAAAGGTTTTGTGTGAACATGAGATTGTCCTTTCCCAAAAGGGTTAAACGTGTAATCTTTATTCAATACTCAATTACACTTGAAAATTCGGCTTTCGCCATCAAAATCATACGAAACGTACCTTGTTTTCGTATTTCACTTGAATCTGTTAAATGCAAGAATCGTGCCAAACCGAATTTCAACTAAGATTTTAGACACTGGACAAAAACATTTTAGACTTTTTAGATAATATTTTTTTCACAAAACCTTTGAATTTAAGCCATTTTAATTTTTTCAAAAAAATTTTTATTTGTACGAGTTGCCTTAAATTTTCAAAGTTTTTTGTGATGAATCCGTGAAATATCACGGATTCCCATCATATATCACGGCTTATTCCGTCAAATATCACGGCGAAGGCGATCCTTTCGCCGAAGGATTTTCACCCACAGTCGCCACGGTTGAGCCGGTTTTCCCATTTCCGTCCGTCAACAGGGTCAAGTCGGCTATCGCCGACGCGATTAGCTAAAAAATTAACTAAAAAATTTCGGCGAAACATTGTCTACCTTTTGATTACCTAACTATTCAAATAAAAATTCCACTGATATATTACTTCACTTTTAGTTTTTACCTTTCTGAATATAGGTTGTCGTTTCTCGTTATGCGGAAAAAACAACGAAATTTTCTCAAAATTGTCATAAAACGTATCTTTATCAATTTTAAGGATTATTCACGCTCCGCGATTCGGAAATCTAAAACCATCCCTCTCAAAAATCGACGTCTCCAAAGATGGACGTGAGACGACGTCCGCAAAAATTCAAAGGAAATCAAAAACGAAAAGGTAAAATATAAAAAAGCGCTACGACGTCGATAAGAGCCAAAACAACGATAATCGACACAACGCAAAGGATCGACATAATGAGAATAAAAAACTTCGCAAGCCGCGAAATCCTTTCGCCGCGAAGTTCACGATAGATTTGTTGACGTGCCGCGTGGAAAAATTCCCGCAATGACGTCAGGGCTTTACTTAAACATCCTTCTTGTTAAAATAGTGAAAATCATTTAAAAACTAACAATCAGGCAGCGAAAAATGACCTTTCTTAACAACGACGCGTCGGCGTTTTTACCGACGACCCAAGAAGAAATGACCGCGCGGGGATGGGATGAACCGGATATCGTCTTCGTCACCGGAGACGCTTATGTCGATCATCCCAGTTTTGCAACCGCGCTTCTCGCCCGCGTTCTCGATCAAGAAGGTTTTCGCACGGCGATTCTCGCGCAGCCGGACTGGCAATCGTGCGAAGCGTGGAAAACTTTTGGACGTCCGAAACTTGGGTTCTGCGTCAGCGCGGGAAATATGGATTCGATGATCAATCATTACACCGCAAGCCGTAAAGTGCGAAACGACGACGCTTATTCTCCCAACGGCGAAGCGGGACGCCGCCCCGACCGCGCGACATTGGCGTATTGTCAGCGCGCGCGGGAAGCGTATCCGGGCGTAACGGTGATTGCGGGCGGAGTCGAGGCAAGTTTGCGGCGGCTCGCGCATTACGATTTCTGGAGCGACAAAATCAAACGCTCGATTCTCATGGACTCTAAAGCCGATCTGCTCGTTTACGGCATGGGAGAAAAACCGCTCGTTGAAGTGATGAAACGGCTTGCCGCCGGAGAAGAGATTGCGGAAATCCGCGACGTGCGCGGAACGGCGTATCGGCTCAAAGCGACGGAAGACTTGCCGGAAGAAGATGAAACAACGCTGCATTTGCCGAGTTGCGAAGAGATCATGGACGACCCGAAGCAGTTCAACGAAATGACGCGGCTGGCATATCTTCATCTGAATCCGTACTGCGCCAAACGGCTTGTTCAGGAACATTTGCAGGAGGCGGTGGTTCTCAATCCGCCTGCATTTCCATTGACCGAACAGGAAATCGACGCAATTTACGATCTGCCGTTCGCGCGACGCCCGCATCCGTCTTACGGCGACGCGAAAATTCCGGCGTTTGATATGATTAAAACGTCGGTGACGGCGGTTCGCGGATGTTTCGGCGGCTGCGCGTTTTGCAGCATTACGGCGCATCAGGGGAAATTTATTCAGTCGCGGAGCAAAGAATCCGTACTTCGCGAAGTCCGTCAAATTGCCGGACAACCTTATTTTACGGGGACCATCAGCGACGTCGGCGGACCGACCGCCAATATGTATAAACTTCACGGACGCGATACGGAAAAGTGCAAGACGTGCCGTTATACGTCGTGTCTCTTTCCGAACGTTTGCGATAATCTCGACACGGATCACTCGGCGGTTATTGCGTTGATGCGAGCCGTCCGCGAGACGCCGGAAGTTCGTCAGGCGTTGATTGCGTCCGGCGTGCGTACCGACCTTGCGCAGTATTCGCCGGAATATGTGGAAGAATTGATTTGTCATCATGTCGGCGGACGTCTTAAAACCGCGCCGGAACATACCGATGAACGCGTCCTGCAACTTATGCGTAAGCCGGATATTGAAAATTACGACGCGTTTGTCGAATTATTTGAAACGCTGAACGTCAAGCACGGCAGAGAACAATACATTGTACCGTACTTGATTGCAGGATTGCCCGGTTCGAACGTCGCGGCGATGATTCGCGTTGCGGAGTATTTGCATAAGAATAAAATTCGCCCGCAGCAAGTGCAGGATTTTATTCCCGGTCCGTTTGAATTGGCGACGGCAATGTATTATACCGGATGCGATCCGATGAACGGTCAGTCGGTGCATGCGGCGAAAGGAATGCGGGAACGCCGTTTGCAACACGCTTTGTTGCAGTATTATAAGCCGGAAAATTATCACGACGTAAAAATGGCGTTGCGGGATTATAGACGCGAAGATTTAATCGGCGTCGAACCGCATTGTTTGATTCCGCCGTATCCGCCGAAGGAGCTTTCGCTCAAACAGAGTTCCCGCGTCAAGCGGTTGGAAAAGAAAACGAATCTCGAAAAAGCGGAAAGAACTGCGCGTCGATTGCAATTAGAACAGGAAATTGCCGAGAAAAAACGAAAAGAACGCGAGAAAAAACGTCAGGAACGCCAACTCGCCTACGAAGCGGAATTTGGCAGACCGAAACGTAATTCCTTCAGACGTAACGAATATAACGGAGAACGCGGCGAGCGTAAATCGTTTGGCGAAAGAAAATCATTCGGCGAACGCGGCGAGCGTAAATCATTTGGCGAAAGAAAATCATTCGGAGAACGCGGCGAGCGGAGTCATTTTGAAAACAACGACCGCAAAAAATTTGTCCGCAAAAATAAAGACAACCGCAACAACAACCGTCGCGACAAATTCGGCGACAACGCAACAAAGTAAAGCGTCCAACGCGGAAAGCCGCTGTTGTTTCACTTTTTGGTAAGAAATGATTTTATGTACAAAACATAAAGTTTGCGTATTTCTATTCTTCCATATCAGCAAGGACATTCGGAAAGACGCTCAAACTGCGTTTCAAAATGCCTTGCATGTATGCGATAAGAACGCCGTAATTTGTTATCGGAACGTTTTGATCGAGAGCGGATTTTACGCGATATTTCATTTCCCGCTCGTTTAACATGCAGCCGCCGCAATGGACAATCAATTTGTACGGCGATAAATCTTCAGGAAATTCAACGCCGGAGGTAAACGCGAATTGAATTTGTTTGCCCGCGTAATTTCTTATCCATCGCGGCAGTTTAACAGAGCCGATATCGTCGCATTGTCGATGATGCGTGCAGCCCTCTGAAATCAAAACCGTATCGCGTTCCGTCAGCGTTTCAATCGCTTTTGCGCCGCGAACCGCCGTAAGAAGCGAACCTTTGTACCGCGCAAACAAAATCGAAAACGACGTCAGTAAAACGTCTTTTGGGACGTCGGCGGAAACTTTGGCGAAAACCTGACTGTCGGTAATTACTAATTTCGGTTTTTTGCCCAAATTTTCCAACGCTTCCCGCAACTCAAATTCTTTAACGACAACGGCAACCGCGTCCGCTTCGAGGACGTCGCGGATTGTTTGCTGTTGCGGCAAGATCAATCGACCTTTCGGCGCGGCTTTATCGATCGGCGTCACCAACACGACAAAATCGGACGGCTCAATCAAATCGCCGACAAGTTTCAGTTTGGTTTCTTCCGCCGCCGCCAGCGACGCAATTCGTTCTTTCAATTCTTGAACGTGATATTTTGTCGTCGCGCTAATGAAAATTTCCTCCGCATTTTTCTTGTCGCGAACATTTTCATCAGGAACGTCCGTAAGTAAATCGCACTTATTGTAAACGATAACGTAAGGAATATTTTTCTCGCGGAAAATTGCCGCAAGTTCCGCGTCCGCTTCGGTTTTTCCGACCGTTGCGTCAATCACTAACACCGCAACGTCGGATTTATTGAGAACTTGTTTCGTTTTTCGCACGCGAAGTTCGCCTAACGCGCCTTCATCGTCGACGCCGGGCGTGTCAATAATCATTACCGGTCCGAGCGGCAACAGTTCCATCGCTTTATAAACCGGATCGGTCGTCGTGCCGCGCACATCGGAAACCACCGCAACGTCCTGTCCGGTCACGGCGTTCACAACGCTGGATTTTCCGACGTTTCTCCTGCCGAAAAACCCGATGTGAACCCGATTCGCGGACGGCGTGTCGTTCAATCCCATATCGTTCTCCATTGGCTTCAGTGATTCAAATGATAAAAACAAAAGTAATATATCAGTGGAATTTTTTATGGTTGAAAAAGACAAGGTAGCCAACCTTTCGCCGAAAGGTTGGGCGCCGTAAGGCGCCGGTGAATCCGATTAACGACGGCGCTTCCTATTGCTG
>JAISZO010000152.1 GCA_031269105.1 Planctomycetaceae bacterium | reverse complement strand
ATTTGCAAGTTGTTTTTTGCAAAGCAGCGTATTTTCTCAAAATACGCTGCAAATTTTATTCCAATCGTTGTCGCGAACCCCAAAACCGCTCCCGTTGAAAAACCTCGGCAAGACGAATTGTTTTGCAACCGGCTCGAGAACCATATCGATCTCAATCACGAACTCGTCATTCTCGCAAACCAAATAAATTGGTCTCGTTTTGAACGCGACTTCGCCGACATGTTTTGCGAAGATCGCGCCGCGCCGGCGCTTTCCATCCGTCTTATCGTCGGGTTATTTATCTCAAATACACATTTCATCTTTCCGACGAAGAGATTGCGAACCGTTGGCTCGAAAATCCGTACCGACAATATTTTTGCGGCGAAACGTTCTTTCAAACTCAAGCGGTCTTTCCTAGCGCTTCGCTTGTGAAATGGCGTTATCGAATTGGCGAAGAAAAAATGAAAACGCTTATCGCCGAAACAATCCGCCTGGCGCTTGAGAATCCATTCGTTTCCCCAAAAGAACTCTCCAAGACCGTGGGCGATACGACGGTTCAAGAGAAAAACATCACGTATCCGACCGACGCCAAACTTCTTTCGCGAGCGATTATTCAATGGTTTTTCAACGGGAGCGGTTTTGGGTTTCATGGGAATAATTTTTGGAGTTCGCGATGGCGATTTGAATAAAATTTGCAAGTTTTTTTGAGAAAAAACGCTGCTTTGCAAAAAACAACTTGCAAATTCTAACAAACAAAAAACGCTCGTCAACCCTATTTTTTAAGGGATATTCGCTTTTTCAGGGGCGACTAAGTAACTATTCAACAAAATTGTCTCAATGATTTCTTGTTCATCTTCAATAACCTCATTTTTACTCTATTTTGTTAATAAAACAACCTCATTAGCCAAAATAGTTCGCTCAAATCACAACCTTATTCCCTCATTTTGAAATTGCGCGGATAATAAAAATAAAACAAAGTTAGTAAGGCTTGGATTTTTAGGCGAATCAATGCTATTAAAGTTGTTTGTTTTGTTTATAAATAAAGGCGAGAATAAAAACAAGAAGAAATAGGTAAGATTTTAATGATAACACAAAAATTGGCGATAAAATTTATTTTTTTCTTGACAAAAAACGGCTTATCGCGCAAAATGATAATTATCGTGTTTTCGTTATCGTCAAAATAGGGTTCTTTTCGTTACTCTTTTCAAAACCATCCTTTTAAAATTATTATTAAGAGAATTAAAGTAGAGTCAGAAATACGTCTTTGATTGTTTTCTTTTCCTTGCAAAATTCATTGACGACAACAACTTAAAACGACGTTGTCAGATAAAAATGTTACTTTTAAAATAAAAAATATAATTTTTGACGAATTTATTTTGTCAAATTGATTGCAATTTCTTTGTTTTTGAATAACATAGTATTGTTAGAAAAAGTCAATTTTTCGGGGCAAGAAATGTATTGTCTTGCTAAAATCCGTCTAAAAAGTAAGTCATACAAAACTGTTTTTTTATCGTTAAACATCAACACCATTGGGAGCCGGAAAGATGGCAAAAAGTATCCCGGTATGGGCAATAGACGTTGGAAATACGTCGCTGAAAGCGCTTCAGTGCCGAATCGGTAGCGATCCTGGAACAATCGAAGCGTTAACTTTCGATTACATTGATCATTCTAAAATTCTTTCGCAACCGGGGGCTGAACCCGCTGAAATTATTGCGGAGTCGTTGACGACTTTCATCTCGCGGAATAACGTATTTCAAAATAAAGTGGCGATCTCCGTTTCCGGTCAAAATACAATTTCTCGATTTCTGAAACTTCCGCCGGTCGATAGAAAAAAACTCCCCGACATTATTCAGTTAGAAGCGAAACAATGGTTGCCGTTTGCGCTGGAAGATGTGGTTTGGGATTATCAGCCGCTTGTCGGCGGAAGTATGCAAGGAAACACGCTTGTCGATTCGGAAATTGGAATGTTCGCTATGAAACGCGAATTTGCGGCACGCGCGTTACTTCCGTTTGAAAAAGCGGGAATTCCGGTCGATTGCATTCAAAGCGCGCCGCTTGCCCTCTATAATTTTGCCGCTTACGACCAATTCGACCTGACGCAAATTCATGCCGGCGACGGCGGACAAAGTTTCAACAATCACACGGTGATTCTCTGTCTCGGCACAGATTCCAGCGATGTTGTGATTACAAACGGCGTGAAAATTTGGGTGCGGAATATTACTCTTGGCGGTAACAATTTCACTAAAGCGATCACCAAAGGAATGAAACTCACTTTCTCCAATGCCGAACATTTGAAACGGAATGTCGCCGCGAGTCAAGACCCGAAAGCGGTTTTTCAAGTGATGCGTCCGGTATTTAACGAATTGCTGCGAGAAGTTAATCTTTCTATTGAGTTTTATTCCAGTTTGAATCGAAAAGCGAAGTTTACAAAAATTCTCGCGCTCGGCAGTTCGACAAAACTTCCCGGTTTATTGCAATTTTTGCGTCAGAATCTCGGTTACGAAGTTGTGCGGTTGCCGCGATTTCAAAAATTGGTTGGCGACGACGTCATTGCTAATTCAACGTTTATGGAAAACGTCAACACGTTCGGCGTCTGTTACGGTCTAACGCTCCAGATGTTGGACGAAGCCGCGATTGGCACAAATCTGATTCCGACGGAAGTCGTAACGCGGCGGCTTGTCAATAACAAAAAACCTTGGGCGCTCGCGGGAGCGGCGGCGTTGATGCTTGGTTTTATCGTGCCGTTTATAAGCGTAACGAACGCGTACGCGCCGCTTCAAAATTCGGCAATGAAATCGGCTGAAAATCAAGCGAATAGCGTTGTCGGCGTTTCGAAAAACTTTATTGAACAGGAAAATAAAGCGACGTCGGAATTTGACGAAGTAGATAAAATCGGCGCAACGATAACCGGAAACGTCGAAGGACGTCTTCGGTGGCCGGAATTTTTCTACGTATTAAATAAAGCGTTGCCGCAAAACAATGCGGATCGCGAGAACCCCAAGAAGCCGCTCGAATGGCGCGACTGTATTTATATCACAAATATCGAAGTGCAAAAAGTGCAAGACTTGAACGTGGAATGGTGGGAAGTTATCAAAACCAAAAATGCCGGAACATACATCATTCATCCGTTGGAAGAACCGGCTGGAACGGCTTCTTCCGACTCCGCGTCAACGGATTCCTCCGCAGCAAGCGACGCATCCTCTTCGGAAGACGGAACCGCCAATCGCGATTTAGAAAAAACGGGGGTGCTTCGCGCCGTAGCTCCAGAAGGCGAGGGTTATATTGTGCAAATGTCGATTTATCATTTTCACAATCCCGATCCAAGAATTGAGCAGGAAAGACCGGAAGGACAACGAAGAGAAGTCAATTTTTGGGACACCGGTGCGGAATATGTCCGTCAAACGTTGTTTGAAAACTTGCGTCGTAACACGGTAGAACTTCCTGCGGCGCTTTCCGAACAATCGTTTTCGACCACATCTGCGGTAAAAGTCGAAAATGTTACGATGAAAGAATTTGGATTCAGTCATCCGGTTTTGTTAAAATTCAACGTACCGGAAGAAAAAACGATCATTGATCCCGACGCTTTGCAAAAAGAAATCCAAAAAGTCATCATCCAGCAAAGAACAAAAATTTTAAGAGCGCAAGGCGGAACGGGCAATAGAGGCGGTTATGGCGCGCGCGGCGCGACAATGGGCGGCAATATGAATATGGGCGGTTATGCCGACGACGCTTTGAGTTCTACGCTGGGACAAGGCGGAACTTCGGGTTACGGCGGCGGAGAAAATCCATTGCTTATTCTTGCCAAAAGTAATGTCGGCGGAGGCGGCGTACCGTCAAGCATCGGATCAAGCGGAACCGCCGGCGGAACTCAGGGGGTTGTTAATGTCCTTAAACAACTTCCTCCCGATCAAAGATTAGACGTGCGCCGGTTTGACGCGGTGGTTCAATTTGTTTGGATACCGAAAACGCCGACAGAACGCGCCGAAGCCCGAAAGAAAGCGGAAGAAGAAAAAGCGGCGCTTGCCGCGTCGGAAATGACGGAAAACCTATCGGAAACCGAAACAGAAACGCCCGATTCATCGGCGGAAACGCCGTCTGAAGCGTCAAATATCGCAACGGAAGAAACAACCTCGTCGGCGTCTGATAATGCGGAAACAACAACTCCATGATTGATAACAACGGCGTTTTGCCGTTGATACGAATTGGAAACCATATTATTACAACAACATTAACAATTTTATCTTACATTATTTTTAAGGACATTTGAAGAGATTCATCATGGCAAAATCAAAACAAAATTTTTCCTTTGACGTTGTTAAGAAAAACCTGTTTTGGATAGGCGTTCCTCTGGCGATTGTTGCCATGTGGGTTGTATTTATTATTGCGAACAACAACGCAAAAGCAAACTACAATAAACGAAAAGACGAGTTGGAATCGCTCAAAAAATCGGTTGGCGACGTCAAAAGCAACGCGGCTCATCCGAATCAGAATACCATTGCGGATATTCAATTGAACGTCAATGAACTCCGTAAAAAAGTTTTTGCGGCATGGGAACGAATGTACGACGAACAAAAAAAATATTTTGTTTGGTCGCCGGAAATCGGCGCTCAATTTGTTCGCAAAGTTCAGGAAATGAAACGTTTTGATTCGTTTCCCAGTACGCAATATCTCGAATGGTACAACACTTTTGTAGAACGTCAGCTCCCGGAATTTCTCGATATTGCCAAACGCCGCAAGGTGATGATAAAAAAATTCGATCTTAAAACCGGCAAACCGGTTTTGGAAAACGGCGAGGAAGTTTTTGTCGACGTTGATCCGTTTGTTATTAACGCAAGACAAATGATGAGAGCAAACGCCAAGAAACTTTCTTCCGGCGGCGGCATGGGCATGGGCATGGGCGGCGGCTCGGAAATGGCGGGCGTAGGGTTTGGCGGCGGTTCCAATAGCGGCGGCGCTTTTGGATGGGCAAACTCGGGAGGAACAGGCGGAGGCATGGGAAACGGCAACGTAAGCGGTATGGATAACAGTAGCGTTTCCGGCATGGCGTCAACCGCAGGAATGAGCGATTCAACGTTACTTTTTGAAACGGCAAATCAAAAGGTAGCAGGAATCGTTGATTGGCCCAATCCTGAAATTTATGGAATTGTTACTTGGGAAAATACGCCGACGTCCGACCAAATCTGGATTGCTCAAGAAGATATTTGGGTTTACAATTCGCTGATTCATATTGTCCGTAATATCAACGACCGCGTGAAAGCGACGGGACCTCATAACGCGGCAATCAAACGCATTCAAAGTATGTTGATTGGTAAAGATGCCTCGCAAATTGTAAGAAACCCCAGTATCCTCATGCCTCTTGGTCCGTTGACCGGCGGCGGTATGGCAGGCGGCGATATGGACGATGGAATGATTCCTTCGGATACTTCATTAATGGGAAGCGGGAGCGGTCTGATGGATGACGGCGGAATGTCAGCCGCGCCGTTGACGGAAGAAGATAAATTCAAATACCTCAAACGAAATCGTTACGTTGATTTGGAAATGAAACCGTTGGGAGAAAACGACGCTCCGCCGATGGCGGAAGTGAATATTATGCCGGTTTGTCTTGATTTGATTGTAGATCAACGCCGGGTTTCGGATATTCTTGTCGAATGCGCCAATAGTCCAATGCCGATTGACGTAAAACTTGTTCGTTATAGTCCCGGTATGGCGCAGACCGGCGTTTTAGGAATAGGGCTTGCGTCAGGAATGGATGGCGGTATGAGCGGTAGCTCCGCGGGTATCGCAAGCGGCGGCAGTACCGGCGGAATGAGCGGCGGTAATGCAAGCGGAATGAGCGGCGGCGACACGAGCGCTTTGGATAATTTTGACGTCGGCGGTAAAATTGGACCTTATGGTTCCGACGCGGTAAACATTCAAATAATCGGCGTGATTTATATTTATAACGAACCGGATAAAAACAAACTTGCGACAGGCGCAAGCGCGCAAAACAGCGGAATTGAAGGAGGCATTGGCGATGAAACGACGCCTGCCGAAGGAGAAACGCCGACCGCGCCAACGGAAACGGAAACGATAACTCCTGCGGAAGAAGCGTCGCCGGAATCCGATGCGGGCGCTACGACGTAGTATTTATTGATATTCTTTAAAAATTTTAACCAAACATAAATCCTATTTTGAAGCAAGGAAACAGCGGATATGAAAACGAATAAACCTGGAAAACATAATCTTTTGTTTTTACATTTTGAAAAAATTATTTTCGGCGCGTTAATTCTTGTAACGCTTTGTTACTGTTACTCCGCCACGTCGCTTCCAAGAATTTCCTGGTCGCCGAATGATTTAACAAACGACGCAACGCAGGCAAACAGTACGATTACAAACAGTACGAAACTCTTTCTTGATTTGGATAAGACTGTTCAACCCTACGATCTTCGCGCAAACGATATTCGGCAGGGGATTCCTTATTCCTATTATGCTCTCCAAAATAAATGGGAACCGCCGGTCTTTTCTGAAAAAATTCGACGGGCTAATCCGACTCTTTTTTCGCCGTCGCGCTTGACGGTAACGGCGGGAGTCGGCGGCATTTTGTGGAATGAAGCCCCTACCATATTTAACGGCGGCGCGGCGGCGGTTAGCAATATTGGCGGTAGCGATATGGGAGGATTTGGCGGCGCGACAATGAGCGGAACGGGAACGACGACTGGAAATATTCTCGTGAAACGTTGGGTGATGGTCACGGGGTTGATTCCTTATAAACAACAATTGGAAGAATATGTCGCCAAATATTCTAACGCGATGTATTCTCAAATAGACGACATGCCGACTTATATTTATTTTGAAATTCAACGCAACGAAATCGGAGATAACGACGCAAATGGTCAACCCAATTGGAAAAAAATTGACGTAAGAACGCAGTATTTCAATAATCAGCGTCATTGGGTTGGATACGGTCTTGATCCTGTCGATATCCAATACACTCTTCCGCCGTATGATTCGAGCCGTTTTCCCGCGATGGCAAGTCCTCTTCCGCCGTTGAGCAATCGCACGTTTGGGCGGGAAGCGGCTTATCCGCCGTATATTCCCGTGATGGCGGATTCCTTACGCGACAACATGATTGAAAATTTGAAGATGCAGTGGCAAATGCTGAAAGATCAAAAGCCGATAGAAGAAAAAGAACTTTTTGACATTACGAGTTTTTCTTCAAGACAAGGCGGCGGTTTGAGCGGTTCGGATATGGGCGGCTTAACCGGCGGCGGAATGGGAGGATATGGAAGCGGAATGGGAAGTAATACCGGCGGCGGAATGGGAGGATATGGAAACGGAATGGGAAGTAATACCGGCGGCGGAATGGGAGGGTATGGAGGCGATATGTCTTCCGGCGGCGGAATGAATCCCGGTACGGCATGGTATATCGGCGCCGGAAAAGAACGCCCCTCTGTTTATCAACAAGTGAATTACTGTCTGTTTCGTTATTTCGATTTTGACGTTGAGTCGAATAAATCCTATCGATACAAAGTTCGTTTAGCCGTCAAAAATCCCAACCTTTTTATACCGGAAAGTTTTTTAGATGAAGGAGCGGAAAAAACAAAAAGAGACCCGTTTTTTTGGACGGAATTTTCAGAACCTTCCAGTCCCGCCACTGCGCTTGCCACGTCGCGAGTCTTGGTTCAGGACGTTGACTTTTTCAATCCGCGCAGTAACGAAACATCCGCGACAATTACTTCTATTGCGTTTGACGAAGGAGAAAAAGCGGATTACATTTTGAAAGATCAAAAAATAACGCCGGGAACCGTTTTGAACTTCTTCAAAAAATCAAGTTCTAAAGCTCCCGACGTCGCGGCGCAAAGCGGCATGGGCGGCGTTGGTATGGGAACGGATACGACGACCGGAATGTCTGGAACAACAACGGCGGCAAAACCGAAAGCGGCGCTCAAAACGTTAGACCATCTTTCTGGAGAATGCGTGCTTGATGTTATCGGAAAACGTCGGCTTGCCGGAACAAATCAAGAACATGTTTCTCCCGGTCAAATTATGCTTATGGGATTTGACGGAACGGTGAAGCTCCAATCGGCAAAACTCGATAAACAGGAACTCAGCCGTTATGAAAAGAAACAAACGACAGATATAACGGGAATGTAAAACAGGATCAGTCGTTTTTAAAAGCCGAGAGTCTCGCAGACCGACGAGACTTTTGGCATATAAAAAGTAATCGAGGATTTTTTAACAATCCGCCGTTTTCAGAACGAGTTGAAGTATTACGTTCATTCTAAAAAACGTCGCAAAGATTTTCGCATCCCATTTTATACGGCTTGGACGTAATATGTCCCCAGGGAAGTTCGGAGGAATCGTTGTACGGCGTATGCACCGCCGCGTCAACCGGAATGTTGTGCGACGCTAAAGCGTTATGCCAGACGTCCGGTTGAAAATATTCCCGCCACGCATCTAAACGCGCGCCGTTTCGCCATGCCGTTTCAATGACGTCGCACATCCGCCGGTCGCCGCGGCAGATCGTCGCTTCGGCAATGCTCGTTTCAAGACCGTGATATTTGATCTGCACTGCGCCGACATGTTTTGCCGTCCGCAAACGACGGTGAACTTCCGTAAAATACTTGCGCGTTTGCATCGAATTTCGTTGAAACGGCGTTTGAGGTTTCGGAACAAAATTGGAAACGCTGGCGACAATCGACGGAAAACGTTTCAAGACGGATTTTCCGAGATACGCGATTTCCTGCGACAACGCCGCAATGCCGTCAATATCCGCGTCGGTTTCTTCGGGAAGTCCGCACATAAAATACATTTTGACCCGCGAAAAACCGTTCTCAAAGGCGCTGCGGCATCCGGCGATCAGATCGTCGTTAGTTACGCGCTTAAAAATCCGCCGACGCATTTCGTCTAACGCGGCTTCCGGCGCAATCGTAATTCCCGAAGAACGTTCCGTCGTCAACGCTCTTGTTACGTCGGACAGTTGATGATTCACCCGCAAACTCGGTACTGCAATGGAGACGCCAAGCGGCGTAAGGGTCTCGCGGAGTTTGAGCATTAACTCGTCAAATTGCGGGTAATCGCTGGACGAGAGCGATAAAAGCGAAACGTCGCGCACGCCGGTTGCAAGACACGCCTCCCGCGCCGCGCCGACAATGGAATCCACAGAACGTATGCGAATCGGACGCTTAATCGGCGAACTTTGACAAAACTTGCAACTGCCGGGACATCCCCGCATAATTTCTATGGAAATCCGATCTTGCACGCTTTCAATGAACGGCAGAACCGGATTGGTCGGAGTCGGATAGGCGTCGACGTCCGTCACGACTGCGCGTTGAATCGTTTCCGGCGCTTCTTTTTCTAACGGGTACGGCGTTCCGGCGCGGCGGTCGTTGCAAATTTCCTGTCGATAAAATTGCGGTGCATAAACATAAGGAAACCGCCGCGTCAATTCGAGCGTCGCCTCGCGACGCGGACAATGCGTCCGCTTCAGTTCCAACCATGCGTCGCAGATTTCGGGTAAACTCTCCTCGCCGTCGCCGATGACAAACAGATCAATAAATTTCGCAAGCGGTTCAGGATTACATACCGACGGTCCGCCCGCGATAACAAGCGGATGAGCCATTGTGCGTTTTTCGCTATGAATCGGCACGCGTCCGAGATCAAGCATTGTCAGAATGTTCGTGTAACAAAGTTCGTATTGCAACGTAAAACCGAGAACGTCGAAGCGGTCAAGCGGCGAAAACGTTTCCAACGAGTAAAGCGGCAGATTGTTTCGCCGCAGAATCGCTTCCATATCCGGCGCCGGACAGAAAACCCGCTCGCACGCCCAATCTTCGCGACGGTTCATCACGGCGTAAAGAAGTTGCAAGGCGTAATTGCTCATGCCGATTGTGTATAAATCGGGAAACGCGAAACAAAGCCGTCCTTGCACCGCGTCCGCCCGCTTGACGATGCTCCCCGGCTCGCCGCCGATATATTGCCCCGGCGTTTGCACGTCGGGCAGCAACAGCGATTCGATTTTCGCCCGCAACGCCGGATCAAAAAAGTAATCGGTCATATTTTTCTACGATCTCAATTGTTGTTGAATTGGTCAAAATTTTTCATAATCATGCCTGAATTTTGTAAAAATACAAGGAGTAAAGCAAATAAAAAGTGCAAGATTCCGGCAGAGAATACATATTGAAAATCGTAACGCGATTTACCGACAATCATAAACCACTTAAGGAAGCTCGTACTCTTGTGTATGAACTGCCGCTGAATGTTAAGAATCCTGATGAACAATGGCGTTTTGACGAGAGTATAAGCGTCGCATGCGTAAAAATATAAGCTGCAACGATACGGGAATATACGCGGTGCGTATAAGGGAAGGCGCGCGACCGGCGTAAAATTCCCCGCCGTATTACAGGCAAAACGGTTCCGGCGACTCGGTTTTCGACCAAAATTCTCCTTCCGCGTCGGCAAGATAAAATACTTCAAATGCCGGATTGTCGGGAGTTTGATAAAGATCGTTGAAAAACGTGTATTTCTCAAACGCTTTCTTCTTCACTGTCGGATTATTTTCATAAACCGCTTTGCCGCGCAAACGTATCCATTCCCCACCGTTTGCGGAGGTATACCTTAAACGGTCAGGAATTGCACGTATTCCAAAGACTGGAACTTGAGAGTACATGAGAGTTTTGAGTTCGTCGCGGTACTTTTCGTTGCTGTTTGCAATGTAATCGTCAATCGCGTTGCAGAACCACTCGAAATCATTGTAGAAATGATTGTACTTCTACTGTATTGAATTTCCCTAACCTATTTGCTATAAATACCTTACGAATTAAAAAGGGTAAAAATCCAGTCACGGAGGGTAACAATGGCAAAACGTTATACGATAACGACA
>JAISZO010000142.1 GCA_031269105.1 Planctomycetaceae bacterium | reverse complement strand
TGTACCGTCTTTCGCCTGACTACGATAATCCCATTCTTTGCGTTCGTTTAACGGTTTGCCGTAATAGGGAATCAGCGTCAGGTCGATAGCGAAGTTTTGTTTGCTCTTCAATAAATTTTTCGGCAAGCCCTTTGCAAGAACCTGATTCACTCGTTTTTGCAATTCATGAAACGCAGGAAGCGTCGCCAAAACCGCATGAGCAACCGCTGTGTCACCCGGTGAATTAGATAAATTGCGACAAACAGCGAACAACGATTGTATGTGACAAAGTGCGCAAAATAGCGCTCTTATAAAAATTGCGTTGTTACATTTTTTTCCCTCGTACTGTTTTGTGAAAATAACAGACGTCGCGGCGGCGAACTCCTCTTGTACTTGCGAATAACATTTGTTATAATTTTTCCTCAATAAACCCATTGTTATTTCTCCTAAAAAAGGGGCTTCTTATTTGTTATAACCTTTTTAGCAGAAATAACTTGGGCGAGTCAATATCAATCAGGGAATTTCATGACGAGACGAGGAACTACTGAATATCCCTTAAAAATAGGGTTGACGAGCGTTTTTTGCAAAGCAGCGTATTTTCTCAAAAAAACTTGCAAATTTTATTCAAATCGTTGTCGCGAACCCAAAAATTATTCCCATGAAACCCAAAACCGCTCCCGCCGAAAAAACTCGGCAAGACGAATTGTTTCGTAACCGGCTCGAAAACCATATCGACCTCAATCATGAACTCGTCATTCTCACGAATCAAATAAATTGGTCTCGTTTTGAACGCGAATTCGCCGACATGTTTTGTGAAGGTCGCGGAATGAGCTGGAAAGAAAACGGCGTACTCGCCATCGCAATACACGTCGAAAAGAAAAACGATCCAATCCACCAAAATTAACTTCCGAAATCACACCACCCTGTAAACGTTAGGGAAATTTTCCGCCCCAATTTTTTAATAAAAACGTTTTGCAATAACTGTGAAAATATTGAAAGCGTTCCTTTCTTTTTTCTATTATTTTTTCCGCCATACTTTTCTTTTGGCATATCTGACCTATATTATAAAATCAATTTACAATGACGGGAATGATTTACCGTGCCGTGCGGTAAAAACGTCGCTTTTTATAACTTATTGTCATTAGGTCTTTGCGTGCAACTTTCTGTTCGATCCAGCGGTGTTTTACTTCCGATCGCGTCGCTTCCTCACGCTCCGTTTTGCGGCGATTTGGGACAAGGAGCGCGTCAATTTGTCGATTTTTTACGCCATTCCGGTCAGACATGGTGGCAAATGCTTCCGATTAATCCCATCGACCGCTACAATTCTCCTTACGCCAGCATTTCCGCTTTTGCCGGCGAACCGCTTTATATTGATTTAGAACATCTTGTTCAGCAAGGACTTCTGGACAATGACGATATTACCGTTCCTCAAACCGGACCGCTGGAGAAAATTGCTTATTCCGCCGCGCGGGATTACCGTAATCTTCGTTTGCGGAAAGCGTTTGACCGTTATCGGCGAAATCTCGGCGGAGACGTCTTTCGGCAAAACAGCGACCGGTTTCGTGAAGAAAATCGTTTTTGGCTCGACGCTCATTCTGTGTTTTGCGCACTCGCCGACCGCTTCGGAACGCAAGAATGGCCCGAATGGTCGGACGTTCATCTTCGCCGACACAATGAAGAAGCAATCAACGCCGCGCGAAATGTCTTGCGCGAAGATATGGAATATCACATATTTTTGCAGCTTGTGTTCGACGTCCAGTGGGGATTGTTGCGAGAATATTGTCGTCAATATGGAATCGGCATGATCGGCGACGTGCCGATTTATGTGGCGGCGGCCAGCGCGGATACTTGGGGAAACCGTCATTTGTTTCAGCTCGACGAAGACGGAAATCTTCTCCGAATTGCCGGCGTTCCGGGCGACAGTTTCAACCCCGACGGTCAGCGATGGAACGCTCCGCTTTATCAATGGGGCGAACACGAATCGCAGCATTATCAATGGTGGCTCAACCGTATGAAACTGACGCTGCAACGTTTCGACGCGGTACGATTAGACCATTTTATCGGCTTTGAAAATTATTTCAGCTTGCCGGAAACGGCGAGCGAGGAAGATCGCGGACGATGGTATCCCGGTCCCGGCGCGCACTTTTTTGAAGCGGTTCTGAAGTCGTTTCCGAACGCGCGGCTGATTGCGGAAGACCTCGGCGTTTTGAGCGAAGGAGTCGTAAATTTACGGGATAAATTTGCGTTTCCCGGTATGAACGTTCTGCAATTTCATTTTGATTATCGGCACGACGGCGATCCGACGCGATATTGGCGAAAAAACTCGATTGTTTGCACCGGCACGCACGATACGAATACGATTATGGGATGGATTCAAGACATTCGGCGTTCTTCCGAGTCGGGGCAGTCGCCTTGGGATCGCGATTATTTGATTCATCTTGTGCGGAATTACATTCCGCAACATTTGTCGCAAGAGAATAAAGAAATTTCTCCGAACGACGCGGCGGCAAATTTAGAACATTTGAATGCGTCGATGGTTTCCGCCGACGGTTCGCCGATACCGGTTCGCGAACAAGTTCACGCGGCGTTGCTGCGAATGGTGATGAGTTCGCCGGGCGACGTTGCGATTTTTCCGATGCAGGACATATTAGGACTTGGGAGCGAAGCGCGTATGAATTTTCCCGGCACATCGGAAGGCAACTGGCTTTGGCGGCTCGACGTCGCCTATTTAACGGAAAAACTCGCCGAGTCGCTTCACTCGCTCGTGATTGAATACCATCGTAAGACGTAACAACTGTCGCCACATTTATTTTTTCAAATCTTCTCAATGTCCAAAAGAATCAGGAATATTCGTAATTTTTGGTTGATAAAAAATGGCGTTGAGAATCTTTTTACGGACTAGATTTGTTTTAACGCGAGCTTTTGTAATTGTTATAATTCTCGTGTTGCCTTTGGCGATCAACAAATTTTTAGTTATGGAATACCGATTACCCAAAAAACAAATTCAGAATCTTCTCAAGAAGTATCGCAAGATCGAAGGTCGGCGTAATGCGGATCGTATTCGTGTTGTGATTGCGGATATAGGAATTTTTGGCGCCGGAGTTATTTTCTGGAATTTTCCCCAAAAGGCGGTTGAATCCCCTTGCAATTTATATTTTGGGGTGTATTATTTAATATTATAGTTTTTCTCACAATTGACGTCCAAAGTCATATTTTCAAAATAAATGACGAGAATTAAGATTTTGCTTGTTATTTTTGAGAAATTCCAAATTCAATTTCCGTTCGGTAGAGGAAGTGAAACTTTGCCGAACATACACGCTATTGACCTTTCATAGAAAGAATAGTAAAATGAAAAAGACGCAATCCGCAATGATATAAATCGTTGCAGATTCTTTTCCTGGATAACGTTTTCATTTCTTGCCATTATTCTTGGCGTTCCGGTTATCTTTTTCTCAGGTTGCGACAGTATTATCGTTTCTGGCAAAGGTATAAAACAGGATGTTGAACAATATCTGAAGGACAAAACAGTTTTAGAACGCGCGAAAGTTCAGCTTGAAGACGCGAAAAAAAGCCGCGCGAAACTAAAAGAGCTTGCCGACAAATTCTCAGTTGACGCCGAAGTCGCTCTCCGGCAAGTTGCCCGGCTTGAAGAAGAACAAGCGAAATCCAAAAAAGCGTTTGAAACTTTACAGGAAGCCGCAAAAGGCGCAGGTTTGCCGAAATTCACGGAAGCGACGTCTGAAGACAAGGCAAAGAAAATCGCCGTCGGCGGCAAAGAGTTAAGCGGCGAAAATATCTATCGGGTTCTCAAAGAATACAAAACGGAAGTTCAAAAGAGCGGCGACGTCATTGCCCGCGAACAAAAGAAATCGTCTTTTCTCAAAGATCGTTCCGATAAAATTAAAGAACAAATGAACCGTGTTGATAATAACATCGACGAAATGGAACGGAAAATTGAGGATTACAAAATGTATCAAGAAATGCTCGCCGCTAATAAGACCATTGACGATCTCGGTTTGTCCGACGACAAAATGCAACAACTGCTGGATACGGACAATGTTCTAGCGGAATTGCGTAAAAAAATCGATGAAAATGAAGTAACGTTAGATATGAAAGATAAACAAACGGACAGTTCCGCGTTAAAAAACGTTTTAACCGGCGGCAATCAGGGAATTTCTATTACTGATGATGATTTACTTTGAGTTATACTCGAAAGTTGTGTATGCGTTGAAAAGTTAGCGGGGTTATTGGAAAATGGCGAGTGCAATCCAAACCATCATTTTTCAAGGAACCACCGCTATGAAGAAGTTTAGCAGAA
>JAISZO010000054.1 GCA_031269105.1 Planctomycetaceae bacterium | reverse complement strand
TTTCCCCTCAGAGTAAGTCTTTAACCGGTTAAATTTTGTTTTTCGAGTTTTTTTAGCATCCTTGCGGTCATGGCGATGTGGATCATGGCTTTGCTGGATTCGGTGTTTCGCTCGTAATCTTTCGAGTGGCGACGATATTTCGCTATCCATGCGAACGTCCGTTCCACGATCCAGCGTTTCGGCAAAATCACGAAGCCTTTGACGCCGACCGGACTCAACACCGTTTGCAAAATCCAACCGAAACATTGCTTCACCCAGTCCGGCAAACCGCATCGACCATAGGCGCTGTCGCCGAAAATCACTTTCAAACGGGCAAAGCGTTCGACGAGCAGTTGGATCGTCAACTTCGCACCGTCCTGATCCTGAATGTCGGCGGTATGTATGACGATCACCATGATCAATCCCAACGTATCAACGACAATATGTCGTTTGCATCCGTTGACGTTTTTCGCTTTATCATAACCATGATCTCCACCGCTCTCCGTCGTTTTCACCGACTGACTGTCGATGATGCCAACCGATGGCGTTGGCTTTTTTCCCTGTTTTTTACGTACCAAACGATTCAATGCGTCATGAATTTTTTGCCAAATGCCGTCATTTCGCCAATGCCAAAACACGTTGTACACGGTTTTCCACTTCGGAAAACTCAACGGGAGGTTCCGCCATTGACACCCGGTGCGAACCAGATAAAGGATTGCGTTGATGATTCGCCTTCGACAAATTTGTTTGGGGTCTTTCTTCTGCTCGGGAATCCATTTTTTGATGATTTGCCATTGCTTGTCCGTCAGGTCCGTGCGATAATGCAACTTCACTTCCATGTTACGTCCTTCGTCAAAAAGGTTGCGATCCTTCAAAAACGGAAGCGTAACATGGATTTTTGCTTTGCTGCAATACCAAATTCCCATGTTTTACATGATGAGACAACCGTTAAAGACTTACTCTAAGCTTATATGACTTAAAGTGAAGCTATTTTAATAAGGATTCTTAACGGCGTCAACGTTTATCTGTGTAATGGTTGAAGAAAGACTCGGAACGCCGTAGCGCGTCTAACTCGCTTTCCAGCGGTTGAATCTCTCGGACGCCCGCCGCAGCGTCCGTCATGTCGTCTAACTTGAGCGTTTTAATACTTCTTGCCAAATCTTCTTCCGTTATTGGATTGCCTGCGCGACGTAACGTTTCCCGATCCGCTAAACTGAGATTTTTTCCTTGCATGGCGCACAGGTCTTCTTCGTAATGTCCTGGGTAAACTTGATACGCTTTTCGATAAGGAGTCTTGGACGCTTGTCCGATAATTTCATATTCGTCGCCGGGTTTAACGTTGAGTATATTTTTTAATTGCTGTTGACGATCTCTCATCTCGTAGACGTTCCCATGATTCCAAACCGGAATAGGCAATTTTGATCGGTCGCGCTTCGGGATGTTTGCGATACCACGTTTGAAGGAAATAAGAGTTTTATCCCAATCAATGTTGCTGCCGAGTAAATGTTTTGGCGCTTTTTTGCGCCGCCGATATTATCCGCTTATGCCAAGAAAATATTCAAAATTGAATCCGGTAACAATCACCGTAACGGACGCCGGCAAGCCGGTGGAATATGTATTGGTATCGCTTGTCAATAAATAAGAACAATCGCTTCGCGGCTGTAGCGCGATAACCAATAAACAAGGCGTTGCGGCAATTATGACGTCGTTGCGGGATCATAGCGTTTCCGGTGTTACTGCGGGAGAATATAAAGTTGTTCTGATGCGAAATGTTCCTTTGCCGGAAGATTTGCAATTCAACTCGCAGGGAACAACTTTGCCCGAAACGAAACAAAAAGCGAAAGCGGAAAAACACAACGCTTTCATCGAAAAGAATAATGTCATTCCTAAAAAACTTCAATCAAACGGAACAAACCCAATTGATTTGACGGTCGAGGGAAAATTCGTCAGGTTGACCATTGATATTTCAAAGTATTGAATTTTTCGTCTAGCGAGATTATACTTTACGTTGAAAACGTTTGAGAATACTTTTTTACTTTCAAATTCGATTTTTGTTTTTATTGTTTTTAACACGGAATCTTTAGTGTTTTTTCTGTGTATTCCGTGCGTTCCGTGTTCAAAAACAGAAATTTCAAGTATCGACGAGTATAACCAAACGCCAAAGATAATCATTTTAATTTTTTAACAACGAAACAATGGAATAACGAAAAAGATAATTTTATTTCGTATTTTCGTTTGTTCATTTAAAACAGCGGCAGAGACGCGGCGTATCGCGTTTCTGTCCTAACTCAAAAGGAATATGTTCCCGTGAAAAAATTTTTAACAACAATTTTACTTGCGTGTATAACGTTTGGGATTTTTATTCTCAACATTACCGGAATCACATTCGCCGACGAACCGGCGGCGATTGTTGATGAAACAAAATATCCGCGCCGCGTGTTGCCGTTACCGGAACAGGTGTTGTGGCAAGAGATGGAACAGATTATGTTTGTCTGTCTTGACCCGTGTACATGGCAAAATCATGAATACGACAATCTTTCCACGCCGCTTGAAAAAATCAATCCCGCAAAACTTGACGTGAATCAATGGATTGACGCCGCCGAAGCGTTTGACGCGAAAATGATTTTGTTTGTTGCAAAACATGTCGGCGGTTTTTGTTGGTGGCAAACGGAGACGACGGATTACAGTATCAAAAGTACGCCGTACAAAAACGGCAAAGGCGACGTTCTCGACGAACTCGCCAACGCCTGTTTTCAACGCGGAATGAAACTCGGAATCTATATTTATCCGGGCGACGCCAAACACGGAGCTGGTATCGGCGGCGGCGGTAAAACAAAAAATCCGGCAGATCAGGAAAATTATAACAAAATTCTCCGCAAACAATGGGAAGAAGTGTT
>JAISZO010000187.1 GCA_031269105.1 Planctomycetaceae bacterium | reverse complement strand
AATCGCATGAACCGCGAGATTCGCGATCTAAAAAACCGGTTGGGTCGTTTGGTTCGCGATATTGAACGCAACAAAGGAGACAGGATTCTTTCTTATGAATTTCAACAACTATTGTCGACTTCCCAAAAGTTATTGACGCAAGAGAAGAATAGCAAGCATAAAATTTATTCGTTGCATGATTTGGACGTTTGTTGCATCAGCGAAGGGGAATGCGATCGGCAGTGCGTTTGGGTTCAACATGAGAAAGTTATTAAATTTGCTGAAGGAGCGGGGTTTTCCCGCACGCTTTATTTTTACAAGGAGTTATTTGAAAGGATTGGCGAGCAACTCGCGTACTTTTGTCAATGGATCGCCAAACAAAAATCGTAAAATAAACTATCTCTTTTTTCAGGGGGGACTAATTAAAATGGGGAAAATAGTTGTTTTATTCGTAACATTTCAGCGGAATTTTTAGCGACGGTTTTACTATTGCCGAAGCTTCGTTTACCATTTTTAGCGATTCGCAAAAATCAATTTATTGGCGTGAAAAAGTACGTTGCATCTTGTATGGGTTTTGTATTGTCAATTTTCTTTTATAATAGAAAAATCTTAAAAATTCATTTTGACGCGGCAACCAAGAATGATTCACAAAAATAAAATATCGCGATTTCATGGGATTTCGCGATTCATTCAAAGAAAGAACAAAGAACGATATGCTTTGGGAAATTGACATTTTTCCGCGTCCGGGCGAGCCGGATCGTAAAGGAAACGCGGCGACGGCGGACGTCGCCGATTTGGGAATGACCGGACAACTGAACGTCGTTTCCGCACGCGGCTATCTCGTACAGGGAAATCTCAAAGAACCGCAAGTGCGGCTGCTTGCGGAACAACTTTTTGCCGACGCCGTTGCCGAAAGGTTTGTTGCCGCGCAAGTCGGCGACGCAAAATTGCTTGTTTCGCCTAAATCGTCCGGCGATTTATCCGCTAAATCGTCTGCAACAGCGTTGCCTGTCGAGGCGGCGCCGGTTTATGTATTGCCTAAGCCCGGCGTGACCGATCCCGTAGCGGAAAGCGCGATGAAAGCGATTCAAGATTTCGGAATTGACGTCGAAGCCGTGCGGACGTTCCGAAAATATTGGATTGCCGGAACCGATTCCGCCGGAATTTCCCACCTCTGCGCGAAACTTCTCGCCAACGACGCGATTGAGCAAACCGTTCTCGGCGCGTTGCCGTTTGATCGTCTTGACGTCCGTTCCGATTATCATTTCGAGCTTGTCGCCGTACCGATCCGAACAATGAACGACGGCGATTTAACAACGTTGAGTAAAAAAGGACAACTTTATCTGTCGCTTGCGGAAATGCAGACGATTCGCGCGCATTTTATCGAAGCGGAACGCGACCCGACCGATTTGGAATTGGAAACGATCGCCCAAACGTGGAGCGAACATTGCAGTCATAAAACGCTGGCAGGACGGATTCGCTACAAAGGAGCCGGCGGCGAAAAACAATATGAAAACATGCTCAAAGAAACGATTTTTGCCGCGACGCAACAGATTCGCAAAATGCGCGGCGATAATGATCTTTGCGTCAGCGTGTTTGTCGATAACGCGGGCGTGGTGCGGTTCGACGACGAATACAATGTCTGTTTCAAAGTTGAAACGCATAATCATCCGTCGGCGTTAGAACCTTACGGCGGCGCGAACACCGGAATCGGCGGCGTGATTCGCGACACAATGGGAGTCGGCATGTCGGCAAAACCGATTTGTAGTACCGACGTGTTTTGTTTCGGACCATTGAATTTTCCGCAAAACGAACTTCCGCCAGGAATTTTGCATCCGCGAAGAATCATGCGCGGCGTTGTCGCCGGCGTGCGCGATTACGGCAACCGGATGGGGATTCCGACAATCAACGGCGCGGTTTATTTCGACCCGCGTTATCTCGGCAATCCGTTGGTTTATTGCGGAAGCGTCGGGATTATTCCGCGCGATATGTCGTTCAATGAAACGAAACCAAACGATTTGATTGTCGCGATCGGCGGACAAACAGGACGCGACGGGATTCACGGAGCGACGTTCAGCAGCGCGGAATTGACAAGCGAAAGCGACAGTATTTCCGGCGGGGCGGTGCAGATTGGAAACGCGATCACGGAAAAAATGACGCTGGACGTTCTTCTCGAAGCACGCGACCGCCGTTTGTTTCACGCTGTCACCGATTGCGGAGCGGGCGGTTTTTCCAGCGCGATCGGCGAGATGGGAGAGAAAATCGGCGCGGAAGTCGATCTCGAAAACGCACCGCTCAAATATCAGGGATTAAGTTATACGGAGATTTGGATTTCCGAAGCGCAAGAACGAATGGTACTTGCCGTGCCGCCGGAAAAATGGGACGAACTCAAACAACTTTGCGGTAGCGAAGGCGTTGAAGCGGTTGTTCTCGGTACGTTTTGTCCGACCGGACGGCTGCATTTGAAATATCGCGGCGCGACCGTCGCCGATCTCGATATGCGTTTTTTGCATAAAGGAAGACCGCATGTCGTGCGCGACGCCGTTTATGAACCGCCGTCCGTTCAACCGTTGCGGAAAAAATTGAGCGAAAACTCTTCTGATAACAATGATCCGAAATGTCTTACGTTTGATGAAAACGACAATTGTTGCACGCGGACATTGCTACGGATACTTGCGTCGCCGAATGTCGCAAGCAAATATAAAATCGTGCGTCAGTACGACCACGAAGTGCAAGGCGGCAGCGTTATCAAACCGCTTGTCGGTAAAAAGAACGACGGACCGGGCGACGCGTCGGCGATTCGTCCGCGTTTGGATTCAACGCGCGGATTGACGCTTGCGTGCGGCATGAATCCGTATTACGGCGATTACGATACCTATTGGATGGCGGCGAGCGCGATGGACGAAACGATTCGTAATTGCGTCGCGGTGGGAACCGATCCGTCAACGATTGTTTTGCTCGACAATTTTTGCTGGGGAAATACGGAGCGCGCTGAAACGCTGGGTTCGTTAGTGCGCGCGGCGCAGGCGTGCTATGATTTTTCTCTCGCGTTCGGAACGCCGTTTGTCAGCGGTAAAGATTCACTCAACAATGAATTTCGACCTGAGGGACGCGAAGAACCGATTTCAATTCCGCCGTCGCTTCTTATCAGCGCAATGGGACAAATTGAAAACATTGCGCAATGCGTCACAATGGATTTTAAAACGCCGGACAATTTGTTGTATATTGTCGGACGCACGTTCAACGAACTCGGCGGCTCGCACTTGTCGTTAGTCAACGGTCTCGAAGGCGGAAACGTTCCGAAAGTTGACGCGGCGACGGCGAAAAACACGTTTGAAAAACTTCACGCCGCGATTCGGTCGGGCTTTATCCGTTCTTGTCACGACTTGAGCGAAGGCGGACTTGCCGTCGCTCTTGCCGAAATGTGTTTTGCGGGCGGTTTTGGCGCGGACGTTTCGCTCGACAACGTACCGCATGAAGAAATTCCCATCGACGACGTCGGCAAGCCGTGCAACAACTCGCTTTTATTCAGCGAATCAAATTCGCGTTTTCTTTGCGAAGTTGCGCCGGACAATGTGGAGAAATTTGAGACGCAGCTTCGCGGCGTTCCTTTCGGCAAATTAGGCGTTGTAACGAATAATAACCGCTTAATCATCCGCGCCGACAATCAAATCGCCGTCGATAAATCGATTGACGATCTCAAATTTGTTTGGATGAATTCGCTGGAGTTTTAAGAGCGAGGCGCTTCGCAGGAGTCAGGTTCTATACTCTTTTCGCTAACGAAACAGCGCTTATCAAGTTGGCATCGTTGTTAAATCCTAAATTTCAATCGTTCAAAATAGCCATGTCGTTGGCGAATGGGGTATAGGTATCAGATACCAGATTCCAGGTTTAAGATTCCAGGTGCCAGCGTTGATTTTCAATATGTGAAAGCCAAACGCCATAGGAGTAGCTGCGCAGCGGCGAAATCATGCGTAACCGGCGGTGAAACCGCCGGAAAAGCGACGCGCGAAAACAATCAAGCCCCGCACGGGGCGAGATGATAAAGCGTATCGTCATAGATGATCTCGTCCCTGCGGGACGAATGCTTACGTTTTGGTCTGCCATGACGAGACGCGAGACGAGTTCGTTCCCGCGAACACGGCAGGTTCGGAAAGGGGCGGATGATTAGAAATAACAACGAAAATTGTCGTGGAATTTGCCGGATCGTTGGGGAAATGCGGGTTTTAAGAATCCGTCCGAAAAATTTTCAACGGATTTATCGGGCGGCGAGTGCGCAAAACGCAGAATTGATGCTATAGTTTCATACGGTATCATTTTTAACGCCTGTAAAATATCTTGATAGGAACGGTTGCGTCAATTTTTATTCAACGCGAATAAAATCATTCGGCTCTTGGAATAAACGTTATGGCAAAAAATTCAAAATTAGCGCTACGAAACGGCAATCGCGGGCAGGAAGCGTTACAACTTCTGGAACGGCAAAAAATTAAGGACGAACATTCTCTTTTATCGGAAAATTTTGCCGAAAGTTTCACCGAATCCGCCGAATTTCTTTTCGGACGCGCTACGGTATTGCAAAGATTAAAACGGCTCGATGAAGCGATCGAATGTTACGAAAAAATCCTCAAAATATCGCCGGACGAGCCGGTGATTCATTATAATCGCGGGTGTTTGCTCAAAAAACAAAATCGTTTGGAAGAAGCTCTCGCCGAATTTCATAAGGCGATTGAATTGAAACCGGATTATACGGCGGCGTTGTTCAATTGCGGAAATTTGCGGCGGCGAATGGGACGGTTTCAGGAAGCGTTTGACGATTACAATCAAGCCGTCGCCTGTCAACCAGACGACCCGGATTTTTATGTCGCGCGCGGCGACATTTACGCGGAACGTCAGGAATTTTCCGACGCCTTGAACGATTATGACGCGGCGATTCGTCTCAAGCCCAATCATATTGTCGCGCACGGTAATCGCGGAAACGTGTTTGAAATGATGGGACGTCTTGACGAAGCGATTCTGGAATACGACCGCGTGATTGCTATCAAGCCGGACGATTACCGCGCGTATATGAATCGCGGATTGATTCATTCCAAACAGAAACAATACGATCTTGCCATTCAAGATTACACGCAAGTCATTCAAATCAATCCGTTGAAACCGAAAGCGTACGGCGCTCGCGGAACGATGTATTTAAAAAAGCGTCGGAACAAAGCGGCGCTGAAAGATTTTGACGAAGCGATACGTCTTGCTCCGAAAGAAGCGATTTATCGGGTGCGTCGAAGTCAGGCGAAATTATCGCTGAGCGATTTCTCCGGTTCGCTGGAAGACGCAAGCGCCGCCGTCGAAATCAATCCGCAGCTTTGCGAAGGGTATTATCAACTTGGAATCGTTTACGGCATGTTGAATAACCCAGAGGGCGCGCTTGAAGCTTACGCAAAATTGATCGCGACTTTTCCCAAATACGCAGGCGGTTATTGTCTTCGCGGCGTTGTTTACGCGAAACAGGGAAAACTCCCCGAAGCGTTTGACGACTATAACAAAGCGATTGAGTTAAACCCGTCGCACGCGGCGGCGTATTTGAATCGCGGCGTGATTTACCGTTTGCTGGGCGATACGGAAAACAGCGGCGCCGATTTGACAAAAGCGATTTCGCTCGACCCGTCCAACAGTTTAGCGTACCGCAACCGCGCGATGGTTTACGAGTCGATTGGTCTTAAAGAAGAATCCGCCGCCGATTACGCGAAAGCGGACGAATTGGAAAAAAAGCCGCAATAGAACAAATGCCGTTGAAAATTACGGTCTTGTTTCCCAATTATTTCCAACAAAATTTTGGCGTCCCCCGTTTGGTAAAATGATTGAGTATTTGGTGTCTTATTTTTATTTCCGTATTTTAACATTCTTTGTTTCGGTTTTTCAGGTTCGGTCCGAAAAGCGTTTTCATTTTCGCGTCTTTGCGAGGCGAAATGATTGGCGTCATGTTGCGTTGCAACAACGTTTCATAAACATTCCATTTATTTATACGCCCCCCATCGCCAGAAAATTTGTCAACCTTGTTTGGCAAGCGACGTGAATTTGGGAATTGGCGCTTCAATTTTCATCAAACGAACCAATCCGCAAACAAAACCTTCGGCGGCGCGATAGGTCAAATGAAACAACTCGCGCAATGCCAGAATCGTTTCAATCGCTATAAATAAAAGGGCATCCAACCTTGCACGCTTTATTTTCATGACGCCATTGTTGAATCGCCTCGTCGGAAATCCAAAGCGTAAAATCACCGCGATTGACAAGAGCTTGGTTGTATTCTTTCCAATGGATAATTTTCTATTTTTTTCTTTTTTAACGCTTTTTTCGCCGAATTTTTCAATTTTTTCGCGTCTGTTTTAGCTTTTTGCGACATGATTTACCTCGTAACAGGAGTGAATGGGAACGAAACTCTAACTCGACTACGCACGAAAATGAAAAAAAGATGGACATTTTTGAAAAATTATGCGACAAGACCGTTATAATATGTCAAAATTCACGCTCAAATCCCGCTTGATTTTTTTGTCGCGGCGGGGTAAAATAAAATAACTATGGAAAATCAAATTTTGGAATTGGAAACAGACGCCAAGAAACCGTATGCTCCGCATGACAGATTTGCGCGAGGAACGGTTGGCAATCCGATTTACGCGGGCGATTTTTTGTTGAATTACGCTCCGCCGGTT
>JAISZO010000040.1 GCA_031269105.1 Planctomycetaceae bacterium | reverse complement strand
ATAAAATCAAAACCATGAAAAGACAAGCATACGGTTTCCGTGATCTCGAATTTTTCAAACTCAAAATCTTGGCAATACATAACGCAAGGTACGAACTTGTCGGATGAACCAAAAAATTTATTTGGACAAAATGAGGGAGTCTCTCATCCTACCGTTTTCAAAAAACGCGCCGCCGTAAAACGCGGTGGGGCTGTCGTAAATGAATTTGTTATGTTGTTAAGAAATTCATAAAAGGCGTCCCGAACGTAAGCGAAGGGATTAACCGTCGCTTACCCTCCGGGCTACCATTCTTAAAATCTCCATTTATTGGCATTGAGAAATATAAAATGCCCTCAACGTGAATAATAAAATTTCTCTCATTTTTCATTTTTGCTATCAAATATCCTAGCGTTCTATCAAATATCACGGCGTTCCGTGATATTTGCTGGAAAAAAGATAAAAATCACTGAAATTTCTCATTGGCATAGAAATTGCTTTTAAGAATTATTTAAAAATGATTTGCTATGAAATTTCGTTAAGCAAATCACCAACTCAAACAAAAGTTTTGATGAAAGGACGCAATATGCGCAAATCAAATCAAGCACGAATTATCGCTTCACTGTTAGGATTTACGCTTGTTGAACTTCTCGTCGTCATTGCGATTATCGGCGTGTTAATCGCACTTCTGTTACCCGCCGTTCAAGCCGCGCGCGAAGCGGCGCGACGAATGCAATGTTCCAACAATCTCAAGCAATTGGGATTAGCGATCCATAACTTTCATAGTACGCAAAATCGTTTTCCTCATGCGTCGCAGGAATCAATTTTTGCCGAGTTGCGATTTGTTCGCGGCGGCGGTCTTTCCGTTCTGTTGCCGTATATCGAACAACAACCTGTTTACGACAGAATCATTGCTGCAAAACCGGCAACAGGCGTGTTGAGCGCACAAGCAATTCCTGCCGTACAAATCAACTTACCAAATTTTCTTTGTCCGTCCGACGGCGGTTCCAGCGCGTGGACTCCAACAACTCCCACAGGTACTCCGGCGCATATGTATAACAACTATCTTGTTTCACTGGCGGATTTGAGTACGTCCACAGTCGTCGCGGCGGGGAGCGTTGCAACGTCTGATTATTCCTTACCGCGCGCCTGGTGTCAGGTCGGTCCCAAATTACCGCTTGCCGCAGGAGGTTTTGCTTCCGTGATTGGCGGAAAAAATATTGGCTTTGAAGCAATCACCGACGGAACAAGCAATACCGTTCTCTTTTCCGAAGGAGTCGTTACCGACAGAGAAACGTCGCCGACAGGCGGAAACCTTAAAGCAAGATTAGCCGCAGGTATTTCAGGAGCCGGAAGATATACCGGTACGCCAATTGCCTGTCTGAACGCCGCACTGGACAGAAGATCGCTTAAACCAACCGTTCAGGCGGTCAACAAAGACTTACCCAATAATTACGGACATCAAAAAGGAGTGCGTTTTTTTGACCATTATACGATCAATTATTCTTTCAATACGTTACTGCCGCCGAATAGCCCTTCCTGCACGGAACAAGGACAAAACGATTATGCAAATTTCACTTGGATCAGCGCCAGCAGCAATCATACCGGCGGCGTTAATGCGGCATTGATTGACGGAAGTATTCGTTTTGTCAGCGATACCATTGAAACCAGAAATTTAGAAAAAGCAAGCGATTCAATCCGCTCGCCGCATAACGCAACCGACGGAAATTTCAGTTACGGAGTTTGGGCGGAACTTGGTTCTATTAACGGCGGCGAAACGGCGTCTTTTCCATGAAAAAATCTTTCGTTATAATAAAAACATGATGCAATATTTTATAAAATACTTATTTCTTTCCATTGCGTTTTCCGCAATTTTAATTGGATGTCATCGGGGAAATCATTTAGGAACTGTTATCGTTCAAGGAAACGTTAAGGTTGACGGGACGCCTGCGGAAGGAATTGACGTAATCTTTGTTCCCGTTTTTGCCGGTGGTTTCGCAGCTTACGGTCAGACGGACGCAAATGGGAATTATACTTTGACGACAGCCGGAACCAATGTCGGCGACGGAGCGGTTCCGGGAGAATTTATTCCTACATTTACAAAAGTTTCGCTGGAGTACGATCAACGCTTTGTCGGACGGTTGGACGTCGTTCCGCCTCCGCCCAAAGTAACGCATCTCATTCCTGAAAAATATTCCTTGAAAGAAAAAACGGACATTCCTCATGTCGTTGTTGCCAAAGGAAAAAAGAATCGCTTTGATTTTGAACTTTCCTCAAAATAAATCCATTTTATACTGTTTCGCACCAATAAGTGGATATTTTAGAAATAGCGGATCGGAGCGTAAGCGACGATTTAACTCCGACTTACGTTTCGGGGCGCTATTCCTAAACTTTTCTCCCTTAACGGCACGGAACAATAGAGACATAGAGAGTCATTATGAAACTTATGAAAAAATTTTCGCTTTGTTTGTTGCCGGTTTTTGTGTTGACGTTTGATATTTCTGCGGCTCAAATCGAAAAAGACAAACGTAATAATAATCGTCCAAACATTTTGATTTGTATGGCGGACGACGCCTCTTATTCTTATTTTGGAGCAAACGGAAATACCTGGATAAAAACGCCTGGTTTTGATCGTGTTGCGAAAGAAGGGATCCGTTTTACTCATGCTTACACTCCCGACGCCAAATGCGCGCCGTCGCGCTCTTGCATTTTGACCGGTCGGAATCCTTGGCAATTAGAAGAAGCGGCAAATCATATTCCTTATTTTCCGGCAAAATTTACGACGTATCCCGAATCGTTAGCGAAACATGGATATTTTGTCGGTATGACGCAAAAAGGATGGGCGCCCGGCGTTGCCAAAGACAAAGACGGTCTTAACCGTCAAATGGCGGGAACTCCGTTTAACAAACGTACATTGCAACCGCCGACAAACGGAATTTCAAAAAATGATTACGCCGGAAATTTTGAAGATTTTCTCAACGCCAAACCCAAAGACAAACCTTGGTGTTTTTGGTATGGAAGCGTTGAACCGCATCGTAGTTACGAGTACGGAACCGGCATTTCATTGGGGAAAAAATCACTTCAGGATATTGACCGCGTTCCCGCATATTTGCCGGATAATGAAGTTGTCCGAAATGATTTGCTCGATCACGCTTTGGAAATTGAATACTTCGATAAACACATTGTTCTGATGCTTGAAAATCTCGAAAAACGCGGTGAATTGGACAATACGATTGTCATTGTTACCGCCGATAATGGAATGCCGTTTCCGCGTTCCAAAGGACAATCTTATGAGATTTCGTGTCATCTTCCTTTTGCGGCGATGTGGAAAAATGGAATAAAAAATCCGGGACGGGTTGTCAACGATTATGTCAGTTTTATCGACGTAGCGCCGACGCTTTTAGAGATTGCGCAGATCTCGCAAGCGGAATCAGGAATGCAACCGATCGCCGGAAAGAGTCTTGTTCCGATTTTTTCTTCAACGAAAAACGGAAACGTTGATCCATCGCGAAATCACGTTTTACTTGGTCGCGAACGTAACGACGTAGGACGTCCGCACGATGAAGGTTATCCGATTCGAGCGTTGGTGAAAGACGAATTTTTATATTTGCATAATTTCGAGACGGGGCGTTGGCCTGGCGGTAATCCTGAAACCGGTTACATGGATGCGGACGGCGGTCCGTCAAAAACGGAAGTTCTTGACGCCCGAAGAATCGGCGGAGAAAAAAAATACTGGGATTGGTCGTTTGCCAAACGTCCGCAAGAAGAACTTTATGATTTGCGAAACGATCCCGATTGTCTTAATAATTTGTCAAAAGATTCGCAGCATCAGGAACGTCTCAAAAGTTTAAAAGAAGAACTTTTTTCGCAATTGAAAATTCAGCAAGACCCGCGAATTTTGAGTAATGGTAAAATATTTGACGAATATGTTCACGCTTCTGCAAATCGAAATTATTATGAGCGTTTTCAAAAAGGCGAAAACGTGAAAGCCGGTTGGATTACGCCGACTGACATTGAAAAAGAAAGTCATGAATAACATGAATAAAATATCCTTTTCATTATCCGCTTTAAAAACGCTTGTTTTTACGTTATTCGGCGTTGTTTTCTTTTTTGCTTCGCATATTTTTGTCAATGCGGAGGAAACAACCGATATTCGTCCGAACATTCTTTGGCTGACATGTGAAGACGTCGGTCCGCATCTTGGATGCTACGGTTTTTCAGCGTCAAACACTCCCAATTTGGATTCGTTTGCCGCCAAAGGCGTGCGTTATCTTCATGCTTGGTCAAATTCGCCGGTATGTTCCGCCGCACGAACGACAATAATCGCCGGTTGTTATCCCGCGTCATTGGGAGCGGAAAATCACCGGAGTTCCGTACCGCTTCCTCAATCATTCCGTTTGTTTCCTCAGTATTTACGCGACGCCGGATATTATTGCACCAATAACGTCAAAACCGATTATAATGTCGAACCGAGTCATTCCGGCTGCTGGGACGAATCAAGTCGCAATGCTCATTGGAAAAAACGTAAAAACGGTCAACCGTTTTTTGCCGTTTTTAATATGACGATCACTCATGAAAGTCAAATCCGTAATGAATACGCATTGAAACGCGATCCGTCAAAAACTCCTATTCCGCCTTATCACCCCGATACGCCGGAAACTCGCCGGAACTGGACGCAATACCTTGAACGGATAACTCAAATGGACGAACAATGCGGCGTTCGGCTGAAAGAATTGGAGGACGCGGGTTTAACCGACGATACGATTGTCTTTTTCTTCGGCGATCATGGAAGCGGAGTAACCCGCAATAAACAAACGCCGTTGGATTGCGGATTGAGAGTTCCTTTTATTATCTACATTCCCGAAAAATTCAAAAATCTTACTCCAAAAGATTACTGTTCCGGCAAATTTTCCGAACGTCTGATTTCTTTTGTCGATTTGGCTCCTACCATTTTGAGCATTGCAAGAATCAAAATTCCCGAATATATGCAGGGCAAAGCGTTTGCCGGAAAATATGAAACCGAAAAACGCCGTTATATTTACGGTTTCCGTTCCAGAATTGACGAACGCCCTGAATTGATACGAACAGTCAGCGACGGACGGTTTGTTTATGCGCGGAATTTTCACCCGGAAATTATTTATGGCGCTTTGGGAAATTATTCTTTGCAAACCCCAATGACGCAAACATGGCGGGAGTTATATCGCCAAAACAAACTCCCCGAACATCAAAAATTCTTTTGGGAATTAAAGCCGACGGAAGAACTTTACGATCTTCAATCCGATCCTTTTGAGATCAACAATCTTGTCAGTTCGGAGGAGTATTGTTCCAAATTGGAGGAATTGCAAACAGCGCGGCGTCAAATTTCGCTGGAAATTCGCGACGTCCAGTTTTTTCAGGAATCCATTTTATTAAGACGAGCCGAAAAATCAACGCCTTATGATTTTGGTTGTTCTTTGAGCCGTAAAAATTATAGCGCCGTTGTTTTAGCGGCGGAAGCGGCAACGGATCGCAATACGGCAACGCAAAAAATCCTCGATCTAGCGGAAAATTCCGAAGAAGCGATCCGTTATTGGGCGGCAGTCGGTATTCTTTTGCGGTTGGCGGATGCTGCCGGAGTTGACGGCAAACGCCCAACCAATGCCACGTCAAAACTTTTCGCGGAATTTAAATCAACCGTTTCAAACTTGTTAAAGGATTCCAGCCCAAGCGTCCAAATTGTCGCGGCAGAAATACTAGGACGTTTTGGGACAAACGACGACGTTGACGCGGCAGTGCGTTTGTTATTATCGTTGACTCATTTTGATAAAACTCCCGACGCCATTTTGTCGCAATCCGCTTTATGCGCGATGGATTCGTTTGCATCACGTTTGAGCGGTTATCGTGAAAAAATCAATTCATTAAACGCGGAAGATTATTCAGGACGCAGCGTAGGAACTATCGGAGGCGTGATTCGATCAATTAAACAACAATTGGCTTTGAAACCTTGAAAATAAAAAATCTTCCTCGATTTTAATGTTGCTTTTCGGAGGCGTCCTAAAATTTCTGAAATCAATGAGCGTTGACGATTGTTTATGTTTTTAAAAACGAACTGATCATAATACTTCGCCGGCAAATATCACGGTTCCCTATCAAATATCACGGCGTTCCGTGATATTTGCTGGAAAAAAATAAAAATCACTGAAATTTCTCATTGGCATAGAAATTGCTTTAATAAGATTATCAGAAACGATTTGCTATGAAATTTTGGTTAAGCAAATCACAAGTAAAACAAAATTTTTTGATAAAGGGATGCATTATGCGCAAGTCAAGTCAAGTCAAGTCAAGTCAAGTCAAGTCAAGTCAAGTCAAGCTGAAACCATCGCTTCATTATTAGGATTCACGCTTGTTGAACTTTTGGTCGTAATAGCAATCATTGGAATTTTGATTGCTCTCCTTCTTCCGGCGGTTCAAGCGGCAAGAGAAGCGGCACGAAGAATGCAATGTTCTAACAAACTCAAACAACTTGGGTTGGCATTGCACAATTACCATTCCTCTCAAAACTCTTTTCCGCCTGCAATTGGCGGTCCAAAAGTTCCCAATTCAGGTGGAGCGATAGTTGCGAGGCGGAGTATTCTTGTTCCGCTTTTCGCATATATGGAACAAGGATCGTTGTATGCGGATGCTTATGCACCGGATGCAACAGCTCCCAATCTCATTGATATTCCAAATGGAAGAGGCGTGATTTGGGGATTGGATATTCCGGCTTTTCTGTGTCCGTCCGATGCAGGATCGAATAAATCGGAAACAGCTCCCGGCGATCCGGGCAGAACAAATTATATATCCTGTGTCGGAGATTGGCCTGAGGCAACTTTACCAGGCGGTGTTGCCAATAGATTTAATAATCCGCGAGGATTTGTCAGTATGACGCAAAGTGCTCAGGGAGAACCAAGCATTGCAAGGCGAATCAGTGCAATCATTGACGGAACCAGTAACACGCTTGCTTTGGGTGAAACGGTGATTTATGCCGATTATGAAAAGTCAAAACCAAAAGCCGGTGTGATTGTTGATACAACGGCTGCTGTTCAAGGAAATCAGGCAAACATTATTGCCAATACTAAACCGGCGGCATGTTTGGCTAACGTTGTTGGAAGAGAATACATTTCTACCAATAATGTTGTCGGCTGGAAAGGAATCCGTTGGTGTCAGGGACTTCCTTCACGAAATGCTTTTTCAACGCTTTTACCTCCTAACGGTCCGAGTTGCAGTAGTAATACCGGCGACGTTGTAGCGAGAACTTTTAACACCGTATCAAGTAATCATGTTGGCGGAGCGCAAGTCGTGCTTGTTGACGGTTCCGTTCATTTTGCATCAGAGACGGTTGATACCGGAAGATTAACCAACGCTACGAATCCTGCCAAACTCGTTGATTCCGGTAGAACAGAATTTGGCGTTTGGGGAGCGTTGGGATCAATCAATGGAGGCGATTTAGGATCGTTATGAAATCGTTGAACAAAGCGCTGAAATTTTGGCGCTTTGCGTTTTGTTTCATCGTTACCTGATTATCAAAAAAAATTATGAAACGTTTTCAGAGATTATCGTTTGTTTTGTTGAGCGTTCTTTCAGGACTTATTGTTTCCGGTTGCGGAAACGGCGGACGACCTGCCGATCTTCCCAAAACAACGCCTTGCGCTCTTACAATCCAGTACGAAGACGGCGCTCCGATTTCAGACGCGATTGTCATGCTTTACCCAATTGAAGGAAAATGGTATAGTAATGGCAAAACGAATTCATCGGGACAAGTAAAAGTCGCAGTCAATGGTTCTTTTTCAGGAGCCGTTCCGGGAGAATACAAAGTGACGGTGAAAAAACAAGACGTTCAATTTCCGCCCGGTTACGACCCGGATTCGGAAAATCCTAAACAAACGGAAGCAACCATTACGGATTATGTTTCCAAAGAATTTGTTTCGCCTGCAACAACGCCGTTAAAACTTACGGTCGGCAATTCCAAAATCAGCGAAACATTTCAAGTCAAAAAAACAAAGAAATGATTGATTTTGTAAAATTTAAAAATCTAAACAATCAAAACGAACCTTTTAACCTTTTTAATAAATTGATGACAAAACATATTTTTACAGCGTTATTTGTCGGCGTCATGTTTATGAGCGGTATTCTTTCGGGAGCGGAAAATACGCTTACCGGAAAGCCGTTAAACATTTTATTGATTACGGCGGACGATATGAATTACGACGCTTTAGGCGTTACCGGTAATAAAATCCGCAACATTACTCCTCACATTGACGCATTGGCGAATCAGGGAATACTTTTCAAACGCGCGTTTGTTACCGCGTCCGTTTGTCAGCCGAGCCGTCAGGTTTTAATGACCGGACGTTATCCGCATAATAACGGCGGAACAGGTTTTAATCCGATTCGTTCCGACGTCCCTACGCTTCAGGAATCGCTTGAAAAAGCGGGATATTTCAAAGGAATTATGGCAAAAGTTCCGCATCTCGCCCCGATTGAAAAATTTCATTGGAATGCGATTGTTAAAGCGGAAGAACTCGTTTCCGGACGCGACCCTGAAAAATTTTACGCTTATTGTACGGACTTTTTCAAACAAGCCAAAGAGTCGGGAAAACCGTTCTTTTTGATGGCAAATTCGCAAGACCCGCATCGTCCGTTTGCCGGAAGCGAACAAGAAAAAAACGCAAGACACGCCAATCAAAAATTTCCCGAAGTCGGCAGAACAATTCAACCGGAAGAAGTTGAAGTTCCCGCGTTTTTGCCCGATATTCCCGACGTCCGTAAAGAAGTCGCTCAGTATTATACGTCGGTGCATCGTTGCGATGAAACGGTCGGAAAAATTTTGCTTGCTCTTCATGAATCCGGTTTTGAAGAAAATACGCTCGTTATGTTTTTAAGCGACAACGGAATGGCGTTCCCTTTCGCAAAAACCAACGCGTATCGGATGAGTCATCAAACGCCTTGGATTGTGCGTTTGCCCGGCGTTATTCAAGCGGGACAGGTTGACGAAACGCATTTTATTTCCGGTATTGATTTCACGCCGACAATTCTTGAAGCAATCGGATTACCGCAAATTGACGGTACGGACGGCAAATCGTTTGTCTCTCTTTTGCAAGGAAAAAAACAACCGGAACGCGATTCTGTTTATACGACATTTTATCAAACGTCCGCGCGTCAGGATTTTCCGATGCGTGCAATCCACACGGAACGTTACGGTTATTTGTTTAGTCCTTGGTCGGATGGCGAGTTGATTTTCCGAAATGAATCGCAGTCGGGTTTAACGTTTAACGCGATGCGTCAGGCAGCCGCAGACAATCCGGAAATTGCGGCGCGGGTTGATTTGTTCCTGAAACGGACGCTTCACGAATTTTATGATTACAAAAACGATCCGCAGGCATTGAATAATCTTGCGAATGATATACCATTGAAAAAAGAATTAGAACGGCTCCGGCAATTATTACTTCAAAAAATGAAAGAAAGCAACGATCCATTGACTCATGCTTTTGAAACTTTTTTGCAAACCGGCAAACCCGACATGACCGGCGTAAATACCGGCAGGACGGCGAATGCAAATACGTCGCGACGTAATAACAGAAATAACTAACAATACAATCGAACAAAATTGATTAAAGGTTCCAATATGAAAAAATTATTCTTTGCGATAACAATTTTCTGCTTGACAGTTTATGCGAACAATGCGATTGCTCAACAATCGGAAACGCGTCCGAATTTTTTGTTCGTGTATGCCGACGATCAGCGTTACGATCAGGTCGGCGTTGTTCAAAGAGAGCAAGGCGACAAAGGGCGTTATCCTTGGTTTGATACGCCGAATATGGATAAACTTGCGGAAACCGGCGTGCGTTTTCGGAATGCGTTTGCGTCTTCGTCGCTTTGCGCGCCGAGTCGGGCGGCGTTTTTGACCGGACGTTATAATCATGAAAACGGCGTTGCGTCAAATTTTCGTCCGTTGCCGTTGGATACCGTCACACACGCTTCACTACTTCGTGCCGCCGGTTATACCACCGCGTATTTCGGTAAGTGGCACATGGACAGTCAACGCGAGCGTCCCGGATTCGACTATCACGCAAGTTATATCGGACACGGACGCTATTTTGATTGTCCGTTGATTGTTCAGGGCGAAGACACGCCGAGCGTCGGCTGGGTGGATGACGTGATTACCGATTATGCGATTCGCTTTTTAGAAGAGCAAAAAAAGACAGGGAAATCGTGGTCGGCTGTCGTTGGTCTCAAATCGCCGCATGGTCCGCAAACTCCGCCGGAACGAAACGCGGCGCTTTACGAAGGCAAGCAGGCGCGGGCGGTTCCGAATCTTGACGTTCAGGCGATTTATCTTGAAAAACAAGGCGTTCCGTTTCATAAAGAACAAATTTCGGAAAACGGACTTGTTCCGGCGAATCTCGACAAATTCCGATGCGTGAAGGCAAATGACCAAAATCTCGGACGTTTGCTCGATGCGTTAGATCGTCTTGGTTATGCAGAAAATACGATTGTCATTTACACAAGCGATAATGGTTATTATTTCGGCGAACATGGACTCGGCGACAAACGCAGCGCGTATGAAGAAAGTTTACGGATTCCATTTTTAGTGCGTTTTCCGAAACTCGGCGATTCGGCAAAAGGTCGCGTTGTGGACGAACCGATTCTCAACATTGATCTCGCGCCGACATTGTTGGATTATGCGGGAGCGGCGATTCCCAAAGAAATTCAGGGACGAAGTTGGCGTCCGCTTCTCGAAGGAAAAAAACCGGCGGATTGGCGAAAATCGTGGTTTTATGAATACTTTGCCGAACGTCAGCAAAATTCGCGCGTGATGGACGTTACCGCCGTACGGACGCTCGACGCGAAACTTCTCAAATATGCGACCAAAGACGGAATCAAAACGGATTGGACGGAATTGTTTGATTTGAAAAACGATCCGTATGAATTGAAAAATCTTTACAACGATCCGAATTATGCCGAACTTCGCCGCGAACTCGAACAGGAATATGAACGGCTGAAAACGGATGTTCATTATCGGATTCCCGATTATGCGGATAGACCGGATTGGTGGGAATACGGATTGCCGAACGATCTTCCCGCGTCGGCTCGCAACAAAACGAACAACCAAACGAATCAAGCGGTAAAAAAACCGGGCGTGCGTCTTGAGTTTACGTTTGAAAAAGATTCCGCTGAACAAATCGTTGATTCTTCCGGCAAAGGAAATCACGGTACGGCGCATGGAAAACTTGCCGCCGCGAAAGGTCAAAACGGCGAGCCGGCAAAACGTTTCGACGGAAACAGTTTCATTGATTTGAAGAAAACGCCGTCGCTTGTTTTTGCGAATCTTGCGTGGACGTCGGAAGTTGTTTTTCATTCGGACAAACCGGACGGCGTCATTCTCGCGGTCGGCGGTCAATCGCAAGGATATTCGTTGCGTCTTGAGGACGGAAAATTGATTTTCACAACTACCGTAAACAATGAGCGTTATCAAATTTCATCGACAGAAAAAGTTTCCGGTTGGGTAAAAGCAAAAGCGCAATTCACAACGGACAGAAAATTCCTTTTGTTCGTCGATGATAAACAAGTCGCGGAAAAACAGTTGCCGTTACTTGTTCCGCGTGAACCGAACATCGCCTACCGTGTCGGCGCGGATTCGGATAATCAATCAAAATTACCCGCTTTTTCCGGCGAGATTTCGTTAGTGAAACTTACGGCGGACAAAGAAACAAAAATAGTCCAAGTTCCCAAAACAAATAACGCAACGACTACTCAACAATCGAATCCGTCGGACACACGTCCGAACATCGTGTTTATTTTCACGGACGACCATGCGTATCAATCAATCGGCGCGTATGGCTCGAACCGGAACGAAACGCCGAATATGGACCGGCTGGCGCGAGAAGGAATGCGGTTTACGAATTGCGTTGTCACCAATTCGATTTGCGGACCGTCGCGTGCGGTGATTCAAACCGGAAAATATTCGCATATTAACGGTTTCAAAACAAACAACGACCGTTTCGACAACACGCAGCAAACGTTCCCGAAACTGCTGCAAAAAGCGGGATATCAAACGGCAATCGTCGGCAAATGGCATCTTGTTTCGCCGGTTGTCGGTTTTGATTATTCCGAAATATTGATCGGTCAGGGGCCGTATTACAATCCGAAAATGATACGCAACGGCGAACAGGTTTCTCATACGGGACGGACGACCGAAATTATCTCAAACTTGTCGCTGGAATGGTTGAATCAACGCGACAAATCCAAGCCGTTTTTGCTGATGTTGCAGCATAAAGCGCCGCATCGGGAATGGCAGGCGTATCCCGAATTTTATGAAAAATACAAAGACCGCGTCTTTCCTTATCCCGAAACGTTTGACGACAATTACGCCGGACGCGGACGCGCCGCGCTGGAACAAGATATGACAATTGCCGAAACGCTTACGCCGCTCGACCTGAAGCTGAACAACATCGACGGCTCGCTCACGGAAGAGCAAAAAGCGGACTGGCATAAAATGTACGACGGACGCAAACAGGAATTTGAAACGGTGAAAGACGACCCGGACGCTCTGAAAAAATGGAAGTATCAATGTTATATGAAAGACTATATGAGCGTTATCGCGTCGGTGGACGACAGCGTCGGACGTGTTTTGAAATACATCGACGACAACGAATTGGCGAAAAATACGATTGTGATTTATGCGTCGGATCAGGGTTTTTATCTCGGCGAACACGGATGGTTTGACAAGCGGTTTATGTTCAAAGAATCGTATAAAACGCCGTTTATTGTGCGTTGGCAAGACCATGTCAAACCGTCGAGCGTCAACAATGACATTGTTTCTAATGTGGACTTTGCGGAAACGTTTCTCGACGTCGCGGGCGTTGAAATTCCCGCCGACATGCAGGGACGTTCTCTTGTACCGATTTTGGAAGGCAAAACGCCGTTCGACTGGCGGAAGTACCATTACTATCACTATTACGAATATCCCGCCGTTCACATGGTCAAAAAGCACGAAGGCGTTTATGACGGACGTTTCAAGCTGATTCACTATTACGACGACATTGACGAATGGGAGTTGTATGATTTGCAAAACGACCCGGAAGAACTGCACAACGCATATTCCGAAACGAAATACTCCGCCGACATTCAACGTCTTGCAACGGAATTGGAACGTTTGAAAAAAGAACTCAACGTCCCGCCGCTCGAAATTAACGTAAAAAGTTACATTTACGACGACGCAACGACAAACCGTCCGGCGATCCGTCAGAACGCGCAGCAATTACGCGATACGATTGAAAAACGTAAGAAAGCGATGAAAGAAAAATGAAAATCATTGGTCTTGTCGGCGGAATTGGAAGCGGAAAGAGTACGGTCGCGCAAATTATCGGCAAGCGGGACGGCGCGGTTGTTCTTGACGCCGACAAATTAGGACACGACGTCTTGCTTCTTGACGAAGTCAAAACGCTTATTCGTAACGAGTGGGGCGGCGTTCCGTTCGATATTAACGGCGAAATCGACCGCCGAAAACTCGCCGCTATTGTTTTTAGCGGAACAAAAACCGGAGACGAAAATCTGGACAAACTGAAAAAAATTTCGCTTCCGCGAATTGCAACGCTCTTAAAAAGTCAAATCGACCGCGCCAAGATGAAAAAAAAAACGTGGGTTTTACTCGATGCGCCGCTTTTGTTGGAAGGCGGTTGGGACAAATTTTGCAACGCGGTGATTTTTATCGATACGCCGGAGAATCTGCGTTTAGAACGCGCGGCGTCGCGCGGCTGGACAAAAGAAGAATATTACGCGAGAACCCAACGGCAAATACCGTTAGAAAAAAAACGTCTTGCGGCAAAATTTATTTTGCGAAACGATTGTTCTTTTGAACAATTAAAAGAACGCATTAACGCGATTCTTGAGAATATCTAACGGAAAACTTCTAAAAATCTATTTCACCGCAAAGCCGCGAAGAAGACGTTTTGAGAGATTGCCGACGCTCAAATAAGTCCAATCGCTATTTTGAAATTAGGGATTTTGCCGTCTTGGGTAATTATCACGATTATACGTGCGGAATTTTTCAAAACAAAGTAAAATTATTGTATTAACGGATTTGTTTTTGCTGGGGATAATAGTGCAGATAAGCGATAAAATCGCTCTAATTTTAGTATTCTGATAAAAATTTTGTTATAATGCCGTTATAGCAAGGTAAAATCAAATATAGAAAATAGTTTCAGCAAATTCACTCCATTTTTGTCTGGAAAATAGGATGAACGATAACAATAATTTCAATCAACCTTCGACAAATCCGTTTCAGCTTAATCTTAATGAAATCCGGTCGGCAAATAAAACGGACGAGCCGGTTGAACCGGATAGACGCGATACGGAAAAAAAACAGATTCAACAATCGGAGCGCCAGGAATCGTCTTTACCGCAACAATCTGTTACAGAACCGTCGTCTGCGCCGGAAGCGTCCGCGTCTGTTCCGATTGCTCAAGAAGAATCGCCGTTCCTTTCCGAAACTCCGATTCGCGAAGCGGCAAAACCGGAACCGAACGTCCGCGCAATGCAATCCGCATCAAACAATTCCCTACGTCAAACCACCGTTTCGACAGAAAAAAAGGCAAGCGCCGCAAATTATGAAACCTCTCAAAAACCGCAATCAACGGTACGTTTTGCCGCTCTGACAATTCTTATGGTCGCCGTGTTGGTTGTTTCCTATTGGGATACGCTCAAAAGTTTAGCGAATACTTGGCGCGACGTCGTCGATTATCATCACGGATTTTTTGTCGTTCCTTTTGTTATTTATTTTTTGTGGATGCGCCGAAATACGATTCCTCAAAAACAAAGTAAGAGAGATTCCATTCTCGGTCTTGTTTTTGGAATGGCGATTCTGGCGATATGGGCGGCGATGCGGTATTATATCATGGTTTACTCAATGGTTACGCTGGACGCCTGGACGATTCTCGTTTGGATTTGCGCGGCAACGTTGATTTGTTTCGGTTGCCGTATTTTCCTTTGGGCGGCGCCGTCGTTATTGTTTCTGGCGTTTATGTTTCCTTGTCCTCAAAGTTTTGAAATAGCGCTTCGTCCGAAACTTCAGGAACTTGCCGCTCAATTAAGCGCTTATATGTTGCGAATTTTAGGAGAGCCGGCGATTCGTCAAGTCAACGTTATTATTATGAGCGACAATCAAAAACTTGACGTCGCCGCGGCATGTTCCGGTATTCGCGTTTTAATCTCCGTCATCGCTGCGGCATACGCGGCGGCGTTATTGATGCGACGTCCGTGGTGGATTAACGTTTTATTGTTTTGTCTTGTGATTCCCGTCGCGCTGTTTGTCAACGCTTTACGAATCACGATTACGGGGCTTTTAATCAAATACGCTTCCGGCTTTATCGATAGTTTTCATTTTAAAAAGAATACGCCGGTTGTGTGCGACGATATTTCCGGCGGAATTATGTTGTTTTTAACCTTTGTGATTTTTATCTGTATTATATTGTGGATTGGAAAAGTATTTCATAAAGTGGAACTTGAGCCGTCGCCAAAACAACATAAAATTTGATATTCCGTTTTTTACAACGACAACGAGTTATTATTTTATTAGAAAATTATGTCAGAAGTCGAGCATACGCAAAAAGAAGAACCAAACGCGCCGAAACGTAATGCCGAAGTCCGCAATTTGGAACAACTTCCCGCGTCCGCCAACGAAATTATCAATCGAGCGTTCCGCGAACCTTATTTCCGGTTTTTGCTTTTTATTACTTCGTTTTGGCGACGCTGGTATTGGATTATTCCGTCCGGCGTTGTATTGGCGGCAGTTCTCGCCGCCGCGATTTTTTTCTTGATTCAGGGAAAATATACCGCGTCCGTCTGGATTCAAGTTTCTTTTCAGCGTCCTTATATCGTTTACGCTCCTCAAGGAGCGGGGCGCGATGAAATTTTAGGAGCGATCCATTCGCAACTTCAATTGTTTCATTCTCCAATGGTGTTGAAACAAGCGTTTGGAAGAATTGTCGATGAAGCGGGAAAGAAAAATATCAATATCGAAGATTTACTCAAAAAAGAAGAACCGACAACATGGCTGAGCGCTAATATTAGCGTGACTCAACGCGGAACGTCAAGCATGTATATCGTGAGTTATACGACTCCCGACAAACAACTTTCGAAACTTTACGTGGAAGCGATGATCGACAGTTATTTTGAATACATGGAAACGAAAAAACGGGCGGAAATGGAATTTGTATCGACGTCGTTAAAGAATACTATTGCGCAAATAAAACAGGAAATCTCCAATCAGGAAGAAGAATATAATCGTCTTATGCAACGATTGATTGAACGCGGAGGAACGCCGCCGACAGATTCAACGCTTTTACTTCAGGAAGGCGGCGCAATGTCGTCCGTTCAGTTGGACGTCGCCCGATTAAAAGCGTCCATCGCGGAAATGCGGCAAAAAATAGAACAATGCAAAGAAGTCGTTAAAATGAACAATCCTGAAGAAATTCCGGATTCCGCAGTTGAATATGAAGTTTTTATTCATCCCGGGATACGCGAATTACTATTAGAAGGGATCGCGTTGAAGAAAGAATACGAAATAAAGAAGAAATTCAGCGAAGAAGCGCTCAGCGTTAAAAAGATTCAAACAAAGATCGACGAAAATGAAAAAAGTATTTCGAAATTAATTCCAGAATTAAAAACGGAAGCCAAAAAAGCATGGCTTGCCGCGCGAATGCGCGAAGCGCATGAACAAATTCTTCGTCTTACGGATACGATTGAATCGTCGGAAATTAAAATGAAACAGCTTGAAGAAACTCAAAAGTCTTATTATACGTCGCGCGGAAAAGAAATAGAAATGTATAACAGTATTATCGACACGGCGAAACAAAAAAAACTCAATGAAACAGTTTACGAAATGTTGATATCGCGGTTGCATGTTATCGATACGGAAAGACTTGCGCGGGATCAGGTAGAAAAAATATCGGAAACGAATGAAGAAGCGAATGCGAATTTTTCAGAACGCAACCGATCAATGGTTCTTGCGGCGATAGCCGGATTAATAATACCAATCGTTTTAGCATGGCAGCTTGAAATGTTGTCGGCAAGATTTTATCATTTGAGTCAGTTTAGAATTATGTTTCCGCAAGTTTCGTTGGAAACAATCGGCGGCATGCCGCGTCCGGGATTAGTCGCGTCGTTTACCGGAAAACAACGACGGATTTTTCAACAATCCATCGAAGAAATTTGTCATAATTTTTTAGAAGGAAAGCATTTCGATAAAGCAAAAACATTCCTTCTTTCCAGCATCCGAAAAGACGACGGTCAAGCGTTAATTGCGGTTAATATCGCCGAAAAAATGGCGCAAATCAAGAAACAACCCGTTTTGTTAATTGATACGTTTGCGGGAAATCCCAAATTACGAAGAATCATGGGAATCGAAGGAAAAGGTTCTCTTGCCGATATTTTATCGATGCGTTTAGGAATGAACGACGTCATTGTTCGCGATTCCCAACAGCCGTTCCTTTATTTTTTGCCCGACGGAGAAACGCCCGCCGACGCGCCCGTTGACATTTTCAACGACGGTAATTTTGATTTGTTATTGAAAGAACTTTCAAAACATTACGCGGCAATTATCATATCTGCGCCGCCTTTTCAAGCGTCTTCGGTCGCTTATTCGCTGACGTCTCACGTTGACGCGACTATTGTGATATTACGTATTTACGACACTTACCGGAAAAATACGGAAGATGTTTTTGAACGTTTAGAGATATTGGGAACTCCCGTTACGTCTTTTGCCGTTGCGGGAATTTCCGAAAGTCGGTTCGTTGTATAAAAAATTTTTGTTGAATAAAATGGGCGAGTCGTTAAAATAGGCGACATTTCAGTAACGACGGAATCGTTGCCAAAAGTTTTAAGTTTAAAAAAATTCCCTTCTTGGAGGTTTATGATTATGCGTGGAGAAAACAACAATAACAATCAAATTTCGGCGGACAAAAACGAATATTCCGGTCCGCTTTTTACGATTCGTTGGAAATGGCTGCTGGGAACGATTGCGTGTTTTACCGTTTTAGGAGCGATTCTCTGCGGCGTTTATTATTTTCAAACAAAAGATCAGGGCGAATTTCTTATTCGATCTATTTCTGAAAATCTCGATAAAGATAATTTCAGAAGATCGTTAGAACCGCTTGTTCTTTATCAGAAAGAAAATCCGACCGATATGAATGTCGTTCGGGCTTTGGCGCAAATTTACGATGAAAACGCTCAAATTTCGCAAGACAGCAACAACGCGATTTACTATTTACGCATTTTGCGGGCGTCCGGCGAAATTAAAGACCGCGACGAAGAATTGAAAATCAATAAGCGGATACTTGACAATCAACGAAAAATTTCCGATCACAATGGAATGTTGGAAACAATTCAAATTCTATTGCCGTTAAGCCCGAATGATCCCGAAGCGTGGAAATGTCTTGTTCAGACGCGCGCCAGATTACTTGCCGAAGGAAAATACGAATTGACGAAACGAGCGCCAAACGAACCGCTTTTTTTTAACGAACTAATAGAAAAAGCGTTGAGATTGAATCCCGGCGATAATGAATTGACGAGCGGTTACGTAACGTTGCTTCATGCCGATAATAAAAACATGCTGAATTGCACGACGCCGGAATTTCAACAACTTCCTTTGGCGACCCGCGCTGAAAAAGCCGATAAAATTATGAATTGGTTTGTTGATAACAAAGATTTTGAAGGAAATCCCGTTCCAGAAAAAAACGACGAAGACGAAGCGGCGAAAAACGCGAAAAGAGTTTCAAAATTATTGATTCGCTACGAATACCGTCTGGGGCATAATCAAACGGATCCGAACGCGTCGGATATTGATTCCGAATTGAAAGAGATTATTTCGATTGATCCCAATAACGCGATAGCGTTAAGTTTCATCAACTCGTTTTTGGAACAACAGGCATTTCGTATTCGGGCGGAAAAAGGAATCGAAGCTTATGAAATCGCTAAAAAAGATACCATTGGACGTTATCAAAAAATGATCGCCGCAAACCGCAGATTTTCGTTAGGATATATTCAACTCGCAAACTTGTATCGGTTTGACGGAGATATGGAAAACAGAATTGCAACGCTGGAAAAAGGGAATGAAGCGTTAAGATCAAATGATTTGGGCATTCTTATTCCGCTTGTCTCGGCGTATCTTGAAAACAACGACGCGACGAACGCCGCAAAAAATATTCGATTGATTCATCAGTGGATTGAACGGAATCGCGGACGGGGCGCGGAAAGAATACGTCCTTTACAAAATATTGCGATGATGTTTGAAGCTCGATTGTTAGCAATTCAGGGCGAACCGGCAAAATCCATCGAAAAATTCCGCAACGTTTTTGAACCGTCGATTCCCGCCGGCGACGACCAATTAATTTTTGATTCGCTTATCGTCTATGCGGAACAGTTGGGAAGCGCGGTTCTTTGGGAACAAGGCGCTGAAGTTTACTTAAAAATCATCAATTATTTTGAAAAAGAAAATAAAGCGACGACGACGCTCAATATCAATAAAATGATTATCGCTTACACAAGCGCAATCGGCGCGTACGCTCAAATCGGCATGACGAATAATATCGAAATGATTCTTGCCCGATATATTGGATATTTACGAAAAATATTGGATAAACAAAACAACCACCAAATGGCGAGGTTCTGGCTTGCGTCTGCGTTAGACTCGCAAAACAGAAATAAACCGAACGCCGAAAAAAATTGGGATGAAATCCAAAAACAATTGGACATTTTAAAAATTCCGTCAAATAAAAAAAACGTGATTCCTCCTTGGCAAGTGGATTTACTTCAGGCAAAAGTTTTGATGGAACAAATTTTTTCGCGGCAAAATGAAAACGCATTCTCGGAAATCGAAGAACGAATTCTGATTCCTATTCGACTGGCGGAAAATACTTATAGTTACGACTTAACGTTTCTGCAAGAATTGGAAGGTTTGTATAATCTGTTAAGAGCGACAAAAGATAGCGAGCGGGTCATGTCGATTATTCATGATCATAAAGACGGACTTCCTCTTTGGTACGCGATTCGCGTAATGCGTTTGTCTGAAATCGGAAACTTGCGGGAGATGCGGGAAGTCGTTAACGAAGCGATTCAAAAATTTCAAAACCTGCCGGAAAAAGAAATCTTTCTTCAGATCGGCAATAGTCTTAAAAATGTGGGCGCCGACGGACAAACGCCGTTAAAACTCAATAAAGAACGTTTGGAACAATTGCGAAAAGAAGCGGCGGAGAAAAAAACAATTCCGTTATATTTTCAGGTGGGACTGTTGGAATTGGATATGGGAAATCTCAAAGAGATTGCAGAGATTGAAAATACGCTGATGAAAATGGAAGGAGAAAAAGACGGAACGCTTTATAAATACCTTCGCGCAGAACGCCTTATTCAAAGCGCGGAAAAAGCGTCCAATACCGATCCGAATATCGTCAAAGCAAGAGAAATTCAAGGCGGATTAGCGGGCGCGAGACCCAAATGGGATAGAACGTTTCTCTTGCTGGCTCATATCGAAGATAAAGTCGGAAATGAAAGAGGAGTTCTGCGGGCGAAAATCGAAGCGATTAAAAAAGGAAATAACGAATCGGGAGTTTATCGCGACGTCGTTTATTTGGCAAACAAATTAGGAGATACGGACGTGGAAAATGAATACGCTCAAAAAGCGACGTCTTTGTATCCTAATATCATGCAAAGATTTTATTCGCGATTCGATCCGCCGTTTCAGGCGATTTTAGACGACTTTCTCCGCGCCATTCGCCGCGAGGACGTTATCGAAGCGGAAAAAATTGCTCGACAATGGCTGAGTTTAGCGAATCAAAAACTGGAAAGCGCCGACGATCAAATGCAATTAGCCATTTTCAATTCGGTCATTGGGCAGGGATTTTTTAGTATCGATAAACTTGATATTGCCCAAAAATATTTTGAGGCGGCGGCGGTTCAGGGCGGAGAAACGGTTTTACCGTTAGCGAAAAATTACGCCGCGTCGGGTGATTTAGCGCAATCGCTCAAAATTATTCAGGAAGAGATGGAAAAGACCAAAGCCAAATCGCGGGACGAAACGATCTTTATTGAACCGGTTTTAGGATTGTTGCGCGATTACAACTATAAAAAAAATCAAATCGAATGGCTGGAAAAATGGGCGGAAAAATACGACGTTTCTCAAGAGGAATCGACTCCAAAAATTCTTCGGCTGATTACGTTTTTGATGGTTCGGAACATGCAGGAAAAGACGATTCCGTTCTATCGTCGGTTATGCGAATTGAATCCGAAGAATCCGGTATTCAAGAACGATTTGGCGTTTCTTATCGCCAATCAGCAAACGGACGACGACGTCGCTAAAAAAGAACATTGCGACGACGCGATGAAAATCATTGACGACGCTCTTGCTATGGCAAATAACGACGCGATGATTATTGACACGAAAGGACTCGTTTTTTTACTCCAAAACAAGTTGCAAGACGCCGTTGCGTGTTTTGAGAAGTCTTATAATTCTTCTGGGGGCGGATTGATTTTTCAATTACACCTTGCGGTTGCTTTACTTCGCAGCGGAGAAAAGAAAGAAGCGGAAAAACATTTTGAAGCGATTCGCGAAATTTTCAAACCGCAATTAGAGGCGATTTCCGCAGCCAATAAAAAGTATTATGAAGAATTGGCGGCGGCGTTTCCTCAACCGGAATCCGCCGCGTTGAAATAGAAAAATATATCGAGGGAATTTACGAAAAGAAAACGCGGCGTGCGTTTTTGAAACGTTCTATCTGAATATCAAATTTTTTGAATGAACCATCTACGTGAATATTCAAATCTGAAGTTTGAAGTCGTTCCTGATAAGCGGCGGCAAAGTTGTGTAACGCCAAACTCAATTATTTGACGTGATTGATGCGTTGCATACGCCGCGCCGCCCGCTGAAACCTTTTCATTGATCAAAATTCAAATCGATTTTATTTGTTCCTCGCGTTAAAGTGAACGGTTTCAGTTGGCTTTGAACATTTGGCGGCAACGCCGGTTTGAAAACTTTACTCATCCGTCCGTCGCCTCCTTTTTCGTTTGCTTCCGTGTATTTTTCGACCATAATTTGCACGTTGCCGGGCATGGGACCTTCATTTTTCGGAATGACATATTTTCCGGCGGCGTCGGTTTTTACGCCTGCGTCGGTTCCGGCTTCGGGACGGATAATCACTGTTGCGTCGGAAACCGGCTGACCTTGAAACGTTACCGTTCCTTCAACGGCGCAACGTTCCATTCCTTTTTGACAACCTGAAAAGAACAAACCGCTTAACGTCAATAACGTAGTCAATATTAATGTTTTCATTTTGAATAGTTTTTATAAAAAGTGAAAGTTTTTGTCATAAGTTTGCGATAACGAGGGGGCGACGTTTGACGTCGCCCTGATATTTGTAATCGCAAAATATTGTTTTTTGGAAATATATCAGCGGAATTTATGAAAATATATTGTCATTGTTTCAACAAACCTTATTTTTCTGACGAAACAACCTCAGTAGTAATGACTTTTCTAAAATCCAACCTTATTGTCTCTATTCATTTTTGTATTGTTATTTCTAATGGGTTTCGTTAATAAGGTTATTTGTTGTTTTGTTAAGAAAATAAGATAAAAATAAGGTTTCATCAAAACAATTAAAACCCTCATTGAAAAATTTTACTGATATATTACGTTTTTTAGTTACTTGCGTTACGGAATCGAGCTTGCATTTCCGTCTTCGCGGTCGCCGAGAAAACGCCAGATTCTCGCTTCAATCGTATCGGATATAAAATGCACCGAAGCGTCGGCAAAAGCGCCGTTGACGCCGCCTGTATGTTTGCTTGCCGCGCAACTGTGCGCCGGACATTCATTGCCGCTATTTGCCGTTTTCGTGTTCGGCATGTAATAGGTCGAAAAACAAACGTCGGCGACGGCTTGCGGAATACCGGGACCATACCAAGGCGCAGGAAAACGTTTCCCGACGGTAGCGTTGACCGCTCCGCCGTCTTTTTCGGAAATCATCAACGTGTTTGACGTTCCGTCGCTGATACTGTTCAAACCGGGCTGAAAACCTTCTTGATTTTCAAATCTCGGATGTCCTTGAAAAAACAGTCCGCCGTAATCGCCGGTATTGCAATTGGCTTGTCTTGCAGACAATGTTTTATAACGATTGTTATCGAAAGTATCGCCGGTATCCCAAGTTGACGTACTCCAGCCGGAGCAGACGTCGCGTCTTTCGGATTTTCCAACACGCCATGGTCCCATCAAACCAACGTAATTTCCTTTCGCCAATTTAATGGGTTGAGGTTCCGTACTGAGAACCGCTTCGCGCGGACAGGACGGACAAACCCAAACGGAAAGCGGAGTACTCACCAAATCTCCAGCGATAACAATTGGCTTTGCGTTCCAATCGGTAACAAGATTGGAACCCCAACCGGCGTCTGTAAATTTCTGCACGATAGAATCGTACAGCGGCGCATTTTCGATAAACGGCAACGTCCGCACCGCCCAACCAACCGCGCCTTGACCGCTGTTCATGTCGGTTGTGTGCCATTGAGACTTATTGGACGGGTTGTACCCCATCGTCACGCCGCACGGAAATTTTTTGTGGGTATCCACAAAGTTGTGCAGCGCGAGACCAATTTGTTTTTGATGGTTCGAACACTGCATTCTTCTTGCCGCTTCACGCGCTGCCTGAACTGCTGGTAAAAGTAACGCGATTAACACACCGATAATCGCAATCACAACGAGCAATTCGACAAGCGTAAACGCCCGGCGAATCAAAGATTGTTTTCCCAAACGGGCAAAAACGCTCGAACAGGCAGAAATGCGCGCAATAAAGAGCGTTACAGT